>SVGC01000039.1 GCA_015056495.1 Butyrivibrio sp.
TTGGCATTTTGAAATAACCGGAATCTCTTTATGTGAAAGACACCATATTTGGGAAAGTGTGAATAGTAACCTGGGTAAAAAAGCTGTCATTTTTATGGGACTGATGTGGGTTTACAGTTTAATTACAAGGTAGTTACAAGGAAGCTTTTTTGATAGAAATGTGAGGTGATATCCATGAAAGACGAAGAAATTATCATAATAGTTGACTCAAACAATCAAGCCCCTATAAGTAAGGATACGGTAATTATCGCAAGAATCATACTCTTTGCGGCTAAGTTTTATTTATTCCTTATTATTGCATTTGAGTTACTACTGATTTTTCTCTTCTAAGGGGATTACATTATGGGAAAGAATATCTACTAGATTGAAGAAAAAAATGATCTTAATGATATGATGCGACTGAATAAAAATGCAGTATTCACTTTATGTAATGTTCGGGTAATGATACAATAATATAGTATGATTTCGATTAATTCCAATGAGGGTTTGGGAGAAAAGATATGAAGTTGTCAGTTGCTTATTACTCTTTGGAGGGAAATATCAGATATGTTGCTCAGAAGCTTGCTGATGCTTTAGGCGCAGATCTATTGGAATTGGTTCCTGTAAAGGAATATCCAGACAAAGGATTTAAAAAGTATTTTTGGGGTGGTAAAGCTGCTACGATGAAGGAAAAACCGGATTTGAAACCGTACAGCTTCACCCCAGATGATTATGAGGTGATAGTCCTTTGTACTCCGGTATGGGCAGGTACGTTTACGCCGCCCTTCCGTACATTTTTGAATGAGAATGATATGACAGGCAAGAAGATAGCTGTTGTTGCAAGTAGTAGCGGAGGTAATACGGTTAAATGCATTCAACAACTGAAAGAAGCGGCTCATGCAGAATCTCTTGTAGCAGAATTGAGTCTTATTGATCCAAAAGATAAGCCTACTAAGGAGAATGAAGATAAAATAAAGGATTTTGTGAATATAATACTTGGCATAAATTGAAAGATATAGAAAGAATTATTTTTTACTCAAAAAAATATGATGAGGCGAATATTCTATGAGTGATGAGGTGAAGACAGATGAGCTCAATTGAGATCAGAAAGATAGGAATCACAAAACTTGATACAGATGCTGTGGTAAATGCGGCTAATACAGGTCTTTGGGAAGGCGGCGGAGTATGTGGATATATTTTCCATGATGCTGGATCCAAGGAAATGACTGCAGCATGTCAGAAAATCGGTCATTGTGATGAGGGGGCAGCGGTTATCACTCCAGGATTCAAGCTTCCGGCAAAGTATGTGATCCATGCAGTAGGACCGAGATGGTCAGGTGGAGAACATAATGAACCGAAGCTTTTGTACAGTGCATATAAGCAGTCATTGTTGCTTGCCAAAGAGAATGGTCTGCATTCCATAGGATTTCCGTTGATATCCGCAGGAATATTCGGATATCCGGTGGATAAAGCATGGAGAAAAGCTATCCAGGCATGCAATAACTTTATTCAGAATTATCCTGATTATGATATCAAGATCATCTTTGCGGTATTGGATGACAAGATCCTTGCGACAGGAGAGGAAGCACTTAAGGAAATCGTGGGAGACGAAAAGATAGAAGATAGTGTGATTCGTTGGTGTCGGAAGTATTCTGTTCTTTTTCATGTGATATCTGAAGATGAGGAACTGAGGATATTTTTCGAGAAGCACAGTGTTTATCAGCCGCCACAAGGACATCACGGTATTTATGATATTTTAGATACCTGTTTCCATGAGGCCTATGACAGTAAGGTAGTGATCACAGATTACGGGCAGGTGGTTGAGAACGGAAAGCTGTCTGCCCGAGATCTGGCTCAGCCTACGAAGGAATGGCTGGATACACTCACGGATAAGCAGATTCTTGCAGTTATTGCATGGCACTTCAGGAGAGATCATTTTAGTGAAGGCAGTTGGATCGCAGATTCTGTGGCAGATGGACATATGGCTGTATTGGTAGATACATTGTTAGAGAGAGACAAATTATGAGAATGGAGAATAATTAATTGCTATGAAGAAAGTGAGAATCACTGTTAAGAAGATAGCTCGATATGAGGATCTTATGGCTGAGTATGAGAATCCAATAGAACATGCCTGTTCCATGAAACTTGGACAGACTTTTGTCTGCAATGGATGGGAAAGACCGGAAGGTTTCTGTGAAAGCGCCTGGGAGACAGTTTCGCCTTTTGTAATGACTTTAGCCCATGGCGGAGAAAACTTCTATGATGGCTGGATGAAGAATCCTAAGTCCGCGATGATTTCCTGTAATGACGGATTTAGGCCAGTGAGTTTCTTGATTGAGACGATGGATGAGGATAGTGAGTAATGGTAAAAAGTTCATAAGGAAGAAACGGAGGAAAATACAATGAGTAAATTTGTTTCACTGGACAAACGTAGTAAGAAACAGCAAAAGGAGTACCATTCCAAACAGAGACGCACCTGGGGAAATCTTAATCCCGTAACAAGGAGTGTTCCAAGTGGGAAGGCCTACAACAGAAAGAAGGAAAAAGAGAGAATCAGCAAAGAATTCAGAGATGGATTTGGAGCTGATTTTTTTAATATCAACCACAAGTTAAATGACAGGACTGAACTTTGCTATTAAAATAAAAAAGCATAGATGTTGTTTTTGGGGTTAATATCACTGAGATTTGTAGGACGGTAACATAAATATTGAACGATAACATATTTAATGTTATTATAAAAGAAAAATGTTATCGAGGTGATATTATGCTGGGAAATGCTTTAAAGAACGCCTTTGGTATAAACTGTCATTTGGAACAAATTAAACTAAAAGGGTTACCTTTATACATGATATCAGGAAGAGTCTTCTATAGTGCTGTAATGGGAGATGCATCATTTTTGATTGTCAAATTGTCAGACCGGGAGAAGTTCGGCGTTGTGGCATTCAAAAAGCAGCTTTCTCAGTATATGGAAAAGACAGGGCTTAATGCGGCATTTTGCTTTGATGACATCACAAGAGTACAAAGAGATGCGTTGATAGCAAAAGGGATTCCGTTTATTTCATTACCGGATCAGATTTTTTTGCCTTTCCTTGGGGTAATGCTTAGTAATAACTTAAAAAGAAAAATGATTGTGTCTACAGACAAAATGATGCCAGCAACGCAATGCCTTTTTCTTTATCTGTTATACCAAAGTGGAAATGACTTTTTCATAAAAAAGCAGGCTGCAGATGATCTTGGATTGACGAAAATGTCAATTACCAGAGCTTCAGAGCAACTTAAGCAGATGGACCTTATCAGAGAAGAACGAGTAGGAAAAGAGATAAGGATGGTTCCTAACTATAGAGGGCGTGAGCTATTTGAGGTAGCAAAGGATTATCTGATCAACCCTGTGCAGAAGATTGTCCATACAAAGATTACAAAAGAAGAAGGATTATTCATCGCCGGAGAAACGATGCTAAGCAGACATAGCATGCTTGCTGCACCAAGCGAGGATGTATATGCTGTCGTTAAAGGCAGCGATATTGTGAGCGGCTTTGAAGAGGTAGATACGAGATGGCAGGATGATATTAGGACAAGTAGAGTAGAACTTTGGAAATATGATCCGGGACTATTTGCAAATAACGGCGAAGTAGATCCGGTATCACTTGCCATGAGCCTGTCAGACAATGCGGATGAACGTGTTGAAGGCGAATTACAAAGTTTTTTGGAGGAGTATAAATGGTAGCGGGAATTGATTCTTTTTGAGATAAATTCAGAGGATTTGAAGATTGCTACACAGTCATTGGAGGAGCAGCCTGGATTACAGATATCTATGGAGGATGCTTTAGAAATCCTTCGTTCAAAGTACTTATAAGAACAATAATTAGATAAGTGTATTAGATTTATTTCTTTTTACGATTAGATAAGAGTAGCCCTGCAAGCAGCGTAACTGGTACGGCAAGTACTGATATCAGTGCAGTTGCTCCTGTAGTAATGCTGCTCTTGTTATCAGCCATTGGCTAAGAAATCGGTCTACTATAGATTTTGGGGATTATGGGAGCAGTTGCATAATCCAAATTTTAAACCTACCGAATTCGGTAGATTTAAAACAGATAAAAAGTAGGTGATATATAATGCCGCAGGAAGAATATGAATTCTTTCTTTCCGCTAATGGAGTGTGGTTAACCAAAGCAGAGCCAGTGGAGCATTTAACAAAGGATAAGATTGAGGTTTAAAAATGGTAAAGCAGATAGTTAGAGATCAGTTCTTTTTGCAACAGAAGTCTGAGCCTGCAACCAAGGTAGACAAGCAGGTTGTAGACGATCTTATTGATACATTAAGAGCAAATCAGGACAGGTGTGTTGGCATGGCGGCAAACATGATCGGTGTGAAGAAGCAGATTATTGTAATAGCTATGGGACCATTCATTTTCCCTATGATTAATCCGGTAATTACTAAAAAGACTGGAGAGTATCAGACTGAGGAAAGCTGCCTTTCTCTAGATGGAGTAAGGCCGTGCACCAGGTATAAAGAGATTGAGGTGGATTACCTGGATCAGGATTTTCAACCAAAGCATGGGAAATTTAACGGTTTTACAGCGCAGATAATCCAGCATGAAATCGATCATTTTTCAGGAGTACTTATTTGATGATGTTAGGACTATATCTGTAGGTCAAAGGAGATAATAAAATGATTATAGGCTTTGTCTATTGCTGACGATAAGTAAAACGTATTGGAAACATCAAGCGTTTCGAACTATCATTAAGGTGAGGTGAATAGGATGATAAACGCTAGAGTAAAAGAATTTTTGGATATAAAGGGATTCGGAGACAGGCTTACAGAGCATGCTGAGACAATAGATACCGTTGAGCATGCAGCTCAGCAGATTGGATGTACAGAACCTGAGATTGCCAAGACGCTGTCGTTTATAGTTGAGGAGAAGCCGGTTATTGTTGTAATGGCTGGTGATGGGAAAGTAAACAGTTCCAAGTTCAAATCAGTTTTCCATACTAAGCCCCATATGATCCCGAGGGACCAGGTGGAGGATATAACTGGATTTCAGCCTGGAGGAGTGTGTCCGTTTGCAGTTCCTGCAGGAATTCCGATATGGCTTGATATTTCAATGAAAAGGTTTGAATATGTTCATCCGGCTGGAGGTAATGAGTTTACGTCGGTTAAGATAACTCCAGATGAGCTTGAAGAGATTACTGAGATTCAGGGCTGGTGTGATGTTTGCAAAGGATGGGAAGAGGAGAAATAAAAAGTGGAATTTAACGACGTAGTAAAGAACCGCTATTCATGTAAAAAGTATAGTGAGAGAAAGGTGGACAGAGCAATACTGGGTGAGATCCTTGAAGCAGGTCGTCTTGCGCCTACAGCCAAGAATCTTCAGGAGCAGCATATCTATGTTGTCGAGTCAGAAGAGAACCTGGCTAAGATTGATAAGGCAACTCCTTGTCGCTATGGCGCTCCAACAGTACTTGTGGTGGCTTTTGATAAGAATAATGTATTCACATATCCGGGTGGCCAAAGAGATTCTGGTATTGAGGATGCTTCTATCGTAGCAACACATCTTATGCTTGCTGCAGCAAATGAAGGTGTAGACAGCTGCTGGCTCAATTTCTTTAATCCGGATGCACTTGCGGGGGATCTTGGTCTTCCAGATAACGAAGAGATCCTGATGCTTCTTGATCTCGGTTATGCTGAAGAAGGAGCAGGACCGCTTGATAATCACAGCAGTAGAAAAGAGCTATCAGAGACTGTAAGCTATATCTAAGCTTACATATATGCCATGTTTCGGTATAAATGCCGTTACATGGCATTTTTTATACTACAAATGTACAGATCGGAGTTGCAAGCGTGGCATCAGCCTGATGCCTGCGCTACGTTCCTGAGAGTTAAGTATTGATCTTTATCTCTCCTACAGCTGACAGTTCTTTAAGCGTTTTTTCAAATATCTTTTTATTCCTGGCGGAAGTGCATTGTAAGTTAAGAGTTACCTTGTAGCCTGCATTCGCAGCATCCATGCAAGTCTTTTTTACACAGCTATTGCCATCTATGCCTATTATCTCAAGTTCTTTTACCTTCAAATCAGTTAGCTCTTTTGTAAAAGAATCATTTGTAAAGGCACTTGGATATTCCTTTTCATATATGTGATTCGAAACTATGAGCAAATCTTTAGCCAGAGCATAACTATCATTATCGCCATGAATGCCAATGTTACGGATGTAGATGACTTTATCTCCATCTGATTTTGCCGCACTGATCCTGGCGTTGATTCTTTTTAAAAGATCATCGTCATAAAAGCTAAGATATTTTTCTTGAACATCGATCACTAATAGGATTTTCATAAAATAATTATAGTGCTTTTATCAAGTCTTTTATCTATTGTTTTTTGCATTTCTTGTTTTTCAATAGATGTTTTATAAGTCTTTTACCTATTGGTTATTGTATTTTCTTGTTTTTCAATAGGTAATTTTACAAGTCTTTTACCTGTTGGTTATTGTATTTTCTTGTTTTTCTATAGGTATTTTATAAGTATTTTTACCTATTGGGGTTTGCATTTTTTCAATTTCCAATAGGTTAGACAAGATTTTTATACCTATTGCTTTTTTGACTTTCCCAGTTTCCAATAGGTTAGACAGGCTTTTTATACCTATTGCTTTTTTGGCTTTCCCAATTTCCAACAGGTTGAACGGACTTTTTTTACAATAAACGGCAACAATATATCATTATTATCGTAGAAGTTTTTTTGCTATAATTAATGAGTTGATAATTTCAGAAGGACACTACCCATGAGCAAAAAGAAACATGCACCAAAAGTAAAGCACTATTCAGATTTGAAGCAGCGTGCCAAGGCTCTTTGCACAAATCTGATGTATGCAATATATAAGGACCAGGTTAAGGAAGGCTTTTCTGATGAAGAAGCGCACAAGCGAGTTTGTGAGGTCCTGAACAGCAGAAATATTCTTTTATTTCCTGAGGAAGCTGCTGCGATGTACGAGCACAAGAAGAATCACTTTGCTAAGCGTCTTCAGAGAGATAATGTTCCTGCAGATCTTAACAAGATGGAAGCAATCTATCAAAAGGCCAGCGTGACTCTTAAAGCCTTGGAGGCCAATATCTTTGATCTTCAGCATATGCAGGATGATCTTCAGAAGCTGTCCGATTACTATGGCAGTAAGCAATGGAGAAAAGACTTTGAGGCAGATGAGCAGGGACTATATCCGGAAGATCTAAAGCGCGGAGTTTTGTCAGAAGACGGTGTGTATAACCTTCTTGAGCAGAACAAAGAGATTATGGATGTTTTGAAGTCCATAGATATAACCTCCGGTTAATCTTCTTATAGAAGCCTGAAATGACTTTTTTATACTCGATAAGACCTTCAGATTGCATGTGAGATAGCTCTTTTGACATGTTGGTGCGCTCAAGGTTCAGGTAATCAGCAAGCTTTTTTCCATACCTTCAAGATTCATAAAGATTTCTCCTAAAATGTGGTTTAAACAACGTACATTAAATTGTTCGGAAGGAAGTCAACGGCAAATTGACGTCCTTCCGAATACTATTTAAACTGTAAGAAAAGATATATGCAAAGGGTGAAGAATAAGAGATGCGATATATAGACTCGTTTAAGTTTCCTGGTGTGGAAAAGGAAGAACAGTTTGTTAACAACATAAGAAGAACGTGCTATGCATCTTTTTACCCATTTGGCGTATTTGCTGAAAATCAGCTGCGAGAGTTGTCTTTTTCAGAGATAACGATTCTCTATGGAAACAATGGATCAGGAAAGAGTACCGCTCTGAATCTTATGGCTGAAAAACTGAAGGCTGCAAGGGATACGTTGTTCAATAGAAGCAGTTTCTTTGGCGATTACATAAGCATGTGTAATTACGAGATGACCTGTGAGGGCAGTCCGGAAGAGATCAGGATCATCACAAGTGATGACGTATTCGATTTCATGCTTAACCTTAGGGCTCTAAACGATGGTGTTGATCGTAAGAGAGAGCAGGTTTTTGATGAGTGGATCGAGAATAAGCATTCAAAGTTTCAGATGAAGTCGCTTGATGATTATGAGCAGCTAAAAAAGATTGTGTCGGCAAGGTCCAAAACGCAATCAAAATATGTCAGAGATACTATTGGAAATAACATCATAGAGCACAGCAATGGAGAAAGTGCTTTGCAGTATTTTTCGGAAAAAATAAAAGATAATGGATTGTATCTGCTGGATGAGCCTGAAAACTCACTTTCTCCGCAGAGGCAGCTGGAATTGCATGAATTTATCCAGAATTCAGCCAGGTTCTTTGGCTGTCAGTTCATAATAGCTACCCATTCCCCATTTTTGCTGGCACTTAAAGGCGCTATGATCTATGATCTTGACGAAAGTCCTGTGGATATTAAGAAGTGGACAGACCTTAAGGGAGTAAGGACATACTTTGACTTTTTTGAAAAGCATAAAGGGGAATTCTGAAAAGCTTTTTTCCTAAAATTAAGTGAAGTGGAGGATCGTGATTTAGAAATATGTGGAAGATCAAGCATATATTTGATGGGGATTACGGCTGCGAAGAGTTGCAGCCAGGACAGAAGCCAAAGGTAACAGTTACCCTTGCGGATGATGCCGGTAACGAGAAATACCTGTCAGTAGAAGATGACTGGCTTACAGAGAATGGGCTGGATGTAGGCTTAGAGTGGCCTGCAGAGCTGTGAGATAGAAGATGCGAAAAGATAAGCAGTGAGAGTACATGGTATAATGTGTTGTTTTTTCTTTTGCATAAATGGAAAAAAATATGGAGGCTATATGAAGTATTTGGGGATGCCTGCAGGAATGTGGGTGCTTTATAAGAACTCTTTTACAAATGCAATGGTTACTGAGCTTGGGTATTCTAAGTCGCAATCCGCAGAAATAATGAGAAATGCGAAGCCTAAGTATATAGAGATCATAGATAAGCTGCCAGAGTTTGAAACGGCAGATCAGTTTAAAATGAACATCGTGAACTGCGCTCTTTTTGCGGCAGTTCTTCTAAATATCGATAAAAAGCCATCCATGGAAGCATTAACTAAGTTCTATGCGGCGGGCATCATGAACCTGCCTACCAAATGGTTTTGCAGGATAAGAGGCAAGAGGAAATTCTCAGATGCTGATGTACAGGGGCTTAAAAATACTGCTGCGCTAAGGGCAGCTGATAGAAATCCTTACTCCTGGAACATGGATTTTTTGGCATACGAAGATGGAAGTGGATATGAAGCCCGTTTTACCAAATGCGGAATATGTCAATTGATGAAGGAATACGGGCTGTTTGAATACGTCCCTGCCATGTGCCATTTGGACTATACTATGAGTGAAGTCGGTGGTACATCGAAATTCGTGAGAGAGTATACGCTTGCATATGGTGGACCTTATTGTGATTGCGGCTACAAAAAGAAAGCCTCATCCGGCTCTGTGGCCTATGATAAAGAAAACAAAAAGCCTGTGATCAAAGCCAGTATATGCAATGGCGAGATGGTGGCAGGCTTCCAGGATATACATACAGGCGCATTTGAGGAAGTGAAGCTGGTTAGAAATGATGACGAAATCAGAGATTTCATGAGACATTACGGAATTACAGAAAAGATAGAGAAAATATATTAAATCAGTGGATATGAATAAACCAAATTTCAAAGATTTGAAAAAGTTAATAAAAGCGATAAGTGATACAAATGAAGCCTTTAAGAGTATCTATAATGAGCGTTTGCTTCAGGAGGAGAGTATAAAGCAGTTGTGCAACAAGATTGCAGGAAAGCAAGCTCAGAAGGATCTTTTTGAGGTTTCTGTGGATGAGCTGAAAAATGCGAAAGCAGGAATCCGCGTGCAGGCTCTTATTGATGCAGGATACCGTAATCTGGGGCAGATATCTGAGGCTACTGATTTCGAAATCCAGTCTGTTAATGGAATTGGGGAAAAGCAGACAGAGGCAATAAGGAGCATTATTACAGATTTTGCCAATAGTCTTGCAGCCAAAGTTACTATACGACTTGATATTGAGGCTACATCAGATAATGCAGAGGATAACGTTGCACTTATCACAGCCCTTGCAAATTATATTAATAGCGAAAAAGTTAGAAAAGATTCTTTGGAAGCCGCATCAAATCTGGATACGTATGCTCAAAAGATAAAGGACAGCGGAATGATCAGAAACAGTATTCGCTGGCTTTTTTCTAATTCTGTGTCTAAGCAGAATACTGTTGCCATGGCGGATAGTATATATGAGTTTTGTAACAGTGCTTTTTTCGAAAGACTTATGCATATCCTTGAGTTGTATCAGGAAGCATCAAATACTTCTCAGGCTATGGCGCTGGAATTATTCGGCAAGAGCAGTGCTGATTTTTATGCAATCCTTGAAAATCTCGGTAACTCCACAGGAAACAGACCTTTTGTATATGACAGTATTTCTGCTCAGCTGGCGGATGAGATAAATGCAATAAATCTGAACCTCGATGAGTTTAGAGGAACCCTCAGGGCATATCAGGTTTTTGGGGCAAAATATATTTTGAATCAAAAGAAAGTCCTGCTTGGCGATGAGATGGGGCTTGGTAAGACGATCCAGGCAATTGCCGCTATGTCCCACATACATACAACCGAAAATGGAAAATGCTATTTTCTGATTGTTTGCCCGGCCAGTGTGCTTATTAACTGGGCAAGAGAAATTAAAAAGTTCAGTAATATAGAGGCTTTTATCTTACATGGACAGACGCTTGATGACTCTTTTGCCAGGTGGCAGGAAAATGGCGGAGCAGCTATAACCAACTATGAGTCTATGGGAAAAATAGTTGATCGAATAGACAACCATATGTCTCTTTCAATGCTGGTAATAGATGAAGCTCATTACATGAAAAATCCTGATGCCAAGAGAACTATGTATATCAGAAGGCTTGATAATGAGTCTGAAAGAATTCTTCTGATGACAGGGACGCCTCTGGAAAATCGAGTTGATGAAATGTGCAACCTGATTGATTTTGTTCGTCCGGATATGACAAAAGAGGTGAAGGAGCTTGCCAATATCAGCCATTTACCGCAGTTTAAAGAAAGCCTTGCTCCGGTTTACATCAGAAGAACAAGGCAGCAGGTTCTGAAGGAGCTTCCAGAGATTGCTCAGGAGCTGGAGTGGTGCAGCCTTACAGAAACAGATAAGGACAGATACAGAGATGCAGTTTTATCTGGAAACTTTTCTGACATGAGAAGAGTGTCATTCCTGCAGGATGACATGTCCACATCTTCTAAATGTATGCGACTGTTAGAACTGCTTGAACAGGCTGAGCATGAGGGAAGAAAAGTTATCATATACTCATTTTTTAGAGAGACAATTTCTAAAGTCAGTACTCTCCTGGGAAGCAGATGCATAGGCGTCATCAGCGGGGATACTATGATGAGTACAAGACAACTTCTAGTGGATAAACTCGCAGATGCCCCTGCAGGAAGTGTTCTGGTGAGCCAGATAATAGCTGGTGGAGTTGGACTTAATATTCAGGCAGCCAGTATTGTGGTGTTCTGTGAACCACAGATCAAGCCATCTCTTGAAAGCCAGGCTCTTTCAAGAGTGTACAGAATGGGACAGATTCGAAATGTGCTGGTATACAGACTCTTGTGCCCGGATACCATTGATGACGATATGATGCTGATTCTGGAAGAAAAGCAGGTAGAGTTTGACAACTATGCTGATGAATCCATTGTGGCAGGTGCTTTTGACAACATTATGGACAAAGAATGGATTAGTAAGGCGTTAGAAAAAGAACGACAAAAATATCTACCTATGGTTATTTAAGTTTAATAGTGAGTCACCGGGGACGTATCAGATTGACTCATTGCACGCAATGAGTCAAATTGATACGTCCCCGGTGACTCTTGATGAGAGTTTCGGCTAAGATCTGATGAATATCAATTTACCAATCATGCGTTGAAAGACCGATGCGCAGAAATTTCGTTTTTTTGCACCTGAGTATTATTTTGGGAGATTTTTATATCTTTTTCACCTAAAAGAGGGTAAAAATCTTTAACCCAAACCAAAAATCTGGTTTAGGTGAAAGATTTTGTGCTATAATATAGCTATGAAACAGTTTAAAAGGAGGTTGCCAGATGCTGATTAGTTTTAAATTCAATAACTTTTGCTCGTTCAATGTTGAGAGCGAATTTAGTATGGAGGCACCTAATAGCAAAGTTAAGACGAGATATCCTGACAACTATACTTCTACAGATGTGGATTACGACCTTCTAAAGACTGCAGTTATTGTCGGTGAGAATGCAGGTGGTAAATCCAATTTTATTGGGAGTCTTAAGTTTTTGAAATCTCTTATAGACTTCAATTCCCATGTACAGTCTGTTGGTGCATATGTTAATGCATCTAGTTTTCTTATGGAAAAAAATCCTGAACAGAGATTTGAGATATCCTTCATTTCAGAAAAGGGACATATCTACAAGTATTGTTTGGGAATAGACTCTAATGGAATAACAAGTGAAGGATTATATAAGCAGAGTAAGAGGAAAGGGACCTTCTCATGTCTCTTTTCTGTTATAAGGGATAAGGCTGGAAAATATGAAAAAAAGGAAGGAAAGGCTTCTGAGCTTGGAACTGCATTAAAGAACAGTAACAACAGCTATGGCCTTTTTATAAGTAAGCTTGCACTTCTTGGTAATGCGGATGCTATTGAGACTACAGGCTGGTTCAAAAATATTCTTCTCCCAGGTACGGTTCCGGAAGACCAGGACGGAAATCCTGCTGGCAGGGATGAGGACATCAAGATCATGAGGGATCCCCGATTTGTAGATATATTCCGCATGGTTGATTACAGTATATGCAGCATAGAAGTGGATAATGACAAGCCTTATGGGAAGTCATTGATAATTAGAAGAGACGTTGAGGGCAATGAAATCCGAAGAGAACTTCAGCAGGATTCAACTGGCGTAAGAGAGTTCTTTGCATGGGCTGTCCAGATATTCAGGGTAGTATATGAGAACAGGGTTGTATTTGCAGATGAGATGGACAGAGTACTTAATCCAATTCTATCAGACAGAGTTGTGGCGTTTGTTAACGGTGAAGAACATAAGGGACAGTTTATCTTCTCAACGCATAACGTGCTTCATCTGAACCTGAAGACCTACATGAAGGAACAAATCTATTTTGTGACAAAAAGTAAGGATAGTCTTACTTCTGAACTGTATTCACTTTCAGATTTTCCCGAGGTAAGATACGAGACTGCCAAAGTCTATGAGTTTTACATGAAGGGCATATTGGGAGGTACAGCTTTTGAGTAGAAAAGAGAGGGTACTTAAGAAAAGGTACGCCATCTTCTGCGAGGGCGATACCGAGTATAACTATATCGATAAAATGCGTAAGAATCAGGGAGTTGAACTTGTACTAAAGCCAATAAATATGCATGGCGGCGGATATTCCAATTTCCTGAGACAGATTAAGAAGGAGGCTCAGTCCAACAAGTATGAGATCAAGAAAAAGACTTTTGATATCATCATCAAAAAGACTGATTATGATCAGGATGCATTGGATAAGAAAAATACCAATATTGAAGAGTTCTTCGATGTTATTGATTGGTAACAGACCACTTAATATTTGAATGCTTTTTTTATCTGCTCCAGAAATTTCTCAGCAATAGGAGTAAATGTTTGATATTTATTCCATATCAGATATAACTCTGATTTGAGTTCCGGTGAAAGAGGCCTGAAAACCATGTTAGTTGCTCCGGTATTTATCAGATCTTTAAAAGTAAGAAGTATTCCAAGGTTTTCCCTTGCAAATACGGAGCCGTTATAGGAAAGTCTGAAGGACCCCTCAAGTTTAAGTGCCGGATATCTGTCTTTGGCCCATGCTTTGATCTCATTGTTCCAGCTCTGTTCAGAGACAAAAAGGGGCTCTCCTACGAGGTCAGAGACCCGGATGGACTTTTTCTTTGCTAGGGGATGAGACGATGAAATGATTGCTCCCCATACATCCGCTTCCGGAAACTTTATATATTCATATTTATTGCTGTCAGGTGTTTCACATAGTACAGCAAAGTCTAAAATGCCCTTATCAAGCTTTTCAGTAACCTGCTCAGTATCTCCGCTGGTTATATGATAAGTGAAGTTGGGGTATTTTTCTTTTAACTTATAGATCTCTCTGGCAAGATATCTTATCTGATAGCTCTCGGCCAATCCAAAATAAATATCCCCACCTGTTATATCATCCAGGGAATTAAATTCCTGTTCTATCTTGTCTGACATTGCAACAAGATCCTGGGCGCGGTCACGCAGAAGCATCCCTTCGTCCGTAAGCGAAATGCTGAAACTGTGCCTTACAAACAGTTTCTTCCCAAGTTCTTCCTCTAATGCTTTTAACGTCTTTGAAAGAGTAGGCTGTGATACATGAAGCTGCTCAGCAGCCTTTGACATATTTTCTTCCCTTGCAACTGCAAGAAAATATCTGAGATTTTTTATTTCCATGAAAACCTCCATAAAGTTGACGATTAAAATGTTATTCCAAAAACGAATATCATGATATTTATTTTATTCATTAGCGAAAATCTGGTCAAGGATTTACTATGAAATCAGAAGGAGCAAAAAAGATGGATACCAAAAAGATTCTTGAAAGCCTTACTGACATGGGCTGTGATGAGAAAGAAATAAGCTTTATGAAAAAGATGTATGAAGAAGGGGATACAGATACACTTCTTCGAGATCTTAGAAAATGCCGGTGTCATCTTATGGATGAGCTTCATGACAGCCAGAAAAAAGTTGATAACATGGATTTTTTGATAAGACAGATTCAGAAAGAGAAATGATTAAAACGGAGGAATGTAAAATGATCAGAAAAGAAGAACTAAACCTTGTAACCGAGTGGGATAAGACCTTTAAGAAAAGTGATAAGGTAGACCACAGCAAAGTCACATTTGTAAACAGATATGGGATCACTCTTGCAGCTGATATGTATGTTCCAAAGAATGCAGATGGTAAGCTCCCTGCAATTGCTGTATGCGGACCATTCGGTGCAGTTAAAGAGCAGTGCTCAGGTCTTTATGCTCAGACAATGGCAGAGAGAGGATTCTTAACAATAGCATTTGACCCATCATTTACAGGAGAGTCCGGTGGGAACGTAAGATATATGGCATCTCCTGATATCAACACAGAAGATTTCATGGCTGCAGTTGATTTTCTTTCACTTAATGAAAAAGTAGATCCTGACAGGATTGGAATCATAGGTATCTGTGGCTGGGGCGGCATGGCTGTAAATACAGCAGCTCTTGATACAAGAATCAAAGCTACAGCTGCAATGACAATGTATGACATGACAAGAGTAAATGCCAAGGGATATTTTGACTCCGAGGACAGCGAGGAAGCAAGGTATCAGAAGAGGGCTGCCATGTGCGCTCAGAGACTTGAAGACCTTAAGGCAGGTGAGTATAAGCTTGGCGGCGGTGTAGTAGATCCACTTCCGGAGGATGCACCTTTCTTTGTGAAAGACTATTATGATTACTACAAGACTGACAGAGGTTATCACAAGAGAAGCCTTAATTCTAATGGTGGCTGGAATGTAATCGGCTGTGAATCCTTTGTTAATCAGCCAATACTTAAATACAGCAACGAGATCAGAAGTGCAGTGTTACTTGTTCATGGAGAAAAGGCTCATTCATGTTATTTCTCAAAGGATGCATATGCAGATATGATCAAAGACAGCAAGTATGCAAATAATAAGGAACTTATGATAATCCCTGATGCTGTACATACTGACCTTTATGACGGTGGAGATAAGGATTATATTCCTTTTGATAAGCTGGAAAGCTTCTTTATGGAGAATCTAAAGTAATGATGACGGTAGAGGATGTAGAACCGATAGAAAAGAAATAAAGGATGAGATGATATGAGTAAAGTGTTAGTTATTTCAACAAGCCTTCGTGCAAATAGCAATTCAGATATACTTACTGAAAAGCTTATAGAGGGGGCAAAAGCGTCAGGTCATGATGTGGAGCATATAAGCCTAAAAGGGAAAAATATCGGATTCTGTATCGGATGTCTGGCCTGTCAAAATACACAGAAATGTGTTATTAAGGATGATGCTGTCACTATTGCAGAAAAAGTAAAGAATGCAGAAATTCTCGTTTTTGCAACACCTATTTATTATTACGAGATGAGTGGCCAGATGAAGACTCTTTTGGACAGGCTCAATCCTCTATATCCTTCAGATTATAGATTTAGAAATGTATATATGCTCTCTGTAGCAGCTGAGGATGAAGAGTTTGTGCCTAAAAAGGCGGAAAGTGGACTTCAAGGATGGGTTGATTGCTTCGAAAAGGCTCAGTTTTCAGGTTCCTTATTCTGCGGTGGTATAGGTGATATGGGTGAGGCATCCGGGAAAACAGAAGAGTTAAACGAAGCTTTCGAGTTTGGAAAGTCTTTAAGATAAAGGATGTTTGCGATGAAAGCTAAAATGATTTTGATAGCATTCTGCATGACAATCATATTTTGTATGAGCGCCTGTTCTGGGAATACAAAAAACTCCGGTGATAATCAGGATGCGGTAGCTGAAATATCAGCATCAGAAAATGTTGAAACAGAAAGCTCAGAAGAGAATGTCATGTCGGAGGAAACTGCTATGTATCAGCTGACAGAAAAAGATGAATCAGTAGATGATGAAGCTATTGGAGATAGTACAATGATAATGAAGATTGGCGATACAAAAGTTAATGTGGAATGGGAAGACAATCAGGCTGTAGAAGCGCTGCGGGATATGGCTAAAGATGGTGATATTACCATTCAGATGTCAATGTATGGCGGTTTTGAGCAGGTTGGTTCCATAGGACAGAGTTTGCCACGAGATGATAAGCAGACAACAACATCATCAGGTGATATAGTTCTGTATTCAGGAAACCAGATGGTGGTGTTTTATGGTTCCAACAGTTGGTCATACACAAGGCTAGGTCATATATCTGATAAGGATGAAGCAGAGATGGCAGATCTTCTTTCTAATGGTGATGTTACTATAACCATTAGAGTCACCGGGGACGTATCAGATTGACTCATTGCACGCAATGAGTCAGTGGGGACGTATCAATTTGACTCATTGCATGCAATCAATCTAATTTGACGTTGCCATGAAGTAAAAAGTATAGTAAATTATTTATCAGGAAGAGTTAATCGTGAGGGATAGAAATGGCAACTATAAAAGAAATTGCTGAAATAGTGGGAGTATCTAGTGCCGCTGTATCAAGAGTTCTGAACTATGATGATGGAATATCAGTAAGTGCAGAGACTAGAGAGGCAATATTTGCTACTGCTGAAAAGATAGGATATAAGAAAAGGATCATATATCCTAAGATTGAGAACGTTGTCCTTGTTTATTGGCAGGATGCCATAGATGAACTTGAAGATATTTATTATACGACTCTTCGTGATGAATTGAAAAAGCAAGCAGCGAAGGTAAATATAGAACTATCGGTAATTACAAAAACTGATGGCATGGAAGCTATTCCTAAAAACACAACGGCATTTGTGGCTATCGGATGGATGAATAGAAGTGATATCAAAAAACTGTATAAGCGCTGTAAGAAGGGCGTATTTATAGGAACTTCTCCAGATGAAAAACTATTTGATGCAGTACGCCCAAATCTTGACTCATTCATAACACAGATGGTTGATTATTATATAGAATCTGGATTAAAAAAGATTGGATTTGTTGGAGGCACAGATAAGGATATTGATACTGGTAAGCCTTCAATGGATGTCAGGGAATGGTCTTTTAGACAGAGCATGATATATTATAAGTGTCTAAATGAGGATTATATCTATATTACAGAAGATTTCACCGTTGATGAAGGCTATAAAGCAGGAATGCAGATGATAAAGAGTAAGAACATACCGGATGCAATCTGTGTTGCCTGTGATACTCTGGCAGTAGGTTTACTACAGGCTTTTAATGAGAATAATATCAGTATTCCTGATAAGGTAAAAGTTTTTAGTATAAATGATATAAATGTTGCAAGGTATGTATCACCACCGCTTACTACATTTCATGTGGATCATAGCGCTATATGTGAAACTGCGTTAGATCTTTTGAGAAACAAAGTTCTAAATGGAAGCAAGATTACCAAAACGGTATTTGTGAACGGACTTCCGGTTTTTAGAAAAAGTACTTAATAAAAATAGTTGAAGGGTTGTCGCTTTAGATGATATGCGGCAACCTTTTTTCATTGTAAATGACGATCATGCATTACTTTCGGTATTTCAGGTATCATCTATATTTATCGCAATTGCACAAAAATCCCTCAATGTAAATGAGTAATATGACAAAAATGAATAAAAAGATTGACAGCGTTAGTCGGCAGGAATAAAATGCAACTATAGTAAATAATTTACTAATAAAAAGATAAAACATTTATCTAGGGAGGGTTAGGATGAAAAAAAGAATTATAGCAACAGTAATGGCACTTGTAATGGTATCAAGTCTATCAGGGTGTGGAAGTAATGCATCAGGATCCGGCACAGCTAAAGCTGACGAAAACGGAAATTATGTTGTAAATGGAAGTTTTGAGAATGCTGATTTTACTCCATGGGTTGTTACTAATATTGATGATGTTACTGAGGAACTTGATGTATATGATCGAGATACAGATGCGTATGAAGGCGTTCAGTCTCTTCATTTTTATTCTGGATCATCAGATATAAATTTCACAGCAGAGCAAACAATCTCTGGACTTGAAAGCGGAAAATATAAATTAACAGGCCATATTCAAGGTGATGATGTTGGAGACGAAAATGCATCTGTATTTTTCTATGTAGAAGTTGGCGGAGAAAGACAGGTGATAGATACATCATTGGATGGTTATGTTGCATGGAACACTGCTGAGTTATCCGGTATAGAAGTCGATGGGCAAGACGTGGTAGTTGGAGTAAGCGTAACACTCGCACCTGGTGGATGGGGAACTATAGATGATATCACTTTGGTGAAGGAGTAACGATGTACTTTATAAAAGGTATGGATGTGTCCATGATAAAGGAACTTGAAGATCATGGAGCAAAATATTTTCTTGATGGCAAGGAAGAAGATATTTTTAAACTATTAAAAAAGTGTTCAGTTAACATGATAAGGTTACGTCTTTGGAGAGATCCTTATAGCAAGGATGGAGAAAGCTATGGCGGCGGAACCAATGATCTGAGTACTACCATAGAGCTTGCAAAAAGAACTATAGCCAGTGGAATGCAACTGCTTCTGGACATACATTACAGTGATTTTTGGGCAGACCCTGCTAAGCAGGTCAAGCCAAAAGCCTGGAAAGATATCAGTGGATTGGAATTAGAAGGGACGGTATATGGATACACACTTCAGGTTCTTGGTGAATTGAAAGAAAGTGGTATTGTTCCTGAAATGATCCAGATAGGCAATGAAATAACCAATGGACTTCTTTGGCCTGATGGTCACGTAGATCATGTTCAAAATATGGCGATGTTACTGAAAGCAGGAATAAAAGCAGCCAGAACGGTTTGTCCTGATTCAAAAATAGTTTTGCATTTGGATTTTGGAACAAATAACGCATTGTACCGGGAATGGTTTAAGGATTTAGAGCCCTATGAAATCGATTATGATGTTATTGGAATGTCATATTATCCGCACTGGAATGGCAGTATCAGTCAGCTGATTGATAATATGAATGACATAAGTAGCAGATATGATAAAGATGTCATGGTTGCAGAAACTTCTATAGGATATACACTTAGTACTCTGGGCTGTAATGGAACAGTCTATGGCAGTGATGAAGAAAAGGCAACCGGATATCCTGCATCGCAGCAAGGTCAGAGCCAGTTTTTGAGAGATCTGATAGAATCGGTCAGGGGAGTGAAAAATAACCATGGCATAGGCGTATTCTACTGGGAACCTGAGTGGCTTCCTATCCCGGATTGTACCTGGGGAAGCAAAGTGGGGTGTCGTTATATGAATGATGAAGTAGAAGCAGGAAATGCAATGGCCAATCAGGCACTGTTTGATGCAGCAGGTAATGCAAATGAAGCTCTTATTGCTTTACCCAAAATGTGAGAAGGAAAGGAAGAAACTATAAATGTATAAAAAGAAAATTGCAATTGCCATGGCAGGAATAATGGCATGCGCATCACTTATAGGATGTGGGTCTAAAGGAAATTCTAATAAAATCGTAGTCTGGACCAATATGGAGGTTGAGACAGAGACAATCCAGAAATTAGCAGATGCTTGGGGAGCAGCAAATGGAATGGAAGTAGAAGTTATACATCAATCACCTTCCGTTCAAAAGTTTGCTCAGGCTGTAAAGAGTGCAGATGGACCTGATGCGGTTATAGGAATCCCTAATGACCAGCTTGCTGACTATGTAAATGCTAATTTAGCGGCTGAAGTACCAGCTGAAGTATATAATGATGCAGATTTTTCTGAATCAGCAGTGCAGGCATGTTATGTTGATGGAACTAGATACGCAGCTCCTTTATCAGTTGAAACAATAGCACTTTTTTATAACACAGAAAAAGTAAGCGAAGTTCCTGATTCATGGGAGGAACTCGTGGAAGTTGCTTCAGATATAGGTGGCGTTCAGTTTGATGCTACAAGTATATATTATGACCTTGGATTTGTAAGGGCATGCGGCGGATACATTTTCAACTATTCTGATGGAGCTTATGATGTATCTGATATAGGCCTTGGTAATGAGGGCGCTTTAGAAGCATATAACTTTATTAATTCTCTATGTAATGAGTATGGTCTTGTATCTGCTGATGTTACTGCGGATATAGCCAGAAGTAACTTCCAGAATGGACAGACAGCATTTTATATTGGAGGACCTTGGGACATTGACGGTTTTGAATCTGCAGGAACGCCTTTTGCAATAACCAAGATGCCAACCTTCAATGGAGAGGAATTTGTTACTCCTGTCGGAACGCAGGTCAGCTTTGTAAGTAATGAGAGCGATAATCAGGAGAAAGCCTGGGAGCTTATTTCATATATCATAGAAAATGGAGCTTTAGACCTTTATGAATCCGGGGATAGAATCCCTGCAAGACTAAGTGATCAGAATCTAAGTCAGATACAAGACAATGAATACTCAAAGGCATTTATTGAACAAATAAATGTAGGAGAGCCAATGCCTACTGTTTCTGAAATGGGTCAATTGTGGAGCATTTTCGTAAATAATATCAGGTCTATGTGGACTGGTGAACTTACTCCTGAGCAGACAGGGGAAAATATAGTTTCACAGTTACAAGAAGCAGTTGAATTGATGGATTCAGGAAAATAATGATATGAAGAAGAAAAATAATTTAAGAGCATATCCGTATCTTGCTCCGGCACTGCTTTCGATCTTTGTAGTTACATTGATTCCGATAGTATATACAGTTGTGATATCTTTTACCAATTACAACATGTATCATTTATCAGACTTTTCCTTTGTAGGATTTGAGAATTATGTAACAGTTCTTTCCGGAAGTATAAGGGAAGTGTTTTTCCCGGTACTGGGTTGGACAGTATGTTTTGCAATCATCAGTACATTTGGATCATATTTTATGGGATTATTTCTGGCTATCTTATTAAATAATCCTAATATGAAAGAATCAAAGTATTATAGGGCAATTTTGATAGTGCCGTGGGCATTACCTTCAACAATTGCAATTTTGGCATGGCAGGGACTATTGAACGAGCAGTACGGAGGAATAAATAATCTACTGCATATGATAGGTATAAGTTCCAATATCCCATGGATGACAAGTGCCTTCTGGGCAAGAGTTGCAATCATAATAGTAAATGTATGGCTGGGCTTTCCTTATATGATGAATGTATGCCTTGGAGGACTGCAGGCTATATCGAATGACTATTATGAAGCTGCCAGGATAGATGGAGCATCGAAATGGCAGTGCTTTAAAAGTATTACATTACCGATGGTAACAAGGCTGTCGGTGCCGCTTGTGATTTCTTCGTTTGCAGCCAATTTTAATAACTTTGGCAATATTTATATGATCACGCAAGGTGGACCGGCGAGAGTAGATAACCAATTTGCAGGATACACTGATATTTTGGCAAGTACTACCTATAAGATGACTACTTGGTCAAACAGATATGAACTGTCTGCTACATTCAGTGTATTGATATTTATAATCGTTGGAACATTTACATTGATAAATATGCATTGTTCAGGTCAATTCAAGGAGGTGGATTAAAATGAATAAGAAATTATCTGCCTCAGAGAAGAGGACACTTTGGATAAGCAGGGTGATCATTTGGATTGTTATCGTTGCAGTATTATTTCCGGCCTTGTGGATAGTGATGTCATCTTTTTCCGCAGGAGATAGCTTTTTCCTGTCGTCATTATTTCCGGATAAGTTTAGTACACAGCATTATAGGGACTTATTTACAGAAACTGATTTTGTAACATGGGTATGGAATTCATTAAAACTGTGTATAATTGTGGCACTCATCCAGCTTGCACTAACGTCGTTGTCAGCTTATGCATTTGCACGCATGAGATTTACCGGCAGAAAATATGGGCTTATGAGTCTGTTAGTATTGCAGGTATTCCCTAATAGCATGGCAGTATCAGGCTATTATATTCTGATCTATAATTTTGGACTTGTTGACAGCGCATTGGCACTTATATTTGTTCTTGCTGGAGGAAGCGCATTTAATATATGGCTTTTAAAGTCATATATAGATGGGATTCCAATTGAACTTGACGAGGCAGCTATGGTAGATGGAGCAGGTCAGTTCAAGGTGTTCTACTCAATAATATTACCGCTGGCAATGCCGCAGCTTGTAGTAATATTCTTATTTTCATTTATAGCAACATATAGCGAGTATGTAATAACATCAGTATTTTTGCAGACACCGGGTAAAATGACTTTGGCCTTGGGCTTACAGTCATTTATAACCAATCAGTTTGCTGCTCACTGGACATTATTCTCAGCTGCTGCAGTAATATCATCTTTGCCAATCATGATTGTGTTTATGGCACTGCAGAAATTCATTCAAAATGGCCTGGTTGCAGGTGGTGTAAAAGGATAAAAAGATAAAAAAGAGTCACCGGGGACGTATCAGATTGACTCATTGTACGCAATGAGTCAAATTGATACGTCCCCGGTGACTCTTTGGATTTTTATCTGACTTTTGCGAGATGGTCAAGACTTGTGTTAGAAAATCTAACATTTGTGGTTACAATTGCTAACATGACAGTTTATAATATAATGACCGGAATAGCAAAGGAGGAATTGTTATGGCAAATATCAATGAAAGGATCAAAGAGCTAAGAACTCAGTTGCACTTGTCGCAAGATTATGTTGCAAAGTTTCTCGGAGTAAACAGATCCACCTATACTCAAATGGAAAATGGAAAACGTAAAGTGCTTGCAGAAGAAATTGCCAAGCTGAGTAATCTGTTTGGAGTTTCGGCTGATAAGCTATTGAATGACTCTGAGATCAGCCAGCCTGCGGCAATGTTTGCTCGTAGTTTTGAAAAGCTTGATGAAAGAGATCAGGCTGAGATTATGAATTTAATCAGGTTTAAAAATCAAGTTAAGTCACAGAGGTCTGAGTAATGCAATTTGAATCAGAAGTAAAAAAATATACTGACCCGGAGAAGATGGCCGCTGATTACCTGGTGAAGTATTATGGAAATCAAAAGATAGAATTTCCCATTAATCCATTTCAGATGTTAAAAGACGAAGGCGTTTTGTTTTCGTTTATGGATTTCAAAAAGTTGGAAGGTGTCTATATACCAGCAAGCTCAGAAGATGATGGAGTCACTGGGGACGTATCAGATTGACTCATTGCACGCAATCAATGGGAGAATATGAGTATTGCACGATACAAGAAATGTGATATACTTCAATTTGTAACAAATAATTCATGTTGCTCGTATGAGCAGAAAGGAGGACGATCATGAGATACATGACGACTAGAACAGCTACTAATAACGCAAATGACAGAGGCATGATTGTCCGCCATCTATATTTCTGATTATTCTATCAGACTATTCATCATTTAAACAGGCAGGACTATTGTTGACCTCTGGTATGACGGGGTTGTTTTTTGTGTGCATAGAAGCAGAAAAACATCCCATACGGAGGTTTTATTTTGATATCAGTAAAAGGAAAATATGCAGAAGCACAGATTATGTGCAGTCAGGAACTCTCTTGCCAAGATGTGGATCAGTATGCTATTTCACAGATAAAAATGATATGTGACAATGAGGCATCTGAGGGTTCAGTAATCAGGGTTATGCCAGATGTTCACCCAGGTAAAGTAGGGCCAATAGGACTTACAATGACTGTGGAAGACAGGATTCTTCCGGCACTTGTTGGCATAGACATTGGATGTGGAATGTTGGCAGTTAAGCTTGGAAAAATCAGAAATGATTTTCAGAAGTTGGACAGCGTTATCAGGGAAAATATACCGGTCGGGTCTGGCATCAGAGGGAGTGTTCACAGCAAAGCAAGCTTTGAGTTTTCGAGGCTCAGATGCTACAAACATATCCGCAGTGAAAAGGCCATGCTCAGCATTGGTACGCTTGGAGGTGGAAATCACTTTATCGAGATCGACCAGGATGATGACTTGGAATCTTACATGGTGATCCATACAGGAAGCAGGCATTTGGGAAAAGAAGTCGCTGAGTATTACATGGATGCGGGTCAGAAAGAGCTGAAATCAAAGGGTATCAAGGATGTGCCCTATGAACTGACGCCTCTCACAGGTACGCTCATGGATGACTATCTTCATGACATAGCAATAGTGCAGGAGTATGCAGATCTTAATCGTAGAGTAATTGCAAGAGATATCCTTAAAGGAATGAAATGGAAAGAAAAGGAATCTGTTTGCTGCATCCATAACTATGTGGATTTTTCTGGAGATAAGCTGCTGCTCAGAAAAGGAGCAATCTCAGCCAGGGCAGGTGAAGATGTCATAATTCCCATAAATATGAAGGATGGGGTTATCCTTGGTAAAGGGCTTGGAAATAAAGAGTGGAACTATTCTGCTCCTCATGGAAGCGGAAGAATCTCTTCAAGGGAAAAGGTCCTTCAAAATCATACGGTTTCTGAGTTTAAAGCAGAGATGAAGGGGGTATATTCTGTCTGTATCGGGAAAGAGACTCTGGATGAAGCTCCTTTTGCCTACAGAAGAGAAAGTTATATAAAAGAAGCTGTAAAAGATACGGTGATAATTGAGAAAATCATCAAGCCTGTCTATAACTACAAAGGAGGTAATCCGGTGCGTGTATATGAAGGTGATGATTTCAGGCTGAGATAAAAGGGAGGATACAATGGAATTACATAAACCGGATTTGAAAGACTTATGGTTCAGAGAAAAGTTTATGAATGACCCGGATACCATGTCATACAATAATGCGTGGGGAGGAACGATTGCTTTTCCCGAAGACAAGTGGGAAGACTGGTACGATTATTGGATCATAAACCATGATGACAAAAGATTCTATAGATATCTCAAGGAAGGGGATACATTTGTCGGAGAGATTGCATATCATTTAGATGAGAAAAGAAATGTATGGATTGCCGATGTAATAATTCCTTTTGAGTACAGAGGGAAAGGATATGGGACACAAGGGCTTAGGCTCTTGTGTGAAGCTGCTGCAAATAATGGTATTGCGATTCTCTATGATGATATTGCAATAGATAATCCTGGAATTTCACTTTTTCTGAAGGCAGGCTTTTGCGAGGAATACAGGACGGATGAGTATATTATGCTTAAGAAGGTTCTTTCAAACAGAATACAGATATAAGAAATAACATACGAAAAGATTGATGAATATGATATGCCTTTGTTCATAAAAAAGGATGATGGGAGAAAAATTTCGGATTCTGCAGATGGTAAGTGGATAATATCGATTGTAGATGATTCGAAGAGAAAACAGGGAATATGATGATACAAATCAGTTTTACCAGAGCCTGGGATTTAAAGAATTAGAGGTATTCCCAACACTTTGGGATGAGTGGAATCCTTGTCAGATATATGTAATGGCAATAGATTAATCGACTATGGAGGATGTAAAATGTTAGACAACAGAGGATTTGATTTATGGGCAGACGGATATGACGCAGAGGTGGGAATTTCTGATGAAGAAAACAGCTATCCGTTTGCTGGATATAAGGATGTTTTGGGTGGAATTTTCCAAGAGGTAATGACTAAGGGGAATGCCCGTGTTTTAGATATTGGATTTGGAACAGGAACTTTGACAACGAGGCTTTATGAAAATGGCTGTGATGTGTATGGGCAGGATTTCTCTCAGCGGATGATTGAACTAGCAAAGGTAAAAATGCCTGATGCACACCTATATCAAGGTGATTTTTCCAAGGGATTAGTTCCGGAACTAAGTGACTGTAGGTTTGATTTCATTATCGGAACCTATTCTCTTCACCACTTATCGGATGATCAGAAAACAGTTTTCTTTAAAGCGCTGCTGAATCATCTTAATGAGGGTGGAAAGCTTCTTATTGGGGATGTTGCCTTTGAGACAAGGGCAGAGCTTGAAAAATGCAGAACAGATGCTGGGGATGAATGGGATGATGATGAAATTTATTTTGTGATAGACGAGATAAGAAAAGCGTTCCCACAGACAGAATTTGAGCAAAAATCATATTGCTCTGGGATAATAAAAATCAGCAGATGATTGAAACAGTATGTAAGCCATTTTGCGGTAGAAGATGCTGTGAAATGGCTTCCTTTCTGATAAAGTAGAAGATGAGTTTTGAACGGAGGAAAATATGGGGCAGGAAGAATGGATTTTGAATTTAGAAGACAATGAGTGGCCTCTCACTACGATTAACCATGACAGGATGATTGCCAGGGCAATAGTAGTGGATGATGAGGGCTGCTTTTATTTTGTCAGAGCAAACAGAGATGATGATTTCGGCAAGGCTACTCTTATTGAAACAGCTGGTGGAGGAGTAGAAGCCGGAGAAGACTTGGATACAGCTATCAGGCGTGAGCTCAAAGAAGAACTTGGAGCGGATGTTGAGGTTCTGTGCAAGATTGGAGTTGTCAGCGACTACTATAATCTGATCCACAGGCATAACATCAACAATTACTTCCTATGTAAGGTAAAATCATTAGGAGATAAGCATCTTACCCAGGATGAAATTGAGGATTTTCATCTTTCAACTTTGAAACTTGGATATGAAGAGGCACTTGTTGAGTATGAGAGATGCAGATGTACGAGCCTTGGAAGGCTTGTTGCAAATAGGGAAGTGCCAGTTCTAAAAAGGGCTAAGAAACTATTGTAGAAGGTAAGGGAATAGGCGGATGAGCTTAGATAAAGAAAACATATATTACTTTAATGGGACTGCGTATGCAGGTAAATCTACAATGGTGAAACGGCTTGCTGAGAAATATGATGGTATAGCCTGTGAGGAAAACTACCATGATGAGCTACTGGAGACGCTTGATAAGGATGAATACCCTTGCCTTACATACACCAGAGATTTGCAGGACTGGCATGATTTTATAAGACGTACGCCGAAAGAGTATGCAGCGTGGATAGATGGTGTTGCCCTTGAATGTGAGAGGCTTGAACTTCAGATACTCGAAAGGCTTTCCGGACAAGGCAAAAAGATATTTGTTGATACCAATATATCTGTTGAGACTCTTCGGAAGATATCAGATAGGGATCATGTTGCCATAATGCTTGCAGATCCTGA
Source organism: Butyrivibrio sp. (assembly GCA_015056495.1). GTDB lineage: Bacteria > Bacillota > Clostridia > Lachnospirales > Lachnospiraceae > Butyrivibrio. The sequence goes on from SVGC01000039.1 coordinate 27,625, forward strand.
GATTTCAGTGAAGAGATTTTTTGAAAGACCTGACAAAGAAAAGCAGTTCCTTTATCAACTCCTTTTGGATGAAAAGGATCCAGTTGCTGCAAAAGAAAACTTCAGACAGTGCCTTAAGCTGATAAATTCAAAAGAGCGCTATGAGAAATTTGCGGATAGTGGGTTTAATGTTTTTGTCCGTGATGAGAGAAGAAGCATTGAAGATACAATGAAATTAATAGAAAAGAGTTTTGGTTTGAAAGAGGTAAATAGTGGGGACAGTTGGTGTAAAACTGCCTCTATCTAAGAGGTTTCATTTAGTGGCAGTTCAATTTTAGGTTGTGGTTCTGCCTATATTCCGTGTGATGCTGTTGAGCAAAGTTTTGGTAATGAGCGAAATAATGCTATAATAAAATCACTTAGCCGAATAAAATATATTAAGGTTTTATTTGGAAAAAATATAATTCGCAAGGAGGGGTTACGCATGAATTATTCAATTAGTGGAGAAAGCTTGCCGGTTCTTAAGGTTGTGCTTGGACAAGGCGAGAAGATTCAGTGTGAAGCAGGTGCTATGTCATGGATGGATGAAGGCATCAAGATGCAGACGCAGGCTGGCGGTATTGGGAAAATGCTGAGCAGAGCGTTTACAGGCGAGAGCATGTTCCTTAATGAATATGTAGCAGAACGTTCCGGTGAAATAGCCTTTGCATCGAAGTTTCCGGGATCCATCAGGGCAATTGAGATTACTGAGGGACATGGTCTTATAGTGCAGAAGGGATCTTATCTTGCAACTGCAGGTAACATCAAATCAGAAGTGTACTTCCAGAAGAAGCTAGGAAAAGGACTTTTTGGAGGAGAAGGTTTTCTTATGAGAAAGTTTACCGGATCGGGAATTCTTTTCCTTGAAGTGGATGGTTCTGCTCATGAATATGAGCTCTCTGCTGGGCAGAGGAAGATTGTCGATACAGGCAATCTTGCAGCCATGTCAGAATCTTGTTCTATGGATATACAGGCTGTTGAAGGTGTTAAGAATATGCTCTTCGGCGGAGAGGGTATTTTTAATACGGTTGTGACTGGCCCCGGAAAGGTTGTTTTGCAATCAATGCCTATATCTTCGACAGCCATGAAATTGTATCAGTTCATGCCACAGTCATCATCAGGCAACTAAGAATACAAGGATACTGATGTCATATTATACTGATATGATAGTGGAGATAAGGATTATATTTCTTTTGCATAAGAATATAGGTTCATTTAGCGTCAGCTCAAACTTGGGAAGTAAGTTTTGAGTCTGGCGCTTTTCTTATGCCAATTCACGGTGTCTTTCCTTTACTGCTAAGGCTCAGAAGATAGAGAAAAGGAGATTTTTTCTGCATTATTATAAAAAAAGTTGACACCGTGTCAAAACGGTGTTATGATGTCTCTATCAATTGACACGATGTCAACTAAACGCTATTATAGAAGAATTGATACATAGTTTAAGGAGATAAATCATGGCAGTAGAACATAAAGAGACAATTGACAAAAGAAGAGAAGAAATAATGGATGCCTGCGAAAAGCTATATGAAATAATGGGCTTTCAGAGCATTAACATAAAGGTTATCAGTACAGAAACCAGTTTTTCCAGACCTTCCATTTACAATTATTTTCAGACTAAGGAAGAAATCTTTTTAGGTCTTCTGACTCGTGAATATATGAAGTGGAATGATGCTCTCAGGAACATTATCGGAAGAAATGCTGATATGGAAAAAGATGCTTTAGCTAGAGCAATAGCAAAATCTATGGAAGAACGGAAAACACTTCTGAAAATATCTGCCATGAATCTATATGAGATAGAGGAAAACAGCAGAGCTGAGCTTCTTGTAGAATATAAGAAAGTATTTAAGGATTCCGTAGAACTGTTTGGTGAATGTTTGAAAAAACATCTGGGCGTGACAGATCAGAAGAGTGAGCAGATCAGGTATGCTTTTTTTCCTTATATGTATGGAATATATCCATACGCATATCCAACAGATAAGCAGATAGCAGCAATGGATGAGGTAAAACTTTCTCATATGGATGTAACAATTTATGAAATGACTTATCAGTTTTTAAAGCTGATCTTATGATTGAAGAAAGAAGGAATATCAATGAAGAAGAATATTGGAGCAACACTTGCATTATATCCGGCACCTGTAATCGTAGTAGGAGCAATGGTAGACGGAAAACCTAACTGGACGCTTGTAGCACACGCTGGAACAGTAGCACACAGTCACCTTATGGTTTCTATGGTACAGGCGCATTATACCAACAAGGGCATCCGCGAGAATAAAATGTTTTCAGTAAACGTGGTAGATGAGTCATGGCTTAAAGAAGCTGACAGAATGGGAGTTATCTCAGGAAACAAGGAAGATAAGTCAGAGGCATTTAAATACACCATTGGTGAAAACGGTGCTCCACTTATTGATGATGCAAAGGTGTCTATCGAGTGCGAGATGGATTACAACTATGAGCTTGAGAATTTTGATAATTTTATTGGAAAGATCCTTGCTACCTACGCAGATGAATCTGTTCTGAACGAGGCAGGCAAGATCGATTATCATGTGTTTAAGCCTGTACTATTTGAGTTCCCGACCTATGAATATTTTGTAACAGGGGAAAAAGCAGGTGACTGTGCAAAGATGAATCTGTGATTGGAGAATATGATGAGCATTACAGTTAATTTACGTTATAAAGGAACAGATGGTGCTGCAAGAAGATTTGCAGAGGAAATGACCCAAAGTGGAACTGTTGAAAAAATACGGAATGAAGAAGGTAACCTCAGGTATGAGTACTTTCAATCATTGGATGATCCTGAGACAATTCTTTTGATAGACAGTTGGGAAAACCAGGAATCAATTGATGTTCATCATGCCTCACCTATGATGCAGACGATCATGGAGCTTCGCGAAAAATATGATCTGCATATGACTGTTGAAAGATACGTATCTGACAACAATATGCCAGATAAGGATGCTGATTTTATTAGAAAATAAGGGAGGGTAGGAAATGAGCGAGAAAATAGTGCAGACAGCAGGAAGAACTCAGCTTGGAGAATTTGCACCGGAGTTTGCGCATTTTAATGATGATATTCTGTTTGGCGAAAACTGGAATAATCAGGACATTGATTTAAAAACAAGAAGCATCATCACAGTAGTGGCCCTTATGGCTCAGGGCATCACGGATAGCAGCTTGAAAATTGCGGCGGCGCATTCTCGTGACTTTAGTCGTGAGTTAGCCGCCGCACCTTTTATTTAATCAGAACATATGGTATAATTTATTCATGGACAAAATAATATATACTACTAATATATCTAATCTTACATATGGTAGAGGATATGTTTATTCTTTGCAGTATCA
>SVGC01000040.1 GCA_015056495.1 Butyrivibrio sp.
CCGCCGTGTACCGGACGGTACGCACGGTGGTGTGAGAGGTCGGTAGGCAAATTAATTGCCTACCTCCTACTCGATTGCTCCGCTAAGGATACGCACCACGCGATGGCGGAAAGGAGGAAGGCATGGCCAAGATAAATGGTAAAGAAGAAAAAGTTGGGGAGATAACAATAGCACAACTGCTTGAACAAAAGGGATTTGATAAAAGAGTTGTCGTAGTTGAAATAAATGAAGAAATAGCCCCAAAAGAGACTTATGAAGAACGAAAGATTGCTGATAATGATGTTGTAGAAATTGTTAGCTTTGTTGGAGGGGGCTGATAGCGGTGATGGTATCCAGGGATGAATTGAGAGCTGCATTTGAAAGTCGCCATGGAAAAGAGTTACAGGCAAAACTTGATAAGTGCTTTGTTGCTATATGTGGACTGGGAGGTCTTGGATCAAATATAGCAATATCGCTGGCAAGAGTTGGAGTAGGCCGTTTGATCCTGATAGATCACGACAGAGTTGATATTACTAATATTCATAGGCAGCAGTATTTTGTTGATCAGATAGGAATGTATAAAACTAAAGCACTTAGTGAAAATCTTGCGCGTATCAATCCTTATATGGATTTTGAAACCCATACTACGAAGCTGTGTCTCGAAAATATGAGAGAACTGTTAAGTCAAGCAGATATCATATGCGAGGCCTTTGATAAGGCAGATCAGAAGGCGATGTTGTCAAATTTTGTGTTGGAGAATTTTCCGGAGAAATATCTTATTTCCGGATCAGGAATGGCAGGCCTTGATGATAGCAATCTGATCACAACGAGAAAAATAACTAGTCATTTTTTTATATGCGGTGATGGAAAAAGTGATGTGGAGACGCAAGGTAGCCTTGTAGCTACAAGGGTAATGGCATGCGCAGCTCATGAAGCACATAAGGTTGTACAGATAATAAATAATGAAATCGACAGTTGAGAGGTACAGGAGAGATGAAAGAAGATAAGTTGGTAATTGGGGGAAAGGAATTTAATTCACGTTTTATTTTAGGCTCAGGCAAGTATTCCATGAAGCTAATTGAAGCTGCAGTAAAGGACGCAGGAGCCGAAATGATCACACTTGCAGTAAGAAGAGCTAATACCAAAGAGCATGAGAACATACTTGATTATATTCCTGAAAATGTGACACTTCTTCCAAACACAAGTGGTGCAAGGAATGCAAAAGAGGCTGTGAGGATTGCCAGGATTGCAAGAGAACTTGGATGTGGTAACTTTGTAAAGATCGAGATAATGCGTGATACAAAATATCTTTTACCTGATAATGCAGAGACAATAATTGCCACTAAAGAACTTGCTCAGGATGGATTTATAGTAATGCCTTATATGTATCCTGACCTGAATGTTGCCAGAGATCTTGCGGATGCAGGAGCAGCAGCTATCATGCCACTCGCATCTCCAATAGGATCAAACAGAGGTCTTGCAACCAAAGATTTTATCAGGATATTGATAGATGAAATAGATCTGCCAATAATCGTGGATGCCGGAATAGGCTGCCCTTCTCAGGCGTGTGAAGCAATGGAAATGGGTGCATCAGCAATTATGGCTAATACCGCACTTGCTACTGCAGGTGATGTAACAATGATGGCTGGAGCCTTTAAACTGGCGATAGAAGCAGGAAGACAGGCATATCTAGCAGGCCTTGGAAGAGTCCTTAGCAGAGGAGCACAGTCTTCAGATCCGCTAACAGGCTTTTTACATGATTGAAAATAGACAGGGAAGAAGGCAGATTATGGAGAACAATTTTTTTATAGATTCAGATACTTTTTCTGAAGAGGTATTGGAAAAAAAGCACAGGCTGGAAAATGACCCTTCATCAAGAACTGATCATATGAAGTATATGGAGGGCATGGAAATAATAGAATCAGATGTATGCGATAACGTTATGGGACATGTCAGATCATATGATCCGGACAAGTATACAGCTGTTGATGTAAAAAGAGCTCTAGAGCATAGTAGTTGTACCATAGAAGATTTTAAGGCACTTCTGTCGCCGGCAGCAGAGCCATTTCTGGAACAGATGGCTCAGAGGGCAAGAATAGAGACAAGTAAGCATTTTGGCAATACTGTATACATTTTTACTCCTCTTTATATAGCAAATTATTGTGAAAATTACTGTGTTTACTGTGGCTTTAACTGCTACAACCATATCAAGAGACTTAGATTAAATGAAGAGCAGATAGAGCATGAGATGAAGGTCATTTCAGATAGCGGAATGGAAGAGATACTGATCTTGACTGGTGAAAGCAAGGCTGCTAGTGATGTTAAGTATATTGGCAGAGCTTGTGAGATAGCTAGGAAGTATTTTAAAATGGTAGGAATCGAAGTATATCCGATGAATACAGAAGAATATGCTTATCTTCATAAGTGCGGAGCTGATTATGTTACTGTTTTTCAGGAGACTTATGATAGTGACAGGTATGAGCAGTTGCATCTGATGGGGCATAAGAGAGTGTGGCCTTATAGATTTGACTCACAGGAGCGTGCGCTTAGAGGTGGCATGCGCGGAGTAGCTTTTTCTGCACTATTAGGTTTGTCTGATTTTAGAAAAGATGCTTTGGCTACGGCGTTACACGCTTTTTACCTGCAGAGGAAATACCCACAGGCAGAAATGTCCCTGTCATGTCCTAGACTTAGGCCTATTGTAAATAATGAAAGTATAAATCCGCAGGATGTGCATGAAAAGCAGCTCTGTCAGATAATCTGCGCATACAGGATATTTATGCCTTTTGTAGGAATAACTGTAAGCTCAAGGGAAAGCAGTCAGTTTAGAAATGGAATCGTGAAGATAGCAGCAACTAAAGTATCTGCAGGGGTTTCAACCGGTATTGGTGATCACGAACAAAAATATAATGGAAAGGAAGAAGAGGTTGTCGGAGACGAGCAGTTTGAAATCTGCGATAACAGGAGTCTTGATACGATGTATGAGAATATTGAATCAGAAGGTCTTCAACCTGTTCTGAACGATTATCTGTATGTATGATGATTCCAAAATGATATGCATAACTAACAGGCACATCTGCAAAGGCGACTTTCTGGACAGGATACGCGAGGTGGCGCTGAGAAAGCCAAGAGCTGTTATTTTAAGGGAAAAAGATCTTACGGCTGATGAGTATGCAGATCTTGCACTGAAGGTCTCTAAGATATGTTCTGATGCCGGAGTAATGTGTATCTACCATACTTTTATAGATACGGCAATCGCCCATGGTGTGAGGCAGATACACCTGCCAATGCCTCTTTTGCAATCAATGAGTGATGAAGAAAAAAGCCGTTTTGATGTTCTGGGAGTATCTTGTCATAGTGTTGCTGAAGCTATTAAGGCTCAGTCACTTGGTGCAACATATATTATTGCAGGGCATGTTTTTGATACGGATTGTAAAAAGGGATTGCCTGGGAGAGGGCTTTCTTTTTTGCAGGAGGTTGTGAATGCAGTGGATATTCCGGTGTACGGGATAGGTGGAATTACTGAGAGTAATCTTAAGCAGGTATTGCAGACAGGAGCTAAGGGCGGCTGTATGATGAGCGGATTCATGGCTTCTGATAAATCTTTTTGAGCATATTACAGAAAAAACGCCCTGCACGGAAATAAAGCTAATCGCATTGCAATTAGCTCCATTTCCGCGAAGGGCGGAAGGCTTTTGGATTTAGTTGATCTACTTATTTCATAGCCTGAATTTTTGCATTCATTTTTTTTGCTTCTGTGCGATAATGCATCATGAAAAGGAACCATATCACAAAAGCAACACCTAGCTGACCTACGATTGCTAATATGCTATATAGCGCATTGTCGGTTGTTGCCCAACCAACGGCAAATGCTACAACAGTGTAGATAATGCATCCAATACTCATATGTATAATGATGCGGATAGGCATAGGAAGGCTTTCGACATTGTATATCACAGTTGGTGCGCCAAAGCCAAGGCCAACAAACATGCATCCTATTACCATTTTTGTAAACTGATAATTATCAAGTGTAAATGTACCAGCGCCGATAAGATCAAATATAATTCCAAATAAACAGAAGATACTTAGTGCCATACCAATTCCTAAAAATGCTCTTTTTGCTATGTCTTTCATATTTTTTTCCTCCTATAAACCAAGATATTTTTTGAATTGTGGAAGATATGTTCTGGAAACATAATCTTTGCATCCGTTTTTCATTTTTAATAAAAGTGTTCCGCTAAAACCAGGTTCAATGCCGTCCATATATGACAGATTGACCAGTGTTGCCTTGGATATTTGCATGAACTGTTTTCCCAGCTGCTGGCCAATTTCATAGAGTCTTTTTCTTGAACGATACATCTTTTTGCCTGTATAGATTACCGTTTCACCATTCTCGACTCTGACCATGTAGATATCATGAGGCTGCAATATAACCATATCCCCATTATTTTGTTGAGCTATGACCGGGCTGTCATTTGTACCGATCATATCAATAGTACGTTGGATGCTGTCTGTGACTTTATCGGTATATATTACTGCATAAGGTTCAATATACTCAGATGATATGTCAACGCTTACTTTCATTCCCCCGCCCCCTTTCGTTTGCTGATGATGAAATCATACAACATCGCCGTGGATATGTCTCACAAAATACGGTAAGTGGCAAAAATTGGGTGGTAAAATGCAATTCTTATGCGTGTAACGTCAAGAGGCGGTGTTTTTTTGCGTTGTAATACTTTTTTGTTTTATAATATTTGAAGTTAATAAGAAAGATACGGAGATGACATAATGAGAAAAGCCAGAACAGAAAAAGAAAATGCAATCAGGGAGAAGATGCTCGCTGAGCTGTATGATAATAAATACAACCAGTTTATTGGATTTGAAGTAATGGAGCTGAGTTCAACTTATAGTAAGGCAAGGATTAAGTGTGATGAGAGATTGCATAATACCTATGGAAGCATTCATGGCGGAGCGTTGCTGTCTTTTGTTGATGCAATGGCAGGCGCTACCGGTAGTATGAGTGGGTATTATGTTACAACAGTTTCAGCCAATCTGAACTTTCTTTTACCTGCAGTAAATACCGAGTATATCTATTGCGAATGCATGAAGTTAAAAACAGGTAAGCATATATTGGTGTTTGATATCAGAGTAACAGATGATGAAGGAAATCTTCTTGATAGTGGAGAGTTTTCATTTTTTGCCAGTAAGGCAGCAGTACTTGATACTAACTTGAAGTATTCATGATGAATGGGGAGGACGATGGATAAAGTAAAAGCTATTATCTATGCTTTGTTGGCAGCAGTTTTCTATGCAATAAATGTTCCGGTATCAAAGGTGTTACTTGATAGCGTGGGACCGACTACAATGGCTGCATTGTTGTATCTTGGGGCAGGAATTGGAATTGGGATAATGTCTTTTTTTAACAAAAAAGATAGAGAGCAGACGGAAAGGTTGTCCAAGAGTGATCTTCCTTTTGTTATTGGCATGATAGTTCTTGATATTGCGGCACCGATTTTTTTAATGCTGGGAATCAGGTATGGATCCTCTGCCAATGCTTCTCTTCTGGGTAATTTTGAGATAGTGGCAACTACAGTCATTGCGTTGTTTTTGTTTAAAGAGGTGGTTTCGCGCAGATTGTGGATAGCTATAGCACTTATCACTATTTCCAGTGGAATACTTAGTTTAGAGGGAACGGATAGCTTTCAGTTCTCGTATGGTTCATTATTTGTACTTTTGGCGACTGTATGTTGGGGATTTGAGAATAACTGCACGAGAAATATTTCATCCAAAAGCACGTATGAGATTGGAGTGTCTGCCTGGTGCTGTTCACAAGCACTTATGAGTAGCATAATATAAATTGTGTTAAAAAGAGCCGCTGATTCAAGTGAAATTGAGGGTCAGCGGCTTGTTTTGTAGAGTATCAGTGGTTGATCAGCTTTGCTTAATCTGAGGTTTCGTTTTCTTCCAGATCTCTTTTTTCAGCCATGTGCTGAAGGTACCTATCAAACTGGAGTCTTAGTAGTGCAGCTGTTGGTACGGCTATGAGCATTCCTGCTATGCCGCCGAGAGCACCACCGCCAATGAGAGCAGCGACTACAAGGAGAGGATGTACTTCAACGTTATCAGATAATAGTTTTGGATTGATGATATTACCGTCAATGAACATTACAAGTGCAAAAATGATAATGCCTAATATCATTTTGTCAAAAGCGCCTGTAGGCAGGCATACGATGACAAGTGTCAGGTAACCGATTATTGGTCCCAGGTATGGAATCAGATTGCCAAGACCTGCGAATACTCCGACTATTATGGCGTTTGGAACACCAGCTATTGAGAGTATTACTGTTACGAGCACGCCTACTATAAGAGCATCCGTAAATTGTCCACGAATATATCCTGAAAAGGCTTTGTCTGCATCATTCATGAATTGCTGAAATTTGTCTTCAGCCTTTTTTCCAAAAATAAGACGAAAAGCGCGTCTCCAGTAAGATGCCAAGTGGCTTCTGTCTAATAAAAAGTAGATTGAGAAGATGACACCAAATAGCAGGCCTGAGAAGAAGCTTGTAATGGCATTGGTTGCAGCAGAAACTATATGTGTCATATTGTCGGTGGAGATATTGTGGGATTCCAGCTGTTGTGCTACAAAATTCCAGATTTCTGTGTAATCATCTTTTAAAGTGGCAAAGATGTTTTGAATTGATTCAATATTAAGTGATTCAACATTTTTATAGATTGCAATTGCAATCAATACAAGTATTAGGAGTATTGCAGCAAAAATGATCAGGAAAGTGAGAAGGACACTGAGAGCCCTTGACCATTTGTGATCTTTCTTTCTATTGAAAATTTTTTCAATTTTACTCACTATCGGATAAAAGAGATAGCAGATGATGCCGCCTATGATCATTGGTTTGAGCACAGCTGTAAAGATAGCCCAGAGCTTGGCCCAGAAGGATCCGCTAAACATGAATAAAACTGCGATACCTGCTGTTATCAGCACAGTTGATGCAGCATAAAGGCAAATCTTGAGATATTTTTTATCCAGCTTTTCTACGAATTTGTCCACAATTATCCTCCTTTACATGTCTTGCACATTTATAAGATGGTACCTGATGTAAACGAAAGTTTTTATATTATTATTATGAACAATGCATAAATGTTTTTAAATACTTTTTTGACAAGTTGTAATCAGATATGCCAAGGTCATATAGATTTTGATTAGCTTGTGCATCCATTGCATAAGTTCCCATCGCAAGATGTTTACTTGGAGCAAAAATAAAGGCTTTACCTTCTTTTTCCAATTTATAAGCAAGATGCTGACTCTTGGTATAAGTATTGTGCCTATTATCTAAGCATTTGACTATCTTAGGAAATTTACGACATTTATAACTGTAAAAACGTCTCATGCCTTCAGGCTGTTTTACATAGTCTCTTGGTTTGGATAATAATACAACTACTTTATCGCATCCGTCTTCAAAAGCTCTTTTGACAGGGATAGAATCAGACACTCCACCATCAAAATATAGATGACCATCTATTTCAACGGGAGCACAGGCTGCTGGAAGTGCAGATGAAGCTTTGATGATACGGTAGTCATCTTTTTTCATGTCTTCTTTATGAAAATAATGAGGTTTGCCGCTAACAGCATCTGTTGTAACCAATTCAAATTCCGCAGGGTTGTGGATGAGTGTATCAAAATCCAGCGCGTCAGCACCATCAGAATTGCTCAAAGTTCCGTAAATATAATCCAGACCGAAGAGATTGCGGGTTTTCAGATAGCTTTTTAATCCAAAATAACCAGGCTCTGAAATATGTGTGGTATAGAATCTAAGATTTCGTCCGTACTGTCTGGCCAGATAAGATGCTACGTTGGCACTTCCGGCAGAAACTCCTATACAATAATCAAAATTTATATTATCTTTCAAAAAAGCGTCTAGGATTCCGGCGGAATAAGCGCATTTCATTCCTCCGCCTTCAACGACAAGTCCAATTTTCATAGTAAACCTCTTTACATTTTAAAATATAGTTTATTTTAGAATTTGTAATTGAATATCTCAAACCACAATTTTTCACATTTGGGTAAAAAACATCTTTATTTTAACAGGAAAATTAATCGGGCAAAATTTTATTGACAACAATGGAAAAGTATGAGAATATAAAATTCTGTTAGCGTATTCTAACCAAAAAGAGCCATAATGTCATAGAAAAACGCAATATTATAACAACTTTACGTTGCATATTGCTAACTAAAAAATAAAGTATAAGAGGAGAACTATATTTATGAAAAAGAAGATCGTATCAATGCTTACTGCAACAGTTATGGGACTGAGCGTAGTAGCATGTGGAGCAGCACAGACTGAGAGCGTTTCAGAGGAGAGCACAGCTACAACTGAAGCCAGCGTAGCAGAAGCTGGTGCTGATGGTAATGAATCCGCAGAAGATACAAGCAGTGAAGTTGCTGCAGCAGAAGAGAGTGATTCAGCTGATGCACAGTTTCCTATGACTATCACACATGGTCTTGGAGAGACAGTGATCGAGAGTAAGCCTGAAAGCGTTGTTGCTATTGCCTGGGGCAATCCTGATGTACCTCTTGCTCTTGGAATCGTACCTAGCGGTATATCTGAAGCTAATTTTGGACCAAGAGATGAGAATGGACTTCTTGCATGGACAGCACAGGCTTTTGAAGAGCTCGGAGCAGAGCCAAATGTATTTGATGATACAGACGGATGGGATTACGAAGCAATTGCTGATTGCAACCCTGATGTAATCCTTGCAGCATACTCAGGTCTTAGCCAGGAAGAGTATGACAGACTTAGCGAGATAGCACCTGTTGTTGCTTATCCTGAAATTGCATGGACAACAACATGGCAGGAAGAGACTATCAATGATGCAACAGCACTTGGTCTTGAAGCAGAGGGAAGAGCTCTTGTAGAAGAAACAGAAGCTCTTATTGCAGAAAAGCTTGAAGAGTATCCTGAGCTTGAAGGCAAGAAAGTAGCATTCTTCTGGCTTTCAGAGGATGATCTTGGAACATTCTATATCTATACAAACAATGATCCTAGAGCAGCTTTTCTTGGAGACCTTGGATTTGTAACTCCAGATAGCGTAACAGCTCTTATTTATGATCCAACAGCTTTCTCAATTACTGTAAGTGCTGAAAATGCTGATCTGCTTAATGATGTAGATATTATCATCACATACGGAACAGAGTCACTTGTAACAGCAATGCAGGCTGATGGCAGATTTGCAAATATTCCTGCAGTTCAGAATGGAGCATACGTACTGCTTGATTCTAACGACGCTCTTGCTGCAGCAAGCACACCAACAGTTCTGTCCATTCCTTACTGCATAGATGATTATCTTGCAGCCCTTAACGAAGCTGCTGAAAAGATACAGTAAAGTGGAAATGTGTAAAAACGTTGAGACTTTTTGAATTTGGTACAAGAAAACTACATGTGATTTAAATACCAAGTTCAGAAATGACATTATTAGAGACGCAATTTATGAATCTTGAAACTAACAAAAAATATAAGTTAATAATCAGTCTGATATTCGAAGTGATATTTGTCATTGCAGGATTATTTTTATCTATTGCTTATGGCAGTAAGAGTATACCGTTAAGTGATATAGCGGGATATTTTCTTGGAAGTAATGATGATGCGTTTCAGATAGCAGTTATCTCAGCCAGAATTCCAAGAACAGTCTTTGGGCTTCTGGCTGGAGCTGCGCTAGGAGTGTCTGGTGCTCTGATGCAGTCTATTACAAGAAATCCTATTGCTGATCCAAGTATATTGGGTGTAAATACTGGGGCATCTTTGATGGTTGTAATTGGCATAGCGTATCTGGGTATTTCTTCTGGCATAGAGCTGATAGGTCTGTCGTTTGTTGGAGCGCTTCTCACAGCTTTTTTTGTCTATGCAATTGCATCTGTGGGATATGGCGGAGCCAATTCTATTAAGCTGGCGCTGGCTGGAGCTGCTGTTTCTACTGCTCTTGGAGCACTGGTAAATACCATTATGCTGCCTGATTCTCAGGTGATGAAGGAATTTAGATTCTGGCAGGTGGGCAGTATAAGTGGCGCTACATGGGAAGATGTAAGGCTGCTCATACCATTTTTTATCATAGGAATTGTATTTGCGGTAGCATGCTCATCAGCGCTGAATGCTCTTTCCCTTGGGGATGAGATGGCTGTGTCTCTTGGTGTAAAAGTAGGACAGATAAGGATAGTATCAGCTGTTGCAGGAGTGCTGTTATGTGCAGCTGTTACTGCATTGGCTGGGCCTATTGGTTTTGTAGGATTGATGATGCCTCATATTGTCAGACAGCTGATCGGAAATGATATGAGGATAATTGTGCCTATGTCAGCAATTGGCGGAGCAGGTCTTCTGACTTTTTCTGATGTGCTTGGAAGAGTGCTGGGTCGCCCTGGCGAGTTGGAGGTTGGAATCATAACTGCAATCGTAGGTGCACCTGTTTTTATCTGGATAGTATGGAAAACAAAGACCAGAAGCATCTGACATATATTGAATCGGAAATGAATTTAAGAAAAAAATTAAGAGACATTGTATATGACATGTAAGGAATTAGAGGATAACTTAAGAAAAATATATAAGAGACAGTGGATAAGAACTGCCGCGTGTTTGTCGCTGTTTGTGGTGATCATCGTGGTTCTTGGTGTTCTGATGATGACTCTTGGTAATACCAACTATTCATTAAAAGAGGTAGTGCAGTATCTTTTTAGTGATGAGACTAAAGGCGGAGCTTATACAATAAAGACATTACGTCTGCCAAAGCTGATAGTAGGAGGGCTGGCAGGCTTTGCATTTGGAATATCAGGATATACTTTTCAGAGTCTTCTGAGAAATCCACTGGCATCACCAGATATTATCGGTGTTACAGCTGGCTCATCTGCAGCGGCAGTTTTTTGCATCCTGATATTGGGAATAAGCGGAACTGCGGCGTCGGTCTTTGCAGTGGTTGCAGGACTTGTGGTGACTGGATTGATACTTCTTTTGTCTGGAAAAGGAAAGTCATTTAGCAGCAGGATGATACTGATCGGAATAGGATTTCAGGCGATACTTAATGCACTGATATCATGGATGCTGCTGGTCGGATCTGAATATGATGTGGCGACAGCGCTTAGATGGCTGCGTGGAAGTCTTAATTCCGTGCAGATGTCGGATGTGCCTGTAACGCTTGTGGTAACAGTGATCGCATCGGGACTTCTATTTGTATGCAACAGATACCTGAGGATGATGCAGCTTGGAGATGAGTATGCCAAGGCTCTTGGAGTGCCGCTTACCGCCACCAGGGTGTGCTGCATGGTCTGTGCCCTGATCCTGAGCGCAGTTGCAACAGCTGCAACTGGACCTATCGCTTCTGTGGCTTTTTTGTCCGGACCAATTGCTCAGAGGGTGTTGCGAAATAGTTCGGGAACTATGGTCTTATCGGGGCTTGTAGGAACGATACTTGTATATGCATCTGAACTTGTAAGCAAAAATGTTTTTACAACAAGCTATCCGGTGGGAGTGATCACAGGACTCTTAGGTGCACCGTATCTATTGTTTTTGTTGTTAAACCTTAATAAAAAAGGAGAAAAGATCTGATGAGTGAAATTGCTTTAAGCCATGATTTTTATGCTGAGAAGATCAGCACTGGATATGAAGACAGGCTTATTTTAAAAGATATGAATATAACGATCCCTGCCGGAAAGTTTAGTGTATTGATCGGACCTAACGGCTGTGGCAAGTCTACCCTTCTTAAGAGCTTTGCAAGGCTCCTGAAGCCTAAAAATGGCGATGTGGTCCTTGATGGAAAGTCCATCTATGAGCTGCCAACTCAGCTTCTAGCCAAGCATATAGGCCTTCTTCCACAGTCTCCTATAGTTCCTGCAGGCATTACAGTGGCAGATCTTGTGTCGAGAGGTAGATTTCCGTATCAGACTCTTTTTGGTCAGCTGAGAAAAGAGGATTATGAAGCCATCGCAATTGCTATGGAGGCCATGGGAATAACAGATCTGGCAGATAAGAGCGTAGATTCATTATCTGGCGGTCAGAGACAGAGAGTGTGGATTGCCCTTGTTTTGGCGCAGGATACAGATATTTTGCTGCTTGATGAGCCAACTACTTATCTTGATATTGCCTATCAGGTTGAAATATTGGATTGCCTTGCCAAATTAAATGAGATAAAGAAGACCACCATTGTAGCGATCCTTCATGACATCAATCTGTCCATCAGATATGCGGATCATATTTTTGCCATGAAAAAAGGAGAGCTCATAGCGGAAGGTAATCCCAAGGATATCATCACGCCAGAGCTTATGCGCACTATTTATGGTATGGAGAGTACTATCATAACTGATCCTGAAACTGGAGATCCTTACGTGATACCGCGAAGCAAGGTTGGGTGAGTCAGTGGTGACTCACCCGGTGCTTCATTTCAGGAATTTGAATTCTCAAATTCTTTCTTTTCGTTTTTGATTTCCCAATGTATAAGGAAGGTGAGGACACCTCTAAGGAGTATGATGGCGCCAAGGATACCTAGTTCAGCCCATTCGCGGACAACGACGGTTCTGAGGACCTCGCCGCCAAGCTTAAATTCAAGAGCAAGGGCAATTCCTTGAGCGAGGTTAAGGCGGACTTTATTGTCTTTTCTGACCCATCCGACGAAACTTTTGATGGCAGTGTAGACCAATATGGTCACGCCAAAAAGTTCCATGATGATAGTACATAATTCAACTATGTAGCGAAGATAGGTGTTGCAGAAAAGTATAAATTCTTCCATGGCATTTCCTCCTTGATTTCTATATCTAATTATAAGCTAGACTTGCACGTAATAACAATAATAATACTATTATTACAATACCTTTTTCACGAAAAATAGAAATAATTAAAGCTCGCATCGTATTTTAGCTTAAGCAAAATATGATACGAGCCTTGGGGAACAGTAAGTGTATGCTGAAATAAGGTTATTTTATTTTCTTTAGCTGGCATATTCCCTGGGTCATGGTGCCCATAGGGCAGAAAGTGCACCAGGTTCTTGGTCTGTACAGAACCATGACGATCAGTCCTATCAGTGTGGATGTGAGCATCAGGCTATAGAAACCATAGCTAAACTGTGTTACCCACTCAGGAACTGAAGTTGCAGTGTATGCCCATGCCCACGGCACTTTGAAAGTCCAGAACAGTTTTACAACTGTTTTTAGTGAAGCACCTGCAAATACAAGATATGTCTGGTAGATCATATTTCCAAACATGGTCATGAAAAAGGTAAGAAAGCCATATCTAAACCACTTGGAATATAACCATTTAGGAGCAACTTTTTTAGCAGTATTATTCCCTTTTTTTCTGGTAAAAAAGGTTGGGATAACTGCAAATAACTTGCCTCTTCCGCAGTATCTGTTGCAAAACGCTTTATTTCCTTTTACTACAGCTATGATGATAGGAACGATGAAATCGATCATTCCCAGCCACGCAAAAATAATATTAAAAAATCCTAACGAAAAATAGATGATTGGCCATATCCATAAATAGTCATACCAGTGCTTTGTCTTCATTTTTTTCTCCGATCCTGTTTAAAATGGTAATGCATCCTGTTGGGCAGACTTGACTGCACATACCGCATCCGACGCATTTGTCATAATCTACTGTTGCAAAACAGCCATTTGGTGTGCTGATTGCCTTAAGCTTGCATACTTCTGCACAGGCTCCGCACGAGACGCAAACCTTTTTATCTACATTTGCATAACGCTTTGATTTCATGTCTTCTCCTACTCCTGAATCATTTTCTTACGCAGTCAGTGGCGTAGCTCTTCCTGCTACCTCTGAACAGTAACGAATAGTCACTGTGTACCTGCCATTTCATAAAGGCATCTTGTTTTTTGGAACATGTAATGTTAGTATACCCAGTATAAAAAACGTATCAAGTACGCAGTTTATTCTAACTTGATAAGAAAAAACTGAGTAACGTGGAAGGGAGCATATTATGGCTGCTAAAAAAAATAATGTAAAATCTAATGATCCGGAGAAAGTTGTTGAAAAAGAGCCTCTTTGTGATGACCTTGCCGGTGAAGGATGTGGCCTCAAAAAGGTATTGAATATAGTGGGTGGAAAATGGAAGATCATGATATTGTGTGTGATTGATAAGGAAGGCACAGTTAGATATGGGGATCTGCGCCGCTCTGTCTTTGGCATTACCAACACTATGCTGGCTACATCTTTGAAGGAGATGGAAAATGATGGCCTTGTAGAAAGAAAGCAGTACATGGAGATGCCTGTGCGAGTAGAATATTCCCTTACACCAAAGGCGGAGAGTATTGTACCTATTCTTTTGCAGTTAAAAAAATGGGGCGAGGAAAATCTTTGATTTTTGTAGCTTATACAGCATTACTCAGTTTTTTCTTACCAGATAATATTTTTTTGCGTACTTGAAATATGATTCCATTGGATATATCGTTTTGTAGATGTAAATTTGTAAATGCAATATAGTTACGGATGAACTGTAACGTGACAGTATCAATATCAATATGTATTGGCAAGAGGCAGATCAGGAGGAAGAGGATCATGGATAAAAAAGAATTGGCAGTTGAATACAAACATAATGGTCATAATTGTTGTCAGGCAGTGCTTTGTACATTTGCTGATGAGCTTGACTTATCTATGGAAGAACTGGATAAGATGGGTGCAGGATTCGGAGTCGGCATGGGCTGCATGGAGGCTACATGTGGCGCTCTATGTGGAGCACAGATGGTTCTGGGACTTAAAACATTTAAGGGAATGCCTATCATAAGAAATGCAGCAGTTCTTCATAATGAATTTAAAGCTAAGTGTGGTGCAACAATCTGCAAAGAACTGAAGGGGCGCGATACAGGCGTGGTGCTGTGTGAGTGCGATGATTGTGTAAGACATGCAGTTGAAGTAGTACAATAAAAAAGCATTAAATGATTCAAAAGTATGTACCGGAGCATCTTGATGAGCCACCCGAGTTTGATATTTGAATACATTGATGGAAGAGCAGTTATCGCAAGATAGCTGCTCTTTTTACGTATACGCATAGTGGCGCGTGTTTTTGAGGAATGTTCAATAATGAACTAATAGCAAAAAGATAAAAATAAATAACTTTATGTAAAATATAGTTGACATTATGCCATGACGGATTTATTATATAATCATCAGCTGAGAAAAAATATTTATAGTAAAAACTTAATGAACATTACAAAAAATGATTTGAGGTTTAAGGAGGAATCGTTATGTTATCATCAATTATCACAGGGTTAGGATTATTAGTAGTATTCATAGTTATATTCTGCACTATAGTTGCAATAAGGAAAAAGATGAGAAGTGGAATCACTGAGCATTATGATGAAAGGCAGATAATCGTACGTGGTAAGGCTTTTAAACTTGGTTGCACGGTGACAATTGCACTGAATATGATCTATGGACTCTTCTTTTATGGACTGACAAAAGAATTCGTAGCTCCACAATTGGTTGTGATTGCAATCGCAATGATAGGTATTGTTGCTTATTCTGTATATTGCATATTTAAAGATGCTTATGTGCAGGTCGGAGCAAATATTAAGAGTTTTCTTATAATCGATATCATTGTTGTTTTATGCAATGCTTTTTCAGCTTTCATCAATCGTGGGCAGGGAATCACATATGAAGGCTTTGCAACTTCATTTTCATTAAATGTTCTTTTGACAATTACATTTGCAATTGTACTGATCGCGCTAATTGTTAAGAGTGCAATTGATAAGATGGAGGAAAATTCATGAAGAATCTTAATATGAAATCTGCAAGGGCAGCAAAGGATCTTTCTCAACAGCAGTTGGCAGACCTGTGTAATGTTTCCAGACAGACGATCAATGCAATTGAAAAAGGTGATTATAATCCCACGATCAGTTTGTGCATTACAATATGCAAGGCGTTGGACAAGACCTTAAATGATCTATTCTGGGAATGAGTTCTTAGTACAAATATAAAAAGTGAAATGCAGGCAATTCTAGGAAATATTAGGATTGCTTGCATTTTTATTGGTAAAATGATTATTTATGTTATCATAGTGATAGTTAGTGTATAGAATCATTCATAACCTAGTACATGGATATTCCTACAATAATATAGTCGAGATATTTAAAAACATCTGTACTAGCTACGGTTTTCATAAGAAATTGATATATGAGGGAAATGGTATGAAAGAATCAAATAAGGATACAAAAACTCTTTACAAGTACCTGGCATGGTCCTTTGGCCTGGCCTATATCATACAGATCATTGCAGCTTATATGAGCTACAAGGTACAGGACTATTCTAATCTTGTTCTTGCGGTTTCAGCTCAATATCTTGTGGCAGGCATGATGTTTATTCCGCTTATCTCTGTAATGCTTGCAGGAGGTAGGATTAAAGAAATTGGTTGGAAGCCGAGAATTAAAGGTCTTATACCACAGTTTTTATTTGCCTGGTTTGTTCCTGCAATATTAACAGCTATCGGGGTTGCATTATATTTTTGCATTTTCAGGTCTCACTTTGATATTACAGGCTCTTATCTTGTGGCAGTTGCAGGACAGGAGGCCCTTGATGCGATCACATCTACTGGAATGACCTATGGTACATACATTCTAATAAGCTGCATTTCCTGCATTACCTATGCTCCGCTTATCAACATGTTCTTTGCAGTAGGCGAGGAGGCAGGCTGGAGAGGATATATGTATCCTGCGCTTAGAGAGAAGCTTGGACAGAAAAAAGCCTGGATCATTGGCGGTATCATTTGGGGAATGTGGCATTGGCCACTCATGATCTTTTCAGGATATGAATACGGCAAGGAGTATATTGGATTCCCGGTGGTTGGAATGGTTCTCTTTTGCGTAGTAACAGTTGCACTAGGTATTATGTGTGACTATGTATATCAAAAGAGTCAGTGTATCTGGTATCCTGCTATTTTTCACGGAGCCTTTAATGCAGCAGCTACAATTCCACAGACGATAACACATACAGGGCTGGATAAATACAGACTTCTGGGATCTGCACCTGTCGGACTTATAGCTGGGATTCCGTTTTTTGCACTAGCACTATTTATTTATGTAAAGTTCAAAAAAGATTGATGGTCTACTGACTCATCTATAATTAAAGATAATAAAGAAAATAAAAAAGGGACAAATGGTATGATAAGAAAGTTTAGGATAGGGAATCCAATACCCACCGAATCAGTAGTGGCACAATTGGAGATAACGGAAGGGGACATTCCTTTTTTTACAACTGATGAGGAAAAGAAATCTCTTTTCATAAAGCTGTCTGATAGCGACAGGATATGGGGACTTGGTGAGACCACAAGAGGTATGAATAAAAGGGGATGGATCTATATCAGTAATAATTCTGATGACCCCGTACATACTGAAGATAAAAGATCTCTCTACGCTTCCCAGAACTTCTTCATAGTTGATGGAGAGGGCAAAAGATTTGGAATATATGTGGATACTCCTGAGAGAGTGACCTTTGACATGGGCTACACAAGGTCTTCTGAACTTGTGATTTCTTTTGATGACTTTGACACTGATATTTATGTTGTAGAAGGCGATAGTTTAAAAGAGATAGTAAGACAGTTCAGGAAGATCATAGGAAAGAGCTATATTCCACCAAGATGGGCCTTTGGCTTTGGTCAGTGCAGGTGGAGCTATATGAGTGCTGACGAAGTAAGAGAAGTTGCTGACAAGTACGACGAAGCAGGCATCCCCATCGATATGATCTATCTTGATATTGATTACATGGAGAGATACAAGGACTTTACTGTTGATGAAAAGGCATTTCCTGATTTTCCTGAATTTGTGCAGGAAATGAAAAATAGGGGCATTCATCTTGTACCGATCATCGATGCAGGCGTCAAGATCGAAGAGGGCTATGATGTATACGAAGAGGGCCTTGCTGGAGATTATTTTTGCAAAAAAGAAAATGGCGAGAACCTTGTTGCAGCTGTATGGCCTGGTAAGGTGCATTTCCCTGATTTTCTTAATGAAAAGGCAAGAGAGTGGTTTGGCAACAAATATAAATTCTTGCTGGATCAGGGAATTGATGGCTTTTGGAATGATATGAATGAGCCGGCTATTTTCTATACTGAGGATCATTTGAAGGAAGTGTTTGAGCAGATAGAGGATTATAAGGGTAAGAATCTTGATATCAATTCATTCTTTGATTTCAAGGGACTTGTAGGCTCTATCAGTAATAACAGTGAAGATTATAAGCGCTTTTATCATAATTATAAGGGAAAAAAGATAAGACATGACAAGGTTCACAACCTCTATGGTTACAACATGACGAGGGCAGCAGGTGAAGCCTTTGAGAGGTTATGCCCTGACAAGCGCATCCTTATGTTCTCAAGATCATCCTTCGTTGGAATGCATAGATATGGCGGTGTCTGGTGCGGAGACAATATGTCCTGGTGGTCACATCTTCTTTTAAATATCCAGCAGATGCCAGCTCTTAATATGTGCGGCTTCTTGTATAGCGGTGCGGATATTGGTGGCTTTGGAGCTGATACTACAGAAGATCTGCTTCTTAGATGGACTGCATTTGGCATATTTACGCCACTTTTCAGGAATCATTCTGCTATGGGAACCAGAAGACAGGAAGTATATAGGTTTGAGAATACTGATGCATTTAGAAGGCTTATAGAGCTTCGCTATGCTCTTTTGCCATATCTGTATTCTGAATTTATGAAGGCTGTACGCGATGATGATATGCTTTTTAAGCCACTTGGTTTTGAATATGACGATGATAGAAGTCTTGAAGTAGAGGACCAGCTTCTTCTTGGCGATAGCCTAATGCTGGCTCCTGTTTACAAGCAAAATACTACAGGTAGATATGTCTACCTTCCTGAAGATATGAAGATGATCCGATTCAGGTCGTATGACGACTTTGATGAAGAAGTTCTTTCAAAGGGCGATCACTATGTAAAGGTAGGTCTTTCAGAAGTTATTGTATTTGTAAGAAAAGGTCATGTACTGCCACTTGCAAAGCCATCAAATAGAACTACCGGTATTGATGATTCTAAAGACGGGCTAACCTACATAACATATAAATAATTAAGGCAGGAATTACAATGAAACGTAGAATAAGTATTACTTTTAATGCACCAGTTACACTTACATTTATTATGATATGCTTTGCAGTTCTTATATTGAGCTTTATAACAGGTGGAGCATCAACTGAACTGTTTTTTATGACATATCATTCATCACTTAAGTCTCCACTTACTTATATGAGATTTTTTACCCATGTATTTGGTCATGGTGGATGGGAGCATTTTGTGGGAAATGCAACTTACATCCTGTTGCTTGGACCTATGCTTGAGGAGAAATATGGATCAGGAATGCTTATAAAAGTTATGCTGATAACAGCTATAGTTACCAGTATATTCAATTACATTGTTTTCCCTGATATTGCACTGTGCGGTGCCAGTGGTATCGTATTTGCATTTATTATCCTGACTTCTTTTACAGGATTTAAGAGAGGCGAGATTCCTCTGACATTTATCCTTGTAGCTGTTGTATTTATAGGTCAGCAGATTTTGCAGGGCATAGCTGTAGAGGATAATATTTCCAATATGTCACATATCCTTGGCGGCGTAGTTGGAGCTGTGTCAGGTTACTTCCTCAATAGGAGAGGTTAAATATTTTTATAGCTCCCTTATTGGACTCATGCTTATTCCAATGTGAATATCATTATTCAATAGTGAGGCAAGGTAGGAAAATGCACTGTTTGATACTATTGTATTTCGGCACATGCTCATTAATTGCATATCTCTATATGCATTTTCCCCCTTGTTGCCTTCTATAAAAATAGTTTTCTGAGGTAGGAAAAATCCGAATTCATCAGCATTTTGTTTACAGTACTCTATGTCATCAGAAAAGACAAACAGGGTTATATCAGATTCTATATTCAAAACTGTTTTAATTAAATTTTTATATAGACTTTTTTCCAATATCCATCCAAGATTTATATAGTCACCACGTCTTACATGTACACATGTAGAATTGGTATTTTTTATCATATTAGAATAATCGATATTGTTTTTCTCAGTAATTTCAGGGAATTTCAACTCATTCTTTATGATATCCTTATAGCCATTAAGCCAGTTATTGTTTACCCAGTAACCATGGTAATAGACATTACCTGGTAGTTTTGTTATTTGTGGGTGAAATTTATTACATTCTATGATGTATATTAATCCATCAAATGGGTTCATTTCAAATGCAGTAGGAGATTCCGTGAGCATATCAATTTCCATTCCATAATTTTTTAATTGCTGGGGAATGCTAATATTTTTTTCACGTTTATTCTTTATCATTAAATCCCATACATCAGAATCAAAGTAATTACTTAATAGATTAGCTTCTATACCAAACACTTTTTTTAATTCGTATCCATTATGTACATTGTTTACAAAAAAGAAAGAATCATCTAGAAACCAGCGTTCCCCATTATTTAGATAATTTTCAGCATATCTAACAAATATGTATTGAAAAACTTGATTGGCAAGACCACCATTTAGGAATTGTATATGCATAATAATGCTCCTTATAATTATACGTATTTTAAACAAGACCAAAGTGGAGCAAAAAGAAGAATTGTGTTATAGAATATACAATTCATCAATCTGCGTGCCTACGTCTCATGTTATATATCGTCTTTCTTTATAAAATAATTATACTTATTTCCACTCTATGTGTTGTCCATGTTGGTGGCTTAGGAATGGGCTTCATATAATGCATATTGTTTATGCATACAGATTGGTTAAAGAGTGGCAGTTTTTGCTTGATTTCCAAAATTTTAACTTCACTATTAACAAATAGGGTATAATTAAGAGAAATATTCATCTTAATAAAAATCAAATGAAAGAAAAAATGGTGAATTAATAAGGAACAGGTGCTTTGTAATGGGATTATTTGAATTATTACTTTTGTCTGTAGGACTTGCAATGGATGCTTTTGCTGTATCTATTTGCAAAGGACTTGCAGTAAAAAAGCTTACTATAAAAGAAAGTTTGATCTGCGGGATTTGGTTTGGAGCATTTCAGGGAATCATGCCATTTATTGGTTATATGGTAGGTTCAAGATTTGAAAAGTGGATCAGTATAGTAGCTCCATGGGTAGCTTTTATATTGTTGACGATGATAGGTGTAAATATGGTAAGGGAGGCTTTTTCTGATGAAGATGAGGAGGAAAAAGCCGATTTTGATGTTAAGACTATGTTTATGATGGCTGTTGCAACAAGCATCGATGCATTGGCTGTAGGTATTACATTCGTGGCTGTGCCTGTAAATGCAATTCCAGTAGGTAAATTTGAAAATATGCTGTTTGCTGTTGTAACAATTGCAGTTATTACTTTTATCATTTCAGCTGCAGGCGTTAAGATAGGAAATATCTTTGGAACCCGCTATAAATCCGGTTCGGAGGTTATGGGCGGAGTTATTCTGATATTCATTGGTCTTAAGACTCTTATCGAATATCTTGATTCTTCCAATGCAATGAGCGACTCAGATACTGTGTTTGGAATGCTCATTCCGCTCATAGGAACTGTGCTGGGCGCTGCTTCAGTATATGCCAAAAAATGGAAGCCATCTGACAAGCTCAGAGTGATAATGGCTGGAGCCAGCGGTGGTATCATGTTTTCAATATCTGTTTGGGGCATGATCGAACCGGCAGCAAAGGGTATGGATACAAGCAGGATACCTGCGATAGTGCCGCTGTTCTTAAGCTTTTGCCTGGGTGTTGCTATTCAGTTCATGCTTGATAGTATTGTTCCTCATACTCATGCATTTGTAGAGATCACAGAAGGTCCTGAAAGCGAGCTCAAGGCTGAGACTAAGATGATGCTGTCAGAAGTGATCCATCATATTCCTGAGGGAATTGCTCTTGGTGCGATCTATGCAGCTCATTTTATGAAAACAGAATGGATACCTGCATCAACGCCTCTATTTCTAGCGCTGGCAATTGCAATCCAGAACTTCCCTGAGGCTCTTTTTGTTTCATTCCCTGTATTTGACAAGGGAATCGGCAAAGGAAAGTCATTTTTCATGGGAGTAGTATCAGGAGCGCCGGTTCCACTGGCAGCTGTTTTTGTACTTGTAATGGTATTACTGGTTCCAAGTGCACTGCCATATATCATGGCTCTGGCTGGTGGAGCAATGATCTATACAACAGTTGAAGAGATGCCTATGATGTCCATGGGAAAAGAAAATGACAGGGGAGCTTTTGCCTTTGTAGCAGGGTTTTCAATCATCATGCTACTGATATTTGCAAGTTGATTCTTGTTGAGTCGAAGGATATGAGTTCCTTCGGCTCTATGTTTGTTGTGCAAGAATATATAATGTATAATATAATATGTGATTCATATGATCTGAGGGGGTTATTATGGATAGTTTAGATCGTAACAGATTATTTCGAGAAAAAAGCATTAAAAAGATAGATTCTCCAGAGAAACTGGATGATTATTTAAAAGTCACATCTCCAAAGGTGTGGATAATTCTGATTTCAATTATTGTTCTGATAATAGGATTTGTCGCCTGGGCTATCCTTGGGGTAGTAGAGACATCTGGCGGACTGATCCATCCTATTGATTTCCTTATACATTAAAAGCTGCGACTTAAAGATCTGAATGTGGAGTCTTATATGAAGAACAAAAAGATAAACGTAGGTCCGGTAAACGGCAAAGTGGCAAAAGTGCCTGTTGTAATGCAGTTGGAAGCCCTTGAATGCGGAGCAGCATGCCTTGACATGATACTAGCTTATTATGATAAGTGGATACCGCTTGCTCAGGTGAGGCAGGAATGTGGAGTATCAAGGGATGGCTCCAATGCCAGAAATATTCTCATGGCTGCAAGAGGTTATGGACTTGAAGCATCAGGATATAGATATGAACTAGACGCCATTAGGGAAGAGGGAGAGTTTCCCTGCATTATTCATTGGAATTTTAATCATTTTGTTGTTTTAGATGGATTCAAAAAAGATAAAGCTGTTATAAACGATCCTGCAAGAGGCATGGTTGAAGTATCCATGGAGGAGTTCGATACTTCTTTTACCGGAATATGCCTTCAAATGGCGCCGGGAAAAGATTTTATACCAAGCGGCAAAAAGCCAAGTGCCATGGAATTTTCAAAGAATAAATTAAAGGGAGCAGGGACGGCAATAGCCTTTGTGGCGCTGACATCTGTAATTACATACTTTTTTAGCATAGTAAATCCTGTTATGTCACAGATATTTGTGGATGAGCTGATCACTAAAAAGAATGTATTGTGGGTAAGTCCATTTTTTACACTGCTCATTGCTTTTGCAATCATTCAGATAATATCTGCATGGATCAACGCTGTGTACTCTCTGAGGATCAATGGCAAAATGGCGGTAGTAGGATCAACTTCCTATATGTGGAAAGTGTTGAGGCTTCCGATGTCATTTTTTTCCCAGAGAATGGCTGGTGATATTCAGGGAAGGCAGATAATAAATGAGACAATAGCCCAGAATCTCGTAAATACTATAGCTCCGCTATTTATGAATACTGTCATGATGCTGATATACCTGCTGTTGATGATGAGGTACAGCCTCTTGATAACAGCTATTGGCGTAGCTGTGTGCCTTATGAATGTGCGGGTGTCACGTATCCTTGCCAAAAAGCGTATAAACCTTACCAGAGTATCCATGCGTGATGCCGCAAATCTCACAGGAACTACCATGTCAGGAATACAGATGATCGAGACTATCAAGAGTAGCGGTTCTGAGAATGGATTTTTTGAAAAATGGGCAGGAATCCAGGCCAGTGTTAATGATGTACTGGTAAAAGAGTATGAAGAAGAGTATACATTAGGTGCTTTGCCTGAGTTTCTGACTACTCTTGCCAATATCCTGGTAATGATCCTTGGCGTGTGGATGGCTATGGAGTCAGATTTTACAGTAGGTATGATCCTGACTTTTCAAGGAATCCTGTCATCATTTCTGGCTCCTGCAAGAAGCCTTATATCTGCAAGTCAGACGATACAGGAGATGAAGACTTCTGTTGAGCGTATCAATGATGTTATGGATTATCCGATAGATTTTGTTCTTGAGGAAAAAGAGCTGGTTGTAGATAGCTATGACAAGCTAAAAGGTAATATTGAGGTAAAAAATATAACATTTGGTTATTCAAGGCTGGGAGAGCCTGTTGTGGAAGATTTTTCCATGAGTCTGGATACAGGTAAGAGGATCGCCATCGTCGGAGGTTCCGGTTGTGGAAAGTCAACAATTGCCAAGCTCCTGGCAGGTCTTTACAAGCCCTGGAGCGGAGAAATCCTCTATGATGGCAAAAAACTTGAGGATATCGACCATAATATTTTTACCGGATCCGTTGCTGTAGTAGATCAGGACATTACTCTTTTTGAGGGAACCATCTCAGATAATATCAAGATGTGGGATGATTCAATAGAAGATTTCGAGATGATAATGGCTGCAAGGGATGCCAAGATCTATGACGATGTTATGTCAAGAAGAATGGGCTTTAAATATAGCATGCTGGAAAATGGAAAGGATTTTTCCGGAGGACAGAAGCAAAGAATTGAAATTGCCAGAGTCCTTGCGGGAGATCCAAGCATCATAATATTGGATGAGGCCACCAGTGCCCTGGATGCCAAGACAGAATATGATGTGGTGAAGGCCATAAAGGATAGGGGTATCACCTGCATT
Organism: Butyrivibrio sp.; assembly: GCA_015056495.1. Lineage (GTDB taxonomy): Bacteria > Bacillota > Clostridia > Lachnospirales > Lachnospiraceae > Butyrivibrio. Next base: position 24,677 of record SVGC01000040.1, read on the forward strand.
GTGATAGCCCACAGGCTGTCTACCATAAGGGATTGCGATGAGATCGTGGTCCTGGATCAGGGACATGTTGTAGAGAGGGGAACTCATGAGGAACTCTATGCACGTGGCGGATATTACACAGAGCTTGTAACTAATGAATAAAGGATTACTATTAACGACATTTAGCAGGGGACTTTAGATAGTGAGCTGGTTTGACGAGCAGATAAAAATTCGAAAACAGAATGATGAGAAGGCTTTTGAGGGGGCCTTTCTGGACGTTGCATCTGCAATTCTGGGATCTGAGGAAAATCGCAGACTTGATGATAAGTACATCATAACCAAGCAGGCCATTGATGAGATATTAAAATTCTATCATTTCAAGATAATTGAGATCCCGCAGTCCATAAAAGATGGCATGCAGCAGCTGGACTATGCTTTGCAGCCTCATGGGATCATGCACAGGAGAGTAACTCTGACCAAAGGATGGTTTAAAGATGCCTACGGCCCCATGATAGGTTATATGAAGGAAGGCCATACTCCGGTAGCGCTCATACCAACAGGGCTTAGTGGATACAGCTATCATGACTATGCTACAGGACGTAAGATCAAGATCAGCGTTTTTAATGAGAATCTTTTTGACAAAGATGCGATCTGTTTTTACAGACCTTTTCCACAGAGGCAGTTGAAGGTCCATGATCTGGTGGTTTATTTAAAAGACTGCCTGCATCCAAGAGACATAGGGCTCATGGCACTGAGCGTTTTTGCTGTGACTCTGGTTGGAATGCTGGAGCCTGTGCTGTCTGCATATCTGACGGGTATTGTATTAGATAGTGGAAGCAGATTGGCACTTGTTGGTACAGCAATATTTCTGATAGCTGCAGTATTGTCTTCGAAGCTTTTAACTATTGTTAACAACTTGTATACAGCCAGACTCTCTATTGAGACTGATCTGTCAGTTGAAGCGGCTATGATGATGCGTATATTATCGCTTCCGGCTTCTTTTTTCAGAAAATATAGTGCCGGTGAAATGGCATCGAGATCCAAAGCAGTTAATGAACTGTGTAACATGATAATAATCATGGCCATCAGAGGTGAGCTGTTCGCGCTGATGTCACTTATTTACGTTTTTGAAATCTTTCATTATGCAACGTCACTGGTAGTACCATCAATGATCATACTGATGGTGAGTCTGATATGTTCTGTGGTCTCGACCTTGATGCGCATGAAGATAACCAGAGAGATAATGGAGCATGAGGCCAAGGAAACAGGTCTGGCTTTTGCACTTATTTCAGGTATCCAAAAGATCAGGCTCTCAGGCTCTGAAAAGAGAGCATTTGCAAAATGGGCAAAGGGCTATGCGCAAAAAGCAAAGGCTGAGTATAATCCGCCGATTTTTGTTAAAGTTGACAGCGTAGTAAATGCAGGAATCGGACTGATTGGAACAATAATCATCTATTTAATTGCAGTAGAAAATAATGTTAATGTATCAGAATATATAGGCTTTTCTGTTGCCTATGGCATGACATACGGCGCTTTTGCGCAGCTGGCATCGGTGGTGCAGAGTATTGCCAAGATCAAGCCTATAGTTGAGATGGCTATGCCATTTCTTGAAGCTGAGCCTGAGATAAATGAGGAAAAAATAGAGGTAACAAGAGCTTCAGGTGCTATTGAACTAAGCCACGTGAGCTTTAGATACAACGACGCAATGCCATACGTATTTAGTGACTTGAGCCTGACGATACATTCGGGAGAATATGTGGGTATCGTAGGAGAGACCGGATGCGGCAAGACCACACTAATGAGGCTTTTACTGGGATTTGAAAAGCCTGATAATGGCGCGATATACTACGATGGCAAAGATATGCAGACCTTGGATCTGAGGTCCCTCAGGAAAAATATTGGTACCGTGATGCAGAATAGCGGGCTTATACAGGGCGATTTGTATCAGAATATCGCTATATCAAATCCGATGATGACAGTAAGTGAGGCCTGGGAAGCTGCAGAAATTGCAGGTATTGCCGATGATATCAGAAAGATGCCTATGGGTATGAATACTTTTGTATCTGAGGGAGGCGGAGGCATATCCGGTGGCCAGCGCCAGCGAATAATGATAGCAAGGGCTATAGCCAATAAGCCAAAGATACTTATCCTTGATGAGGCTACGAGTGCATTGGATAATAAAACACAGAAACAGGTGTCTGATTCTCTGGATAAACTTGAATGTACAAGAATTGTTATTGCGCATAGATTATCGACAATAAAAAATTGTAATCGCATTATTGTTATAGATAGTGGTAAGATAGTAGAAGAGGGTACATTCGATTCTTTGATTAAAAAGGATGGTTTTTTCGCACAGCTTGTTAAGCGACAGTTGGCAGGATGAAAGGACAAAGAATGAAAGAGTTAAAAATCCAGGCATTAGTCGAGAAGCTTCCAGAGGTTGCAGAATTTGTTGATATTGAATTGGAAAAGCTGGATTGCAATATGATAGTCCAGATGCAGATCGATGTTGCTGTTGAAGAAATCTTTGTTAATATAGCAAACTATGCATATCAGCCAGATGTAGGCGATGCCACGATCATTTTTGATACTGTGGACGATGGAAAAACCGTTAGTATTACCTTTAAAGATAGCGGTGTTCCTTACAATCCACTGGAAAAAGAAGATCCGGACATAACTCTTCCGGGTGAGCAGCGCCCTATCGGCGGACTAGGGATTTTTATGGTAAAAAAGAGTATGGATAAGGTACTCTATGAACATAAAGACGGTCAGAATGTATTGACACTTTTAAAGTCTATTGAATAAGAGTTTTAATGAATCCCTGAAATAGGAAATAAAAAGTTTTAATACTCTTTTAAAGCTGTTTCAATAAGGAAAAATCTGTGCTAAGATTGTTCCTAGTTGGACGAAATAATTGCATTATTTATACTTGGATTCAACATTTTTTACTAGTTATTTGAGTGCATTTTTCGTTAGTTTTAGGAGGAAAAGTTTATGGGATTCATGGACAACGTATCAGCTTTCACTAAGGGAGTTAGTCAGAAAGCAAAAGGAAATTATGATGTATTTGCTATCAATAACCAGATTTCTAATGTAGAAAGAGAAATGCAGCAAGTATATCAGTATCTTGGACAGGCATATTTTAATCTTCACAAAGATAATGCTGAGCCAGATCTTCAGTCATATATTGAGACTATTATCCAGAAACAGAATCAGGTTGCTGAACTGAGAAGAACAGCAGAAGCTACAAAGGCACAGACAGATGCAGTTTCACTTGTACCACCTCAGCAGCCACAGCAGCCACAGTTTAACGGCCAGCAGTTCAATGGCCAGGCACAGTTCAATGGCCAGGCACAGTTCAATGGCCAGGCACCAATGGGTCAGCCACAGTTTGGCGGTCAGGCACCAATGGGTCAGCCACAGTTTAATGGTCAGGCACCTATGGGCCAGCCACAGTTTGGCGGTCAGGCACCAATGGGTCAGCCTCAGTTTGCCGGACAGGCTCCTCAGATGCAGCCAGTACAGAACGCAGGTCCTGTATGCTCTAACTGCGGAACACCATTAAGAGAAGGCGCAGCATTCTGCACAGGATGTGGTCAGCCAGTTGCAGCTCCTCAGGCTCCAGTTGCTGAAGCAGCTCCAGCTCAGGAAGCACCAGTAGTTGAAAATGCAGCTCCAGAAGCTCCAGCAGAAGAAGCACCAGTTGAGACAACTGCAGAAGCAGAAGCTACAAGCGAGACTCAGGCTACAGAATAATAGATAATAGAAAGCTCAGCAATACGTTAGGTGTTGCTGAGTTTTTTTTGATCCTAAAATGACCCTAGGGGACGGGGTCAAGGGGACATTCTGAAAAAAATGCCACAAAATGACCCTAGGGTCATTAATTGTTTCATTTTGTAAAGTTGTATGATATAATGAAAAAGTGTGATATTTATTTCACAATTACTGTTAGTAAACAAATTTTATTAAATAAAAGGAGGATTTCAAAATGTTAGTAAACGCAACTGACATGCTGAAAAAAGCAAAGGCTGGGCACTATGCAGTAGGTCACTTCAATATCAATAACCTGGAGTGGACAAAGTCAATCCTGCTTACAGCTAAAGAGTTAAGAAGCCCTGTTATCTTAGGCGTTTCTGAAGGCGCAGGAAAGTACATGGGTGGATATCATGTTGTTGTAAACATGGTTAACGGACTGCTCAAGGATCTCGATATCGATGTTCCTGTAGCTCTTCACCTTGATCATGGTACATACGAAGGATGCTACAAGTGCATAGAGGCTGGATTCTCCTCAATCATGTTCGATGGTTCACACTATCCAATAGCTGAGAACATTGAAAAGACTAAGGAACTTGTTAAGGCTGCTCATGACAGAGGTCTTTCTATCGAAGCTGAAGTTGGTGCTATCGGTGGTGAAGAAGATGGTGTAATCGGTAAGGGTGAGTGCGCTGATCCTAACGAGTGCAAACAGATCGCTGATCTTGGTGTTGATTTCCTTGCAGCTGGTATAGGTAACATCCACGGCAAATATCCAGCAAACTGGGAAGGACTTTCATTTGAGACTCTGGATGCTATCCAGAAGCTTACAGGTGAGCTTCCACTTGTTCTTCATGGTGGTACAGGTATCCCTGCAGAGATGGTTAAGAAAGCTATCAACCTTGGTGTATCTAAGGTTAACGTTAATACAGAGTGCCAGCTTGCATTCGCTGATGCTACAAGAAAGTACATCGAAGCAGGCAAGGATCTTGAAGGTAAGGGATTTGATCCTAGAAAACTTCTTGCTCCTGGTGCAGAAGCTATCAAGGCTACAGTTAAGGAAAAGATGGAAATGTTCGGATCAGTTGGAAAGGCTGATTGCTGATCGTTTTAGCTTTTATGCTTATAGCTGAATTAAACTGAATATGAAAGAGCCTGTGAAAATTGATCACTTTTTTCACAGGCTCTTTTTTATTT
>SVGC01000005.1:0-13164 GCA_015056495.1 Butyrivibrio sp.
GATGAGGATATCAACTTTAATTATCTCTATAACCTGATGGTGCAAAATGCCAAGGCTGAGATCCACGATCCGGAGATCATGCTATTTTTGATCATTGAGCTGGTAGGCGCAACTGCTTACAGTTCCATAATCTACAAAGATCCTATTGATCTGGGTAAGTTGAAGCCTCACCTCTATAACACCATTCGCAACATCATCAATGAATATATATCCTCATAACTTCAAACAGAAAGGAACAATCTATGAAAAACGACAGATGGGTATACTACAAAGACGTAACACCACAGGATCAGGGCAATGGCGTAGTAAGACGCGTTCTCGCCTACAGTCAGGATGTGATGACTGTGGAAAATCACTTTGAAAAAGGCGCTGTTGGTGCTCTCCACCACCATCCCCACACACAGATCACTTATGTTGTAAGCGGCAAATTTGAATTTGAGATCGATGGCGAAAAACACATCGTAGAAAAAGGTGATACTCTCCTTAAGACAGACGGCGTTGAACACGGCTGTGTCTGCCTGGAAGAAGGTGTACTGCTTGATATCTTCACACCTTACCGTGAAGACTTCGTTGATGACTAAAAAGTCTTTTGTGACTAAATGAAAAAGCTGGCTGACAGTATCATTGTACTATCAACCAGCTTTTTTAATAACTCTGTATTTTTTCTATCAGATCCATATATGGACCGCAGTATTTTTTGTAAACCGGCTGTACTGCTGCTTGAAATCTGGCTCTTTCTTCATCTGACAGTTCTATGATGACACATCCCTCATCTAATATCTTTTGCCTGGATATCTCCTCTCTTTCAAGCCACAGCTGCCTTTCATATATGGCGGATTCCTTGGCACTGCTTTCTATGATTTCTTTTTCCTCATCGGTAAGTTTATCATAGGTGGTCTGAGATATAAGCTGCAGCTCAGGAATGCGCATGTGACCATCAAGAATATAGTATTTTGCAACCTTGTAATGCTCCATAGACTCAAAGCTGGCAAAATTGTTCTCGGCTGTATCAACCCTTCCTGTCTGGAGAGCTGAATACACTTCATCATATTCTGTAGGATATGTGGTTGCCCCCAGGCAACTGATCACATCTTCCATTATGTCTGAAGCCTGAGTCCTTACAACTCTTCCACTCATGTCCTCAAGACAATAAATTGGCTTATCAGAATAAAAATTTCTGACTCCTGCATCATACCAGGACAAAGCCACCATGCCAGATCCGTTAAAAGAATCCATGATATTCTGTCCGATTTCTCCATCGAGAACTCTCCACATATGATCAGAATCCTTATAAAGATAAGGCATTATAAGTACCTGTGACTCAGGACTATAGGATGTAAGTCCTGCCATAGAAGCTCTCATAAAATCAAGGCCGCCCTGCTGCATCTTTTTGGCCAGCTCCTGTTCATCACCAAGTTCTCCATCGACATATACCCTGATCTGTATGCGTCCCCTGGATTTTTGATGGACCAGATATGCAAAACGAAAGGCTCCAAGAGATGTTGGATAATCCTTGGCCTGATTCTCTGCATAGCTAAAGACATACTTAGGTCTTACATCTTTGTACTCTTCACAGATAGTACAATATGGCGAATCATAATCCACTTGTGCTTCTCCCTCTGAGCAGGCCGTGATCCCCATACAGGCCATGCTTACAGAAGCTATGAACAGCAATTTTTGTAGTTGTTTTAATATAAAATTCTTTTTTGCTATCACCAACTACCTCGCTCACTTATACATTCAAAAAGCTGAAAACAAGCATTTTAAAGGCAACAACGCCCCAGAGCTTGTTTTCAGCAAAAATTATTTCACATTATTTTTTTCCAAAAAATCATAAAGATCATCTTTTTGTCCGTGCAATATCCTGTCAGTCAGTATATATGCATGCTTTTCATCAGGAACAAGTATCAGTAAAAGGTGCCTTTTTATGGTAGACCTATACTCTTTCCAGCTGACCAGCTGATCATGATCACGCACCTTGATATGCATGCCCGCCTTGTCAAAAGAAAGTTCCGTTTCTTCTGTGATAGATCTGGACATAGCTGATGCTCTTATAAGTATTACAAGTGGCTGGATTATAGGGAAAAGAGACAGTCCAAGCAACATAATACCTCTGAATATATCAGATGAATCACTCCATCTGTTTACGATAAGAACTGCCATTGCCATAGTAAAGAGTACATTGACGATAGCTGTCCACTGGCTGTATATATTGCTCATGTTAAAAAGAAAATAATCCCCGGTGGTATTTCGAAATCTATATTTATACTCCATACCAGTCTCCCCTAAAAATATTAAAACTAATAATACAATTATAATTTAAAATCAGATAATAACAAAGCCACATTAATAACCAAGCAATTTAGGTATACACAAGCTTACTGCAGGAATAAATGTGATTACCAGCAAAGCAATGATCATCATTACGTAGAATGGTAGCTGTGCTTTTACTACTTTTTCCATAGGTTCTTCAGCAATTGCTGAACCAATGAACAGAACTGCTCCTACAGGTGGTGTCAAAAGTCCGATACCACAGTTAAGAACAAGCATAATACCGTACTGAACAGGATCTATGCCTATAGAAGTAGCAATTGGCAACAGGATAGGCGTTGATATCAAAATGATAGGTGCCATATCCATGATCATTCCTAAAACCAGCAGAATAAGATTTAAGAGCAGTGCTATAACATATGGGTTGTTGGATACACCAGTTATAGCCTTGGCTGCAAGCTCTGGAACGTGAAGTGTTGTAAGGCAGTATCCAAATACATTAGATGTTGCAATAAGTATGAGCACGATTGAAAGTGTATCAATACATGAATCGATGAGCTTCCATACCTGCTTCCAGGTAATGCCTTTATACACATAGATACTTACGAGCAGTGAATAGATTACAGCTATAGCAGCTGATTCTGTAGCTGTAAATACACCTGCTACTACGCCCACAACTACGATCAAGATTGCTGAAAGTGCCCAGATAGAAGTTCTGAACTCTTTACCAAGTCTCTTAAGACTGAATTTATCTCCCTTTGGATATTTTCTCTTTTTAGAGATAATATAGGAGCCTACCATAAGGCACAATGCAAGGATTGCTCCCGGAAGATAACCTGCCAGGAATAAAGCTCCAACAGAGATTCCACCTGCTGTTGTTGCATAGATTACCATGTTGTGTGAAGGAGGAACCAGCATACCCTCTACAGAAGATGAAATTGTAACGGCTGTGGAAAAGTCTTTATCGTAGCCTCTATCTACCATCATTGGAATTTCAAGTGATCCCAGTGATGCTGTATCTGCAGCTGCCGATCCTGATATTCCGCCAAAAAAGTATGATGCAACAATATTTACCATAGCAAGACCACCTGTCATCCATCCAACACAGGCATCTGCCAGATTAAGTAGTTTCTCAGATATACCGCCTGAGCCCATGAGCACGCCCATGGTTATAAAAAACGGTACTGCCATCAGCGAAAATGAACTGATACCCTTGATCATCTGCTGGGACAGTGTTGTTAACGGAAATCCCTGATATGCAAGGCATAAAAGAGATGAAATTGCTACAGAATATGCTATTGGAAATCTTAAAAAGACCATGATCAGAAAGCTGGCAAGCAATATCACTATGGCCGTAGTATTTATTGTCATATTGTATCCTCCTTACCACCAAAGAATCTCTCAATATCGATCACGATCCTCTCTATTTCAAAAAAGATCATGGCAACTCCTGCCAATGGAATTGGAAAATACATCCAGAACTTGGACAGCCAAGGCATACTGATATATGTTCCTTTAGAACCAATATTAGCAGCGTATTGCCAGCCGACTGTCAGCATGATAAAAGCAAGTACAAGAACTGCAACATCAGCCAGAAGATCCAGTGCTATTACCAGATTTTTGGGCAAGTATCTGTCAAAAGAAGTCATTCTGATATGTGCGTTTCTCTTTATGGCCAGTGATGCTGACAACACTGCCATATATGACATGAGTGTCAATATCAACTCTTCACCCCAGTTAGGAGCCGGTATGACTGTAATATATCTTGCAAGTACTACCCAGCTTGTAATGAGTATGTCCGTTACCAAAAGGACCTTGCATATGTTTAAAAATATCGCATAAACCAACTTATACAGTGGTTCAATCTTTCTCAATTGTATAAATATCTTAGGCATATCATAGCCCCCAATCTTAAAATATAAAGGTTGTCTTTTTAAAAACACAGCCCCGGAACAATAATCCCGAGGCTGAAATTTTTCATATGTGTGACGGATCATCTTTCAGCATCGTGGATCCTGATCAGAACACCACACCAAATGTTTTTAAATTATTTAGCCATATCAAGGATCTGCTGATAGATATCTGCAAGATCACCTGTTGCATACTGATCTGCAATTGGCTTACAAGCTTCCTGCCACTCGGACTTATCTGTAACTTCGATGATATTTCTGCCTTCTGCTTTGAGCTCTTCAAGAACTTCATTTTCTTTCTGTTCAGATACTTCACGGCAGTAGTTAGAAGCAATCTTACCTGCTTCAAGGATTACCTGCTGCTGGTTCTCTGTAAGCTTGTTCCATGAATCTTCTGTAATGATAGTCATCATTGCGCCAAGTGTATGTCCATCCATTGTGAGGTTAGGACCAACTTCGTCAAATGAGTTAGAAGCATAGTTAGCTGTTGGCTGCTCTGCTCCATCGATTGTTCCATTCTGAAGTGACTGATAGATCTCAGCCATTGATACTGGTGATGGTGTTGCACCAAGGCTCTCTACCATAGCTGTCATAACAGGGTCATTAGATACTCTGATCTTCATACCTGCCATGTCTGCTGGAGATGTAATAGGCTTGTCTTCTGCTGTAAAGAAATGACGGAAGCCTTCTTCTCCGTAGTACAGACCCTTAACACCAAGTCCGATTTCTGAAGACTGGTTCAGGAATTCCTGCGCCAGATCTGAATTAGCAAATGTCCAAAAATGATCTCTATCCTGGAATGTATATGGAAGTGAAAGAAGTGTTGCCTTATCGCATCCGTATGAATTTAAAGCAAATGCTGAAATACGGCAAATATCAACTGTACCTGTTCCGCCAAGCATACCATCAAGGATATCTGCTTCAACACCAAGAACTCCACCGCCCTGAAGGTCGATAGTAATTGAGCCGCCTGACATTGCCTCAACTGCTTCCTTGAATTTAGTATCCATAGCTCCACAGATGGTATTTTCAATAGGATTTACCTCTGCCATAGTAAGTACAACTGCTGGATCTGCTGCTGCAGCTTCATTGACTGTATACTCAGAATCAGTTGCTACCTCAGTAGCTTCTGTAGTCTCAGCTGCCGCTGTAGTGTCAGTTTTTTCCTCTGTTGTAGTCTCCTGCGCACTCTCTGTAGTAGTTGTCTCAGCTGGTGCACTAAGTCCGCATCCTGTGATCATGGATACAGCTACTGTGGAACATACTAAAGCACTCAACAATTTTTTCTTCATCAATATAACCCTCCCTACCTGTTTTCGTTGCGACGCAACAAGAATTATTTACACTGTCATTATAAAAAATGATAGTTTCTTTCAAAATGGTAATTTTTGAACATTGGAGGGTAAAATTTTAACCAATAGTTTCTTTTAAAATGCTCTCCTTATATTCACTTGGACTGCATTTCGTGACACGTTTAAATACTTTTGTAAAATAGTTGGAATCTTCATAGCCTACTTTACGCCCTATATCTTTGACACTAAGATTTGTGGTCTGTAGGAGTTCGATTGCCTTTTTTATCCTTATATTTGTCAAAAAGCTAATGAAGCTCTCACCGAAATGCTGCTTAAACAGCCTGCAAAAATATACTTCAGAATATGAGAAATGTTCTGCCATGGTTTGCACAGTGAGCTCTCTTCCATAATAAGCTTCTATATATGCAAGAAATGCCTCAGCTGTATTCTGATGCATGACTATAGCATTATCTCTTATGGGGTCTGACTCTTTTTCCCCATTTGAAATCTTTTTATTACGCATTGCTTCTTCTACTGACAGGATCAGTTCCTTGTCATCACAAGGCTTTAGAAGGTATTCAAAGGCGTGGACAGATATGGCTTTTTTGGCATAATCAAATTCATTAAAAGCAGTAAGAAATATGATATCGCATCTGCCGCCCATATTTCTGATCTGCTCTGCTGCCTCAAGCCCGCTGATACCAGGCATCTGTATATCAAGTATCATCAGATCAGGCTTTTTGTCTTCATAAGTTCTGATCACCTCTTTGCCATTTTCAGCAACGAAGACTTCGCATCTGTCTGCAAAGTTTTCAATGAGCCTCTTTCTAAGTACCATTCTCTCTATCATTTCATCATCTGCTATCAGTATCTTATACATATGATCACCTTTGTTCCTTCTCCAGGCGAGCTTTCAACCTGCACCATACTATTTTCATCCATACTCTTCAAGCGCCTTGTAATATTGGTAAATCCTATTCCTGCATGTTCTTCTGTCTTAATGCGCTTTCCACTGTTTATTTCTTTCAGTTTCGTTTCAGGTATTCCTACACCTGTGTCACTGATTTCTACATATACTGCTTCATCCTTTTTGTAGACATGAAGTGAAACTTCTCCGCCTTCTATTTTTTCCGCAAGGCCATGTATTATTGAATTCTCCGCCATAGGCTGTAGCATAAATACAGGAACGATTATGGATGTTGTGTCCAGATCTTCCTGTATGTCCTTGTTATATACAAGCCTTGAACCAAAACGCATTTGCTGCAGATACATATAATCATCAAGAACATTTATCTCCTGGGACAATGATACGTACTGTGCATTGGTCCTAAGGTTATATCTAAACAGATGAGACAGACTGCTTATCATCTTTTGCGTAGTTTCTGCATTTTCCAGCTCAGCCATTCCTGATATGACATTTAGAGTATTAAAGAGGAAATGGGGATTGATCTGGCTCTGCAAAAGATCAAGCTGGGCTACATTTAACTGTTTCTCCATCTCAACTCTCTCAAGCTCATCCTTATGGATCTGCTCGTTTAACAACTGATTTTCATTCAAAGTATTTATATGCTCTGACATGGCGTGCTTCATATCATTGAAAGTATCCACCAGTTCTCCGATTTCGTCTTCATTATCCACAATTATGTCTTTGGAATCAAAATTTTTCTCTGATATATCTCTTACTCCTAGTGCCAGCTTTTTTAATGGAAAAGTAAGAGTACTTGAAAATAGTCTTCCAAATAGCAACGTAAGAGTTATGGTCGTGATACTTATAGCCACCATGATAAATGGGAGAAACTCTATCAGTGTCAGCTTTTTCTGATACATCAAACTGGCTTCACTGACTGTTATCTGCATAAGATCCTGAACATAGCTTTTTAGATTATTCTGCATCTCATATAGGTCATATAATTTTTGAAAAGAATTACCATGCAGTATTCCGCTTAGTGTCACTTCACGCTGTCCTTCATAGTAATCATAAGCATTTATAACACGCCATGCTCTGGCATACCTTTCAGCCCCCACTCTTGAATAGTCATAGGGCAGTCTGCTTATACAGGCCCTGGTGTGAACACAGGCCTTTTCATAGTTGACTTTATTGGCTTCAATATCATTTCTTATATATTTTTCAAAGGCTTCGTTTTCTGCTGTCATTGCTGCCTGCAGGTTAGCGCATTTAGTGAGATCAGATAGGATGGTTCCCATATTCCGGATAGACATTCCGGCAACAGATATGTCAAAAACACCTACCATAAGTATTATTACTACAATGATAAGTGAGTAGAATCTTGTCTTTTTTTCAATAGGCAGTTTAAGCCATGCTTTCCTCAATACATTCATGAAATCTATGCCTAGCCCCCAATAGCCAATAATTCCCCTCATTACTGCATGATTAAACTTAGAATAATATGATGATTGGGCAAAATTTCTTTTGACCCTGACATCATATTATCATCTTATCATTTTCAAAATGTAATTTACATAAATTTTCACATTCCTGCGGAGTGAGTCACTGGGGACGTATCAGAGTCACTGGGGACGTATCAAATTGACTCATTGTACACAATGAGTCAATCTGATACGTCCCCGGTGACTCATTTTCCCAACAAAAAAAGACTGCATGCCTTGTTATTCAAAGCACACAGTCCTTTTATCTATATTTATAATCTATAAGTTTTTATCAACTATAGCCTGAGGATATCCGAAATCAAAGTTTCCAGATATCTCTATTGTATTCGTTGATAGTTCTGTCTGATGAGAAGAATCCAGCCTTTGCAATGTTGGTCAGCATCATTCTCTTCCACTTATCACGGTTCTCATAATCAGCAAAGATCAGATCTTTTTCTTTAATATAATCTTCAAGATCGATAAGAGTCATGAACCAGTCTTTGTTAAGAAGCTCCTTCTTAAGTCTTTCAAGATTTTCCTTATGTCCAACCTTAAGAGCCTGAGGACCTGTGATAAAATCTACAGCTTCCTTGATGACCTTACTCTTCTTGTAGTAATCCTTTGATACGTAATCAGCCTTCTTGTAATGCTCAATTACTTCATCTGATTTAACACCAAAGATATAGATATTGTCGTCGCCAACAAGTTCATGTATCTCAACGTTAGCACCATCATCAGTACCAAGAGTAACAGCACCGTTTAACATGAACTTCATGTTACTTGTTCCAGAAGCCTCTTTGGATGCAAGTGAGATCTGCTCTGAAATATCACATGCAGGAATAAGTCTTTCAGCGTAACTTACATTATAGTTTTCTACCATGACGACTTTCATATATGGGCTTACATCAGGATCATTATTTACAATTTCCTGAAGAACAAGGATCAAGTGAATGATATCCTGAGCAATGACATATGCTGGAGCTGCCTTAGCACCAAAAATAAATGTGATAGGGCGAACCGGCTTTTTACCTGCCTTGATCTCAAGGTACTTGTGGATAATGTAGAGTGCATTCATCTGCTGGCGTTTGTACTCATGAAGTCTCTTTACCTGAATATCAAAAATAGAATTCTCATCAACTTCAACGCCTTCATGCTCCTTGAGGTAAGCAGCAAGCTCTCTCTTCTTGCCCTTCTTGATCTCATCGAGCTGATTCAGAGTATCTTCATCATCAATGAAATCCATGAGCTTCTCAAGCTTCATAGCATCCTTCTTGAATCCATCACCAATCTTGTCTGCAATAAAATCAGCAAGAGGATGGTTACAGGACAGAAGCCATCTACGGAATGTAATACCGTTGGTCTTGTTGTTAAACTTTTCAGGATACAGCTTGTAGAAATCATTAAGTTCTGAGTTCTTAAGGATATCTGTGTGGATAGCTGCAACACCATTGATAGAGAAACCATAATGGATATCAATAAATGCCATATGTACTCTCTTATTCTTATCAATGATATGAACTGATTCCTGCTTTTTATATTTAGCCTTGATCCTCTTATCAAGCTCTTTGATATATGGAACGAGCTGAGGAACAACTGTCTCCATGTATTCAAGTGGCCATGTCTCAAGAGCTTCAGCAAGGATAGTGTGGTTAGTATATGCACATGTCTTGCTTACAACATCGATAGCATCATCCATGCTAAATGCCTTATCTTCAACAAGAATACGGATCAGCTCTGGGATGATCATTGTTGGGTGTGTATCGTTGATCTGGATCACAGCATGGTCATACAACTTGTGAAGATCATACTGACGTTCCTTCTGTTCACGAAGGATAAGCTGTGCAGCATTACTTACCAGGAAGTATTCCTGATATATTCTAAGGAGGTTTCCTGCCTCATCTGAATCATCCGGATAAAGGAAAAGTGTAAGGTTCTTGTCAACCTTGGTCTTATCAAAGTCGATACCCTTTTTAACAAGGCTCTCGTCGACAGACTCTACATCAAAGAGACGAAGCTTGTTGACACCACTGTCATATCCAACGACATACATGTTATACAGACGTGACACAACCTTCTTTTTACCAAAAGCAACTTCAAATGTTGTATCTGTCTTTTCAAGCCAGGAATCTTTTTCGATCCATTCATTTTTCTCTGCTGTCTGGAGGTGGTCCTTAAATACCTGTTTGAAAAGTCCAAAATGATAGTTAAGTCCGATACCTTCACCAGCCATTCCAAGTGTTGCAATAGAATCAAGGAAGCATGCAGCCAGTCTTCCAAGACCACCATTACCAAGTGATGGCTCTGGCTCGACCTCTTCAACTTCTGCAAGGTTCTTGCCATTCTTTTCAAGAATAGCCTTTACTCTATCATAGATCTTTAAATTGATAAGGTTGTTAGATAACAGCTTACCAATCAAAAATTCCATTGAAATATAATAAATCTTCTTCTCTCCGTTATTATCTTCTGTAACATCGATCAGTCTTGTAGACATATCAAGAAGAATTGTATAAATCTCTTTGTTATCACATTCTTTGAGGCTCTTGCCATATCTGTCATTAGCAATTCCTTCAATCTGTTCCTCAAGGTTAAGAACAAGTACATCTCTTTGCATGTTAGTATGCTTTCCCATTTCTTTCTCCTTTCAAAGCTTTTGTGGAAAACGTTTTCTTAACTCCTATATGAATATATCACAGGAAAACGTTTTCTGCAAGATTTTTTTATCTTATTATGTCCTCATATTTCAATCGTACTAATTCATGCTTCAGTACGATCTTTTGACCACTCTCACCGGCTAGCAGCCTATCCAGTTCAGCTACAGCTGCTGCAGATATTCCTGCAAAATTCTGTCTGACAGTATGCATCTGCTTGCCCACATACCCCATCAGAATGATTCCATCAAATCCACATACCGGATGGAAAATATCCATATCTATCAGAGCTTTCATTGCTCCTATTGCCATCAGATCTGATGCACAAACGATCACATCCATATCTCTTCCATACTCAAATGTGATCTCCCTTGCCTTTAATTCAGAGAAATCTCCCTCTTTAACGCATAGCGATAGTTGGTGTTCTTTAGCAAATTCCTTGATGCCTTCAAGCCTGTAATCTGTCACATATCCATTAGGCTTACCTGCAATGTACAATATGCTATTAACATTACTTCCTTCGATTGCCTTTTCCGCAACATCTTTTTGTGCCTGCTTATGATCAATTGTTACCACAGATGTATTTTCATTGACCATTGGTGCATCGATTACTACGATCTTAAAATCACCATTATCGATCAGCTGATGCAGCACAGTGTCTTCTTTGCCCATACCATAGATGATGATACCGCCTATACTCTGAGCTGTGAAATACCTTGTAAGTTCTTCAACATTCATATCGCTGACCATTGAATAAAAAATAGTGATAACATCCATCTGCAATTCCTGAGCCTTGTAGATGGCACCAGAAATATACTGCATGTTGATCTCATCAATTGCCTGAGTCTGTGAATTTAGCTTTATAAGAAGAGCTATCCTTCCAGATCTCTTGGATGAAAGAGCTGCTGCAACGCTATTAGGGACAAAACCAAGCCTGTCAACAACTTCATACACCTTCTTGCGTGTCTCTTCACTTACATTAGGATAATTATTTAATACTTTTGAAACTGTAGATATGGCAACTCCTGCTTCTTTTGCCACGTCCTTTATAGATACCATGAAGTAACCCCTCTCATGTATATATTTTGACCTATTTTTGTTAAAGCCCATTTGAGGAAAACGATAGTTATATTAAAGTTTCTATGAGGAAATCGTTTTCCTACCCTATTAATATATATCGTAGAGGTTAATTTGTCTATTAAAAGAATATAAAAAATATGGGCGCCGTAAAGGCGCCCAAAATAATCAAAAGCTTAACTATATTATCAATTAACCAACACGTCAATTATCAAATAGTACCTTCAATTGTACTCATATAGAAGTTATACAAAGTCTTATAAGTAGCATTGTTGTAGTGCAATCCATCTGATGATGAGAAGCCTACACTCTGCAGATATGAATATCCATCAATCCATATTATCCTGCTATCAAGGCTACTCTGCATGGTAGCATTGAAACTCTCAATCTGAGCATTTGTTACGTTGATACCGTCTTTTACAGGTGTTACAGCAGCATAATATACTGTAATGCCCTGCTGAGTCCAGGTATCCATGTAGGAATTGATAAGCTTGGCATATTTTGAAGCATTGGCAAGATCATTAACACCCATGTTGATGATGACCTTGGTACCACTTCCGCCATTTTCACTGATCAGATCTATCTGCTTCTTGAACCAGCTATATCCCTGACCAACCTTGGATATCCATACATTGTTGCCTGTTCCGACAGCTGCCTCCATCTGGACAGTTCTTGAATCACCAACAAATATATATGGTGTTGCCGGCTGTGATTCCTGAACATATTCAGCTGATACATAAGCTGAGGAGTCATCATAATCTATCTGATACCAGCCATTATCTGTAACTCCTGTTACAGAGACCGGAGTAGACCATGATAATGTTGTAAGGCGTGTATAATCTGTACCAGCACCTTCTCTTACATTAACTCGTCCATTGGTGTACATCAGGACCGCATTGCTATAAGCTGTTACTGTGTAGCCCAGCTCTACAACGCTTGAAGCCTGTTCTTCAAGAACTACTTCTTCTGTAGTGGTAACCATCTCTTCAATATCAAGAGCTGATGAAAAACCTACTGTCTGGAAATTATCATCCATACTGGTTCCACTAACTCCAGTGTCATCTGTGGTAGTCGTTGTATCAGCATCTACATCTGTTGATACCATTGATCCTTCAGTAGAGGACATATCTCCTGATACCTCTGGATCGTCCAGTACAGGCATTTCTCTTATAAGCACAAATGTTTCTTCTTCAACTACATTTTCTTCTGCCTGAACCTGACTATTAAAATCCCAATGACTGCCAACTGTTATTCCAGCGGCAACTACACCTATCGCAGCAATGCTCAATATTAAATTTTTGTTTTTATTATAAATTTTTTTAATCATACAAGGTTAAATCTTTAGTGGCAAAAAGATTTTCGGTTACATTGATATCACGATCATCCTGTCTAAGCATTCTTGCAACAACCTAATTGCAAAACCTATAAAAACACTAGTATTGCCTGTATAAAGAAATACCTCGATACATGCGCATCGAGGGTGTAATGATATTAGTGCGGTTAAAGGGACTTGAACCCTTACACCTTACGATACAAGAACCTAAATCTTGCGCGTCTGCCAATTCCGCCATAACCGCT
>SVGC01000005.1:13264-55465 GCA_015056495.1 Butyrivibrio sp.
AAAAAATCTCCAAATGCAGGCCCCTGTATTTGGAGATTTTAGAAGTGAGACACGTGGGAATCGAACCCACGACAACTTGATTAAAAGTCAAGTGCTCTACCAACTGAGCTAGTATCTCATAATTAAAAACTGGGCTAGCGGGATTCGAACCCACGAGTGCAGCAGTCAAAGTGCTGTGCCTTACCGCTTGGCGATAGCCCAATGCATCACAAAGCAATTTAAATGATATCGCGGGAATGAATCTCATCGACTCAAACGAAATAAAAAAGGGTGGATAGTGGGACTCGAACCCACGGTCTCCAGAACCACAATCTGGCGCGTTAGCCAACTACGCCATACCCACCATATATTTAGCAGCCCATCCCGCTGCTTCGCTAAACATGAGGGGAACTGTGCACATACATTGTGATCCTGAAATACAGTCTAAAGCGAAAACACTATAAGAGATCTACAATAATTCCTTTTCTCATGAAAATGTGCCCGAAGGGATTCGAACCCCCGACCCACGGCTTAGAAGGCCGTTGCTCTATCCAGCTGAGCTACGGACACATATTAGTTATGTGTATGAAATACACAAGAGCAGGTGATGGGAATCGAACCCACGTATCCAGCTTGGAAGGCTGGTGTTCTACCATTGAACTACACCTGCGTACCGACTTGGTTAACCAAGTCATACGCAATAGGCGATAAAAAGTCGGGGTGACAGGATTCGAACCTGCGACCCCCTGCTCCCAAAGCAGGTGCTCTAGCCAAACTGAGCCACACCCCGATTTGTTTTCCGGCTCTTATTTATTGCTCACCGCCGGACGCAAGTAAGATTATATATTACTATAGGGATTATTGTCAACACTATTTTTCAAAATTTTTTATTAGTTTTTATTTGCACGATAATCTGAACATATAATCAACTGCGTCAGCGAGCAAAGAGCTGATAAAATCAATACTTTGACAGATAATTGATCTTATAGCTGATATGACCATCATTATAAAAATAAATTGCTAAATATGATGGCAATCTACCCTCTTGTCTCGGATAAGATAAACTTCCAGGGTTAAAAATATAGATTCCATCCTCTTCTGTAGCGACAGGTTTATGTGTATGACCATACATTACAATGTCTACTCCCCTGTCTCTGGCTTCATCTATTATATTTTCATAGCCCATTGATACAAGATACTGGTGCCCATGTGTCACCCATATCTTATGTCCCTTTATTTCAAATTCCTGCTCTTTTGGCAGATCTGAAAAGAAATCATTATTTCCCGATACCATTTTAACCGGACATTCAGAAACAGCTTCCAAAACATCCTCTGTTCCCTCTACATCACCACAATGTATCACCAGGTCTGCATCGGATTCATCCTGTAATACCTGATAATAGTTATTATTTCTTCCATGAGTATCACTTACTACTATTACTTTATAATAATCGCTGGCATTGCTATCCTTCATGATAGCCACAAGTTTTTCCTGCATAGCCCTTAGAGCCTTGCCTCTATGACTGATAGCATTTTTCTCTTCTTCAGAGATCTCTGCTGAAGTCTTACCATATTCAGGCAGGTAAAAAATAGGATCATATCCAAATCCATTTTTGCCTTCTATAGTATATCCAATACGTCCTTCCATAGTACCACGCACTACTTCAGTCTTCCTGTCCTGAAATGCGGCTGCAATGGCACATACAAACCTTGCTGTACGCTTCTCATCAGGTACACCTTCAAGACGGTCTATAAGATTCTGATTTTTGATATCATAAGAGGTATCATGTCCCATGTATCTGGCAGACATAATACCCGGTTCTTTGTTCAAATAATCGATTTCCAGACCGGAATCGTCAGCAAGCACTATAGTGTCGCTTCCATACTCCGTTTTATTGTTTTTGAGCCATTTTGCCACTGTATCGGCTTTGATCATGGCATTTTCTTCAAATGTGGTACCATTCTCCTCGATATCTTCGTCAAAGCCAGCTTCCTTCATGGAGATGACTTCTGCTCCAAGAGGAGCCATTATCTCACGAATTTCGCGAAGTTTGTCCTTGTTTCCTGTCGCAAAAACTATTTTCATAATCTCTCCCAGTTTACTTCTTATATTTTCAGCAAACAGTGTCTATGTTTAAACACTGCCAGTATGATCCTACATAAATAATATTACATTTAGTAATGTACTGCCGGATTTACTAATATAAGTTTTTTCATTCATCCATTTTAGCAATAGATTGTATGATCCCGTTATATATACCCTGTGCCACTTTAGAAATGTATTTGCTATCTCCCAGACGCTTAGCATCTGATTCCTGCATAACATTTCCTACGCTAAGAACAGTTGCAGGTATTTTGACATCTTTAATGATAGAAGTCTCATCCTCAAGCTCAGCAAGACCTCTGGCATTGGCAGACGCAGTTGCAACAACATTGCTCTCTATAGTATTGGCAAAATCAAGGTTTCCAAAGTTTCTAATAAAATAAGTACTATTATAGTAAGAAGCCACGCCTTCAGACACTTCCAGATCACTATCTGCAGTCAGCTGAATATACATGTCTGCACCGGTTTCTTCTATAAAATCCAGTTTAAGTTCATCATCCCTGTATACATCAGATGTCCTTGTAAAAAAGATCTTAAAAGACTCATCTGCATCTTCATCAGTCAATTTCTTTAATTCCAATGCAATATTCAGATTAACATCTTTTTCCACAATATTATCACTGCAGGCTCCCAGAAATTCACCACCTTGAAGTGGATCAACCACAACGATATGTTCATAAATATCCTTAGGATCTGCAAATCTGATCACAATGCTATTGTCTGTAAGTTCGCTAAAACTTTCATACAAGCCATCCAGCTGGAAAACAAGAGCCACTTCTCCCTCTTCATTTTGAGGAATACATATTGCAGACTCCAGATTGTCTATATCTGCAACCAATGGATTGGTCTGATAAAACGCCACATCCTTGGCATCTATAAACAGAACTATCCTGTGCTCAATATATCTGTTTTCAAGCCTTACGTTCTCAGAATGCACGCCACCAGGTAGCGGAATAATAAGTGCTCCTTCTTCTTCCGCCCCCATAGGCTGCCTTGCCCTGAGTGAATATGAATCCAACGTAGTTTCTGAATAATAATCATTTTCTGCGGCATCAGCAATGATGATACGCTTGGTGCCTGCTCTATAGAACATAACTGACAAAGCCAGCACAGCATAAACACTGGCTGCTATTGCCGTCTTTTTATACCCCTCTTTATTCATGACATCCTCCGGTTATGTTGTCATTACCAGTATTATGAAGAATCACCAACTCACAATAATTTTAAGCCACTTCGTACTTCAAATAAAAAACCATTACACGTTAGGCTGTTGGTTATTTTTACGCGGCGGTTTTGGTCCCTGGAACTGGTAAAAATATGTCTTTAACATACCGTTATAGATTTTCCTGTTCTTATCTGCTTTTCTACCTATATATTTCTCAGCCTGCTCATATCCTGTAATAAGATACATAGACCAGCTGTCCAGCGCCTTATAACGCTCTCCAATGGTCCTGTAGAGATCCGGAAGTTCATCCTTCTCACCAATACGCTCACCATAAGGTGGATTGCTGACAATAAAGCCATACTTTTTCCTGTGGCTAAGGTCAGCAATAGGTCTGGTCTGGAAATGGATCAACTTCTCAACGCCAGCTTTAGCTGCGTTGATACGGGCAATTTCAATCATGTCCGGATCTATATCATATCCCTGAATATCTGTATCAATATCAAGGTTGATCTCATCCCTCATCTCATCACGGACATCTTTCCAGTTGGCATCCGTAATAAGATGTTTCCAACTCTCAGCTGTAAAATGTCTGTTAAGACCAGGTGCTATGCCTGCTGCCATCATAGCCGCCTCTATAGGAAATGTTCCGCTACCACAAAATGGGTCAACAAGTATCCTGTCCGCTTTCCAAGGAGTCAGCATAAGAAGTGCTGCTGCCAGATTCTCAGCGATAGGTGCTTTGGACTCAAGTCTTCTATATCCTCTTTTATGAAGGGAATCTCCTGTAGTATCAAGAGCAACAGTAACTTCATCCTTCATGATAAATACTCTTACAGGAAAACTCTCTCCGTCTTCCTTGAACCAGTCTGTATGATAGCTCTGCTTCATACGTTCAACCATGGCCTTTTTCATGATACTCTGTATATCAGATGGGCTAAAAAGCTTACTCTTGACGCTTGAAGCCTTTTTTACCCAGAATTTACCATTCTCAGGAATATACTCTTCCCATGGAAGAGCCTTGGTTCCCTGGAAGAGATCTTCAAAACTCTCTGCATGGAAACCGCCCACTTTGATAAGTACTCTCTCAGCACTTCTAAGGCATATATTTGCCCTGCAGACAGCATCTGCATCACCAAAAAAGGTGATCCTGCCATCCACAACCTCTGTGATATCATATCCCAGATCAAGGATTTCTTTTTTCAGTACTGATTCCAATCCAAAATGGCATGGTACAACAATTTCAAATCTTTTCATCAAATTCTCTTTCTAAAATTACATGTAGTTATTTATATTACTTTTTTATCCCCTATCTAACTATTTTATCAAATAAACGAACAAAACACCACGCAGAGAATTCCCTGCGTGGTGTCTGAAATATCAGCAAGTTACTGTCACTCGCTCCAGTGATTGCAACTACTATATCAATGGATAAATAAATGTCTGATAAATGCTATGAACTTGGCAAGCGCTCCAGCCTTAGCTGCGCTCACTACTGCGATTCCTGCTCCTGCAATTACTACAACAGCTGCTGCAGTTCTCTTTACAGGGAAGGTATCCTTTTTAGGAGTTTCCTCCTCATCAATTATAGTAACCTCTGATGAAGCTTCTGATGCAGAATTGTCAACAGAGCTTTCTGCTGATGCATCAACACTAGCCTGATCCTCTGTCTTCTGCTCTTCTGTACTTGCGCTGCTTGCTGCATTATCTGCATTTTCAGCCTTTTCATCATTATCAGCCTTGGCTACATCCTTATTGCCATCATTCTTGCCATGTGTAGGTGTTGTTACTGATCTTGAAGCACCTGCAACTGCTGCCTCTTCTTCTGTTTCATCCTCATCTACAGTGCTTGATGAAGCTGCTGTAGAGCTTGAAGATGTTGTTGTAGTTGAAGAAGTAGTATCTGATGATGTTGTGTCTGAACTTGTTGTATCAGAACTTCCACCAGATGTTGTTGTCTCAGATGATGTACTGCCTGAAGATGTGCTTCCTGATGAAGTATTGCCTGATGAACCACTTCCTGTTGAAGACTCTTCACCAGTTGAAGGATCCTCTTCTGATGTGCTTCCTGAGATCTGGCTTACTTCTGTGATCTTAGCATAATCACCATCAAGTGTAGCTACTACGTCTTCTGCTTCGATTCCTGCTGCTTCAAGGGCTGCAATACCTGTTTCTGACAGCTGCATGAATCCGTTAAGGTTGATGCTGCCATCTGAATTTCTAAGGCTGTCACCAAGTGTATAAGCTGTTTCTGCTGTAGCATCTGGTGCTGTAAGGGATACAAACCAGTCATCTGTAACCTTAAGGCCATTAGTATTAGTTGATGCACTGCTGTTCCAATAGAAGTTCAGTGCTGAGTAGATCTTGCCTGTATCCTGTGTGCCTTTTGTCTTGATCGTCTCGTCAACATCTGTGCCCTGACGATATGACATAACGCCTTCAGCATAGAAGTCTGTGTTAGCTGTGTCATTTGTATAGAAAGCTACATTGCTTCCACCATTATTGAATGATGAGCTGTTATAAACCTGAATATCCGGGCAGCTGTTAGAATCAATACCCTTAGCCTTGTTGTTAAATGCAAGAGAGTTGATCAGCTTGTGATATCCTGTGATGCTTGAACCACCCATCTTAAATCCATTACCATTTCCTTCATTTGTTCCGTCTACGCCGTAGCCGTTGTCAAATGCAAGACAGTTCTGGATAGTTACTACGCCGATGTTACCTGTTTCAACCTTGGCAAAAAGATCCCAACCGTCATCTGCGTTGTTGTAAGCGATACATCCGTCAAATACAATTCCATCACCAACTGTAAGCTTAGCTGCAAATCCGTCTGCATCTTCATAACCAGCATCTGCATTGCTGAATGAAGTACAGTTAAGGATCAGGTCATAGCTTGGCCAGTCTTCTCTTGAATCTGTTGAAAGGTATCTGCTTACCTGAATACCTGTATTTCCATTCTCATAAGCCTTGATGTCTTCAAACTTAGAATAGCTTCCGGATATCTGTAAGCCTTTAAGTGAGTTACCTGACTTAGTTACATCAATGCTCTTTACATACCAGTAATCACCTGCAAATACAAATCCTGCGCACTTGCTTCCAAAGTTAAATATTGGTCTCTCATCTTCGTCTGCAGGCTTCATTGTGATAACTTCATCAGCTGTTCCATCTACACCTCTTTCCACAGTAACTGTAGAAGTAAGGTTGTACTCTCCACCAGCAAGGAGGATAGTCTGTCCTGCCTGAACATATTTAACTGCTGTATAGATATCTACAGGGTTTTCTTTGCTACCATCACCTGAAGATGTACCATCCTGAGATACATAAATGTACTCATCATCATTGATAGTTGCATATTTTACTGTATGACTAAATGTAACTGTTTCATATGATGACAATAACTGATATTCATCATCTTCCGGATGGAAATCAGGATCTGGAGTTACTGTCACTGTAAACTTATTGTCGCCCTTTACAAGCTTAGTATCAAAATCGTATGCTGTATCAGCTTCTACAGCCTCTTCATCAGCGATCACGTTGCCTTCTGAATCAACGATTGTTACTGTACCATCTGCATTTCCTGTGTAACGAAGTACATAGTCAGCCTTATTTGCATTAGCTGCAGATACAACCTTATAAGAAGGAGTTACATATGTAACAGGACGTTCTTCTGCGGCATCATCATCCTCTGGATTTACCAGTGTAAGGACAATATCGCTAAATGTTGCTGTAGCATTTCTTGAGGCAAAAAATCCTGCATATACATAATCAGCATCAATCTGCTCAAGAGCTTCTGTATCATAATACTTCTTAGTTGTAGTATTGCCATCAGCATCTGTGTAGCTTACGAAATAACCAGTATTGTTCTTTCTGATAGTAAGCTTAAGCTCTGTAAGAGTATTTGGTAAATCTGTGTTTGCAATAGTACCTGATGTCTCATTACCAATGAGGTTATATGTTCCTGCACCTAACTGTCCACCTGATGTCTCAAGGGTAGTCATAGTAGATGAGAAATCACTTGTTATTGTAGCTGTATCATTGGCCTGAAGAAGGCTCAAGTTATCCTGTGTAACACCTACCTTTTCCTGTGAGCCAAGACCTATCTTCATTGTTACCTTTGAAGCTGTTGTATCATCTGTAACTTCTCCAGCTGTTGTATCATAGTAATACTCTACCTTGGTAGCACTGGCCATGTAGGAGTTATTCCAAAATACTGATGTATCTCCATTTACGCCTACGCTATCTGCAGCCATAAGACCAAAGCCTTCCTGACCGTTTGAATATGTCCATGAATCAACTGTCACTGTAGCTGATAAAGTAAAGTTCTTATCTGCAGGAATTGTTGCATAGTAGAATGCAAGTCCATCTGTTGAAGCTGGTACAAGCTTACCTTTGCCTCCTGTAGAAGCTACTGTAACAGAACCGTCATCATTAACAGTTGCCTTGTTGGTGGATGTTGATACGCCCTGTCCAAATGCTGAGAATGTCCACTCCTGTTCGCTATCTGCTGAAACTTCTATTTCTAAAGAACTTGAATCAGATGTATCTTCTCCACGAACTGCTACGATTTCAAACTTATAAGTATGACCTACAGTAAGTCCTTCAAATAAATGAGAGTATTCTGTAGATGTATTAGTTACAACTGCCTCAGGTGTATATGTTACTTCTACTGCGTCTGCTGTAGTATCTGTCTCATCTGTAGCTGTAAGTACATAAGACTCTGCTTCAGATACAGAATAGAACTTAACATTAACATTTCCTGAACCTTTATTTACTGCATTTTTGAACTGAGGTGCTGTAAGTGGCAGTACAAATTCAAATGCATCTGATTTTTCGCTTGTCTTAACTTCCTCTTCATCCGTTCTTGAAAGTGTTGCTACAAAATAGTAGCTTCCACTTACTGAAGGAGTAAATGTCAGTGTAAACTCACTCTTTTCTGCTGCTGACTTAGATGTAGATATCTCTTCACCTTCAGCATCATACATTGTAACTGAAAGTGCATCTCCGCCATCTGTGCCAATTAGAGAATCAACTGTTACATCAACTTTATTGGAATCATCTGCATTAAGTTCAACAGACTTAATAACAGGTGCTGCAACGCTGCTCCAATCTGCTCTTACTACTTCAGGCTGCTCGCCGTCAGTAACCTCTACTTTGAAGATATAGTTGTTGGCTGTGCCACCTAAATAATATGTTCCAGCCTTTTCAAGTGTAAGCTCTGACAGATATGCTGAGTTCTTTGTTGAGCCTTCCGATGTTACAGCTACCTGATTACCTGATGCATCAAGAATAGCCATTTCACGACCAGCATCACCAGCTGCCCACCAGATCTTAACATTGGCATCATCACTTGCAGTAGTAAACTTGATTGAGTTTTTCGCTGTATTTACTGCTCCGCCCAAATTAATTCTCTGAGATGATGTATAGTCGTCACTCCAAGTCTTTGTACTTGAATCAACTTTAGAACTTGAGCTGTAGATAATTGTGAAATAGTTGTCTGTTCCCGCTACCTCAGTATCACCATCTGCCTTTGCACCTTTGTCAAATGCAGTAAGAGCTGATGATTCAAGTGTATATACTGTAGTAGTTTCTTCATCTGTAGAAGACTCGGTCTCTGGAGATTCAGGTTCTTCTTCTGTTGTTCCATCAGGGAATGTGATAGTCATATCATTACCATGCTCTGTAAATGGATCCCAGTCTCCAAGGAATGCACCTACGCTGATTGCTGTACCATCTGAGCATACTGCAGTCTCTGGCTGCTGAGCCCATGATACACGAGCTGCACTATTGTCTTCGCCTGATACTTCATATGTGCCGTACTCTACACATCTTGCTGATTCACCGCCAAGAGTGGTATTCCATCCTGTAGGCTGGATAAGAGATATTGTAGATTCTGCATCATACACATATTTTCCATCTGAAGCTACAGTCCAGTTAGTTGCTTCAACAATAGTATCAAAGAATACTACCTCTGAAGTATTAGCCTGCCATGGTCTTCCGAACTGTCCAGGTTTTGAAGTATAGCTTGATGCTGTATCTACGCCTGGAGTTGTGCTTGTAACTGTGCAGTTGTACATCAGATAGCCGCGTGTACTTGCGCTTGTCTGCTGTGCAGCTGTGATATATGCTACGTCATTATTATTTTCACTTGTATTAAGAACAAGATCACATTTTGCAAATACAGCTGTCATACCACCAAAGATATAGTCTGTACCGCCATAGATTGCGCAATCATAAAATGCTGCTGTTGCTGATGCTCCGCCATAGAGTGTATCCTGACGTCCGATAATACGACATCCTTCAAAATAACTCTCTGTTGCTGATGAAGTAAGAGCAAGTGCTGCAGCTCTTTCTACATATGATTTATTCTGAACTGTTGTATCATAAGCTGCCATATCAGCTCTAGCTACAGAACCTTCTTTTGCTCCGCTCTGAGCTACAATCACGTCTTCTGCAGCCTTAGCAGATACGTACTGGTTAAAAGAGTTCTCAAAAATGATATTCTCTGCTTCAAATCCGGATGCAGAAACAACAACTGTCGCATTCCAGTATGTGCCTGTTCCGGAACCAGGATTGATCACTGAAGCATAACCATTTTCCTTGTTAACAGCAAGAACATCGCTATCATACTTGTAGTCGCTGCCCATACTGTAATATGTATAACCATGTCCATAGTACCATGTGATACGTACTGCGTTCTCATCAATATCTACACCGGAATTGGTAAGTGTATTGGTTGGGTTAGCGCTTGCATTCTTAAGTGTTACGTCTGGAACATCGATCACAAGCATCTCTTCATAGTTACCAGGTTCAATACTGATAGTAACTCTCTGGCCATCTTCTCTATCCATGAGGCGAACAGCTTCAAGAGCCTCTCCAATTGTCTTATAATCAGCTGTATCAGAAGATCCAACTGTAAGTTCTGCTGTGTAGTCTGTCTGATATACTGTAGCGATCTTAGTAATATATGAAGAACCAAGAACTGTTATATCAAATGTTCCTGCACTTCCTGTGTAATTGTATGTAAATGTCTCGCTTGTAGATGTAGAACCAGTCTTAACATTTACTGATTTTTCAGTTTCATCTTCAAAATAATATGAATACTGATAGTTGGCTGTAACCTGGATCTGGCAACTGCCCTTTACCGGAACTGAGATCGTACCAGCACCTGAATAGAGGTATACGCCGTTGTGTGATCTGCCATTTGTCCAGGATAAACCATTGTATGTTCCTGAGGTTGCATTAGCAAATTTTGCAGTAAATGCAGCATCGCTGAAATCCCACTCAGTAATATCAGATGAAAAACTGATCTTCTTGGTAACATCAGCACCATTTACAATAAGGTTACTTGTAAGCTGCTGCACGAATGCACCTGAATCAGATACTTCAACAACATACTGACCATCTCTTAATGTGATGCCCTCTGTTCCTGTGAATGTATATACATAGCCATCAGCAACATAGTCATTTTCTGTATCAAGTCTTGTAAAAGTAAATGTTGCCTCAGCAAGATCATCTGTTGTAGCTCCGCTTGGCACTATTGTTACGTTGTGAACAGGCTTTGCCTCGAATTCGATGGTAAAGTCTGGATCAGCGCCATCAACTGTGATCTGCTCTGTTAAAAGAGTGTAATCTTCAACTTTTGCATAAGAAACAGTTGAAGTATCTTCTTTATCAGCAACTTCTACACTATAAGTAACTTTATCCTGAAGTGTTACTTCATAAGATATTGAAGACTCACCTGCTGTAAGCTGGATTGTTGGAACGTATACAGATTCCTCATCCTGAGGTGTAAATGTAAATTCAGCCGCCTCAGCAAAAGCTTTCAGATCATCCTCTGCTATACCTTTGATAATTCCACTGTATTTTACGAGGTCAACACCTACTACTGTAATATCAAGTGTATCATCGCTATCTGAGATACTTACCTCAGATCCTTCCTTGATAACATATGCGTCTGCACCATCGAGTGTTACGTCATAGGTATATCCTGCTGCAAGTGATACAGTATAGCTGTTATCTGCAATCTGAGCTGTAGTAACTCTTCCATTGGACTGGTTGGTAAATACAAGGCTTACGCCCTCTGTATCTTCAAATCCTGATACGCTTCCTGAAAGTGTAACGTAGCTGGCCTGAGTTCTGATGACTCTTGCTACTACCATCTTTTCATTTGAGCAGTACAGCTTGTAAGTACCGTCCTGTTTTGCATAAAATGTCAATGGTTCAACACCATATTGGCCTGAATAATCTGCTGTCTGCACATCAGATGAATCGTCTACATTGACAAAATAGTACAGTGCAGCATTTGAATTTGATCCTGCATAGAATGTAACCTGTTCATCTGCTTTCATAGACAATGACAGATAAACATCCTCTGTTGATGACTTATTGGAGTATAAGAAGCCTGCATATGTATTGCCATCTGCATCAGTCTTACTCTTCTCATCATATCTGGTAATGCTTGTATTAGTTGTTCTAAGTCTGTGGGTGCCTGTAAATCCTCCATCTTCAAATGAAAGATCCCCTGCCGTAAAGCTTGCAATTTTAGCATTTGTAGAGCCTGCTGCTATTTCTGATGAATAAAAAGAATTGATGATATCCACAGTAAGCTGGTTATTAACACCTTCCAGCTGCTCAGCACCAAAATCCCACACGTCAATTGTATACTCGTCAGATGACGTAGGTGTTTCCACTGTTTTGTCCTCTACAGATGATGCACTGCTTGCAGCGTCTGATGACTCATCTGATGACGCACTACTTGCTGCATCTGAAGAAGCCTCTGAAGATGCACTGTTTGATGCAGCAGATGAACTATCTCCTGCTATAACAGTAGAACTGCTTGTGGAGTTAGTTGCAGAATTATTTTCAGTTACTGTCTTCTCTCCGCTTCCTTCTGTTGCAATATCTGTTACTGTTGATGTTTCTGTAGTAGAACTACTTGAAGAATCTGTTGCAGCACTGCTTGCCGTACTAGCGCTGCTGGAATCATTAGATGCTTCAGCATTTCCTTCCGTCGCTGCATATACCGTGCCTGATGGTAATGCATAAGACATGCCAGAAAGGACCATGCTGGCTGCAAGTACCGTTGATGTGATCAATCGGCCTTTGCCAAGCAAAGATCTTTTGTTCCCCATATTATTACTCCTCCCATGAATAATATTTATCCCCTCTCCATACGAAAATGTAAGAGCTTACATTTCGCTCCGTAAAATCATCCTACCATATGCACATTTTATGAAACAAGGTGCAATATTTGCTTTTAGGCTACAAAACTTGTTTATTACATTAAAAAAATTCCTCCACTTTTTGTGCATCTTGCACATAAGTGTACTGATATCAACTTCTGCGTTCCCCCAATTCACCGAATAAAAAATTCTACGGCGAACAGAGCGGAATGGGATTCATATGAGTCAATTTGATACGTCCCCGGTGACTCATTGTATGCAATGAGTCATTTTGATACGTCCCCAGTGACTCATTTTGATACGTCCCCAGTGACTCATTAAAAAGAAAAAGGTCTCCCGCACTTCTTAAAGAAATGCAGGAGACCTTGTGTCTTCTTCAAAAGATCATCATTTAATTTTTTGCTTACCCCGAAGTAAAACTTCAAAGTTAAGTTTAGTTATTTTTCGATTTACTGTGCCTTCCAAGCATCGTACTGTGACTGGAACTCAGCAAGTACATCCTGGTAACCAGCTGCATCAAGTGCTGCCTGGTACTCTTCGATTGTTGACTCAACCTTATCAGCTGGGATACCACCATTTTCAAGTGGGAAACCATACTGCTCAAAGAGGTTAGCACATGCTGTGTACTGAGCTTCTACTGGGCTCTTGTCAAATCTGAATCCAGCTGCGCAAGATGTCTCAGCGCCACCGTTGAAGTCTTCGTAAAGTTCAGCCTTGTTAGCTGGCTCGTTATCAAGTGGTGTAACGATTGTAGCTGAAGCTGACTCCCACATTGAGTGGTTGTACTTCTCAGATGTCTGTGTAACCTGTCCATCTGCGTTGTATGTGAAGTCTTCGCCTTCGATACCGAATGTGTACATATCAGCAAGCTTTGAATCTGTGTAAAGAAGTCCCATGAAATCGATACAAGCCTGAGCCTGCTCTGGTGTGCTGTTAGCTGTTACGCAGTAGCATGAACCAAGAGCTGATGTTGAATGAGCATATCTATTTGTAGCTGTCTGCATTGTTACATCCTGGCCATAACGTGAATCTGCTTCATCGTTAACTGGGATGTCTGTCCACCATGAAATACCCCAATCCTGTGTCTGAGTTGTTGTATCTGTTGTAACCTTTGTGTAATCATCTTCTGAGATGTATCCCTTATCAGCCCAATCAGCCATAAGCTTACAGAACTCAAGGTACTCAGGAGTCTGGATTGTATCAACAACTTCGTTTGTAGCTCTATCTACAGCAAAGAAGTTTGTTGAAGAATCAGCTGTGAAGAAATCAAAGCTATCAATGTACCATCTGTAGAACATTGCTGTCTTCTGTGTAAGGAAAGGATATTTAAGTCCTTCTGACTTACAATCAGCAAGCATTGGCTCAAGATCAGCAAGTGATGAAACAGAAGAAATATCCCATCCATACTTGTCGATAAGATCCTGACGGAACATGAAATCGTAGCCTTCTACGTTGTCCTTGTAAACAGGGATAAAGTAGTTCTTTCCATCATACTTTGTTGCTTCCCACTGACCAGCATCCATTGAGTTGTAAAGGTCTGTGCCAGGAAGAAGATCTGTGATATCATAAACAGCATTTGCAGGTACAAGATCGTTTGTTCCGATTGTGCCTTCCCATGAAGCTGTCCAGAGGAGGTTAACCTCTTTGTTTGCAAGAGCAAGGTTAGCCTTGTCTGTGTACTCACCTGAACCGATATCTGTCAGATTGATCTGTACATTGATCTTGTCTGCAATATATTCATTGATTGCATCCTGAACCTTCTTTACCTGATCGCCATCAGGATTAGCAAGGTTAAATGTACATCTGTAAACATTGATTGTTACTGCATCACCAGAAGCTTCTGTAGCAGCTGTAGTATCTGTAGATGTAGATGTAGCTGTTTCAGTAGTTGTCTGTGTCTCTGTCTCTGTTGCAGTCTGATTGTCTGTTGTTGTGGTTGTCTCTGTTGTGCTTGATGAGCAACCAGCAAGCATTGACATTGTCATTGCTGCAGCCATTGTTACTGATAAAATCTTTTTCTTCATTATAGTTCCTCCCTCTTTTGAAGAATTATTATTTTAACCAAAGCTTTTTGCTATTGGTTATTACCTCGATTAACAAACAATTTCTTCTATAACAATTTTTTCATTCCAAGGCTTCATCAACCCTTAACAGAACCAACTGTAAGACCTTTGATAAAGTACTTCTGGAAAAATGGATAAATAACCATAATAGGTGCGATTACGACTACAACTGTTGCCATTGTTGCTGAGTACTGTGGAATAGTTCCTCCCATAGCTGCTCTTGCTGCTGCAGGAACGTTGTTATTATTAAGAAGGAATTCAATACTCTTCTGGATGTTGATAAGAAGGAGCTGCAGAGGCTTCTTGCTATCAGTTGCAATGTACAACAGTGCGTTCTGCCAATCATTCCAATATCCTGTAGCCATCATGAAACCAACAGCTGCCAGTGAAGGCTTCAGCAGTGGAAGTACGATCTGGAAGAATGTTCTATATTCTCCGGCGCCATCGATCATGGCTGCTTCCATAAGCTCATTAGGAATACTGTTTGCTATGTATGTTCTTAAGATGATGACATTCATAGTTGAAACACACATTGGCAGGATCAGGAGCCAGAGGCTGTCCTTAAGTCCATAGTAACTTGTAAATACGATATATCCTGAAAGCTGTCCACCATTGAAAAGCATCGGTATCAGCAGATATACAGACAAGAACTTGGAAAGTCTGAAATCATGACGACTTATTGAATAAGCAAACATACTCATTATAAGAAGTCCCAGGAATGTACCTGATACTGTTATGAAGATTGTAACTCCATAAGATCTTGCAAGCTGAGTACCGTATCTAAGTACTGTGTTAAAACCTACCAAAGATAACTGTTTTGGGAAGAATGAGAATCCATTCTGTGTTATGTATTTCTCATCTGTAAAAGCTGCTATAAATACCAACAGTACCGGCAAAAAACAAAACAAAGTATATATAAGAAGAATTATTGCCAGTATTACCTGTCCAACTCCGAATTTATCCTTTTTTGAAGGAGCCAGATCTAATTTATTACCCTTTGCCATTTCTATCTCCTCCTTTAGAATAATGCATTTTCAGGTTCAATCTTACGAACCATGAAGTTGGCAAATAACATCAGTAGCAGTCCTACAACTGACTGGAAGAAAGATGTTGCTGCTGTAAATCCAAAGTTAGAATTCTTAAAAATAGCATTAAGTACATAAGAATCGATAACCTGAGTTGTATCATATAAGATACCGCTGTTTCTTGTTACCTGATAGAAAAGACCTGTATCAGATCTCATTACATTACCAACTGATAACAGAAGCATTACTGTGATCATAGGAACAAGTGATGGAATTGTGATATGTCTTATCTGCTGCCATTTGCTTGCACCATCAATCTCTGCTGCTTCATAGAGAGAGTTATCAATTCCTGCAAGTACTGACATGTAAAGAACTGAACCATATCCTGTATCTTTCCAGATCTTTACAACAAGGAGTATCCATGGCCAAAGACTTGATTCTGAATAGAATCTGGTACTTGTACCAAATAAGTGATTGATGATACCTGTATCTGAACTAATGAAAGCATATACAATAAACTGAACTGCTGCATAAGAGATAAATACCGGTATGATCATCAGTGTCTGCATTGTCTTAGCCATCTTTTTTAACAGAAGCTGATCAATAGCAATTGCAAGTGTTACATTAAGCACAGTTCCTACTGATGTGAATAACAGATAATAAAGAACTGTGTTTCTTGTGATGGAAATGAATGTTGCCTTCGATGCAATCAGGAACTTGAAGTTATCTAAACCGCACCATGGGCTTGCCCATATACCTTTAGTAAAATCAAAATTCTTGAATGCCATTACAAGACCTGCCATAGGCACGTACATGATAAAGAACAAAACCAGGAACACCGGCAATGCCATAACAACATGTGCTCTGTGTTTCCAAGTATTGTGTAAAAAACCTTTCATAAATCCTTTACCTCCTCTTTTTTTATTTCTAATTCATAATGCCTTGGGAACGCTTAATTCTTAATTGCCATGTAAGACAACCCCCGTTTATTAGCGTTCCTTTGGAGCCACAACTGATTGTCCGGGAACAAGCTTGCCTTCAACAATAACCTGTTCTATCAGCGTCGTCCTTGGATTAGTGATAAGGTCTATCAATTTAGCTGCTGCAATGCTACCTATACTCTCAGTATCCTGTGCTATTGTAGTCAGCGGTGGATTAAGTCTGCTGGCGATCGGTATGTTATCGTATCCTGCAACAGATATATCTTCAGGAATCCTGTAACCCCTCTCTCTAATAGCATTCATTCCACCAATTGTTGCAAAATCGTCAGGATAAAGAATACAAGTAGGCGGATCACTTAAATTAAGTAAATCATGAGTTACCTTATAAGCTCCTTCAGTATCACGGTATTGAGCTTCTCTGATATATTCCTCAGGAATCTCCATTCCCAGACTTTCTGTAGTTCTAAAGAAACTTGATAACCTGTTCTGTGTAACGGAAGAATCACCACCATGTACATATGCTATCTTTCTGTGTCCTTTGTTATAACAATAAGTAACAAGATCTTTCATTCCCTTATTATTATCAGAAATGACAGCGATACGATTGTTAAAAACATGGTCGATCGTTACAACAGGAATATTACTTCTTATCAGCTCTTCAACATTAGGATCATAGAAATCAACGCAAGCAATAACTACTCCGTCAAATCCTCTGTATCTTGCATGTGCCAGATATGACATTTCATTGTTGTGTCCGCTTATAAATGTGATATCAAACCCATTTGCCTCAGCTTTTCTCTTGAAACTATCAAGAACATGAGCAAAATAATCATGTGTAAGACCGCTCCTGGCTTCATCAACAAAGAGCACTCCGATGTTCTTTGTGATATTTGTCTTTAAGGCTTTGGCTGCAGAGTTTGGAAAATACCCCATCTTCTCAGCTACTGATCTGATATGTTCTTTTGTTTCTTTGCCGATATCGTTCTGATCATTAAGTGCCTTACTCACAGTGGCCACTGAAACGCCACAGGCTGTAGCGATATCTTTCATCGCAACCATTTTTCTGGCCATTGCCGACCCCTCAATCTTTCTTAAACGTTTTCGTAACTTAAATATACATCATATTTTATATTAATGCAACTGTTTTTATTAATTTTGTTGTGCATTTTAACTACATAGTATGAAAACAATATGAATTTCTATGTATTTTAAATTAAATACCGTATATTCATTTTTTCTTTATTATTTTTTAAGTCAAACGTTTTCGTAAACGTAAAATAATTTAGTTTTTATTTCGAACTTTTGCGTTTCAGTTCATATACATCTATGTTTTGCGCCTATATTCCGCATTTTGGCGTTAAAAATCTTTAAATAATCTTATTGCAATATCATTTTTTTCTTTATATAATAATTCACGAAGGTTAACTTAATCGTTTTAGTAACACAAAAACAATGATTCTTTTTCGATTAAAAACCTGGGATCTATATTTAAAACGCATATAAATAGGCCGTTTGCAGGTAATCTTATGTTTAATTTACATTTAATGTATTTTTAAGTTCAAAGACATCTGATCTAGTGTAGTCTCATTCATCTTTAATCAAATTGATTAATAAAATGAATTCAGATACATAAAATTTGGTGAATTATGAATTAATCAGTCCACTATACCTATGAATATAGATTTAAAAGCAATATAATAATAAATTTTTCCTAATCAATCACTATGGGAGGCGAAGATGAAATTTGGATTTTTCGACGATTCAAACAGAGAGTATGTGATCACTACTCCAAAAACACCATTGCCATGGATCAATTATCTGGGCAATAAAGACTTTTTTTCACTGATATCTAACACCTGTGGCGGTTATTCTTTTTATAAGGATGCCAAGCTCCTTAGACTTACAAGATATCGTTACAACAATGTTCCTTACGATAACAATGGTAAATATTTCTACATCAAGGATGGCGAGACTATCTGGAATCCTGCATGGCAGCCTGTAAAGACAGAGCTTGATTCTTATGAATGCAGACATGGTCTTGGCTATAGTAAGTTCTGCGGTGTTAAAAATGGCGTTAAAACCCAGCTCCTTACTTTTGTTCCTATGAATGACTCCTGTGAAGTTACCAAGGTCACTATTACAAATGAAAGCTCTGAAGCCAAGAAGCTGCAGCTCTTCTCATATGTTGAATGGTGCCTGTGGAACGCTGATGATGATATGAAGAACTTCCAGAGAAACTTAAGTACCGGTGAAGTTGAAATAGAGGGTTCTACAATTTATCACAAGACAGAATACCGTGAAAGACGTAATCACTACGGTGTATATACAGTTAATACTAAGGTAGATGGCTTTGATACAAGCAGGGATGAATTCCTTGGTGCATACAATGGTCCTGACAGTCCTGTAGCTGTTAAAGAAGGTCGCTGCAGAGGCTCAGTTGCCAGTGGATGGTCTCCTATCGCAGCACATCAGATCAACGTTGATCTTGCAGCAGGCGAAAGCAAGACATTCATTTTCATGCTTGGATATGTTGAAGTTCCTGAAGATCAGAAATGGGAGTCTCATCAGGTGATTAACAAGAAACCTGCTCATGAACTGATCGAAAGATATCAGACAGAAGCAGCTGTAGACAAGGCTCTTGCTGAACTCAAAGAATACTGGAACGAGCTTCTTGGAATCTACCATGTTGAGTCTTCTAACGAAAGAGTTAACCGTATGGTCAACATCTGGAATCAGTATCAGTGCATGGTTACATTTAACATGTCACGTTCTGCTTCATATTATGAATCAGGTATTGGTCGTGGTATGGGATTCAGAGATTCTTGTCAGGATCTTCTTGGTTTTGTACACCTCATTCCAGACCGAGCACGAGAACGTATCATTGATATCGCTTCTACTCAGTTCCAGGATGGTAGTGCTTACCACCAGTATCAGCCTCTTACAAAAAAGGGTAACTCAGATATCGGATCCGGATTTAATGATGATCCACTGTGGCTGATCGCAGGTACTTCTGCTTATATCAGAGAAACTGGAGATATGAGTATCCTTGATGAGATGGTTCCATTTGACAACGATATGAGCGTTGCCGTACCTCTTCTTGGACACTTAAAGAGATCATTTGACTATATCGTTAACCATAAAGGTCCTCACGGTCTCCCACTTATAGGACGCGCTGACTGGAATGACTGCTTGAATCTTAACTGTTTCTCAGCTCATCCGGGTGAATCCTTCCAGACATTTGGACCATCAGAGGGACCTGTTGCAGAATCAGTATTCATTGCCGGTATGTTTGTTAAATATGGAGAAGAATATGCTCAGCTGTGCGAGCTTAAAGGCGATGCTGAAGAAGCTAAGCGTGCCCGTGCTGAAGTCAAGACAATGTATGATACAGTATGCGATGCAGGATGGGATGGCGAGTGGTTTGTACGTGCTTATGACGCTCACTCCAACAAAGTTGGTTCAAAAGAATGTAAAGAAGGTCAGATTTACATTGAGCCACAGGGCTTCTGCGTACTTGCAGGTATCGGTGTAAAAGAAGGCCTTGCAGAAAAGGCTCTTAAATCAGTTGAAGAAAAGCTTGATACTCAGTATGGTATCATGATCCTTCAGCCAGCATATACAGAATATCACCTTGAACTGGGTGAAGTAAGCTCATATCCACCGGGATACAAGGAAAATGCAGGTATCTTCTGCCACAACAATCCTTGGGTATCTATAGCAGAAACAGTGCTTGGACATGGTAACAGAGCATTCGAGATCTACAAAAAGACTTGTCCTGCTTACACAGAAGATTTCAGTGAGATCCACGCTACTGAGCCTTACGTATACAGCCAGATGGTTGCAGGTAAGGATGCCAAGTTCTTTGGACAGGGTAAGAACAGCTGGCTCACAGGTACTGCTGCTTGGACATTTGCCAATATTTCTCAGTACATACTTGGTGTTTACCCAAGTCACAATGGCTTGTCAGTTGATCCATGTATTCCAGAAGACTTTGGTGACTTCAAGATCACAAGAAAGTTCCGCGGCGTAACTTACGATATCACAGTTAAGACTAATGGCGTTCAGAAGGGCGTTAAAGAGCTAGTTGTTGATGGTGTTTCAGTAAATGGCACTGTTATTCCTTACGATGCATCCAAGAAAGGCTCTCACGTAGCTGTTGAAGTTGTGATGGGATAATACTTAGTACTTAATACAGATGTTTAATGGCTTCTTGCAGGTTGATCTTGTTTTACCTGCAAGAAGCCTTTTTTGTAATAGTCTATTTGCCTCTTGTATCAATTTATTACGAAAGTCCCATTCCTCATATAGTCACTTGCGATGTACTGTAAGAGGTGAGATAATTATTGTTATATAGTTAATTTAACAAATAATTCACATTTTTAGCGTCTTTTTCTTCATTCAATTCGTATTAAATAAATGTAAAAATAAATGTTTAAAGTCACAAAAATACATAGAGTCCTCAGGAGGTTGCAATTTGGAATTTAAATGTCTCAGATCCATTAAAATAACTCTTTTTCTCTTATTATTGGGATTGCTTTTTTTCATAGCTCAAGGATCAGAAATTGCTTCGAGATATTTTGCAGCATCAGGAATAATGTTTTTGCTCACAATAATTGCATGGATAAGATGGTTATTAAAATCGAAACAGCCTATTTGAAGCACTTTATGAAGGAGGGAACTAATATGTACCAATTGACAAAAAGATTTTTAGGTTTAGTACTATGTGTTTGCACCATTATTTTAACCGGAAACCATCTATCAGTCACTGCAGAAGCTACTGATATTCCACTGTTTACAAGTCCTATTGATTATTCAAAAGCAGACAACTGGTTATATGATGGAGCTTACCCGGAAAATGAAGTTGATGTTTTTATGGTTGCACCTACAGTTGATACGCAGAGTTTTTGTAATGCACAGTTAACAGATGATTATAAGAAAAGATTCAGATATGCCATGAATCAGCAACAGGCTTTGTATGCAGAAACAGCAAAAATCTACGCTCCATATTACAGGCAGGCATCAATAAATGCATATTCCATGAACCTGGCAGATAGAGAAAAGGCTCTTTCAAATGCATATATGGATGTATCTGCAGCATTCAAATACTATATCGAGAACAAAAATAATGGCAGGCCATTCCTTCTTGCAGGATTTTCACAGGGAGCTGATATGTGTTACAGACTTCTTGAGGAATATTTCGGCAATGATCATGAAGGATCAGCAGAGCTTAGAGAAAATCTGATAGGAGTATATGCTATAGGCTGGAGTCTTACACAGGATATGGTAGATAAGTACCCGCAGATTGTTCCTGCTACAGGTGAATTTGATACAGGTGTAGTTATCAGTTTTGACTGTGAAGACGGAACTGTAACAGATTCATTTATCACACCTGCCGGAACTAAAGCAATATCTATCAATCCTCTTAACTGGAAAACAGATAGTACAAAAGCTGACAGATCACTTAATATTGGAACAGTCGT
Organism: Butyrivibrio sp.; assembly: GCA_015056495.1. GTDB lineage: Bacteria > Bacillota > Clostridia > Lachnospirales > Lachnospiraceae > Butyrivibrio. The sequence goes on from SVGC01000005.1 coordinate 35,201, forward strand.
TCAGGACAGTAAGACAGGTGCCGTATTGTCAGTAGAAGCTGCCAAATGTGGTGCATATATAGACCCAAATAGAGGTACGCTTATTGTTACAGACATTGATACAGCTGATTATCCAAAGGTTCTGAGTGTTTTCCCTGACGGAAGCCTGCATCTATATGACAATTTCTTATTCTATGCAAACCTGCAGCAAAATATTAAAGACCGCACCAACGCCTACCTCGCACAAAGAAAAGCCGACGCAGCTTAACTGCATTCCTTTCTATCAACTCCATAATTACACAAAAAATAGCGAAGAGAAACATTCATCGTTCTCTTCGCTATTTTTATCAATCAATGTGCGTGACAGGATTCGAACCCACGACCTTCTGGTCCGTAGCCAGACGCTCTATCCAGCTGAGCTACACGCACATAACTTATATATCACCTCGTCGGCAACAAATAAGATTATATGAAACTTAATGGCATTTGTCAACATCTTTTTTCAGCTGGCAAATTACAGATCAGAAAAGGACTTATATGGAGATTCATTCTTGGTTCTCTGGAGCACTCTTTCAAACTCACCCTTGCACTGATCAAGGCAATTCAGCAGCTTAGGTGAAAAGACTCCACATTCACCTGTCCTGATCATAATGTAGGCTACATCAGGCTTGTATGCTGCCTTATATGTTCTGTCACTTACAAGAGCATCATATACATCTGCAATACCTACAAGCTGGGCAGCTATAGATATGTTTTCTCCCACAAGTCCGTCAGGATAGCCTTTACCATCATAGCGTTCATGGTGGTGCCTGCATATCTCATAACCTGTTTCATAGTACTCTTTTTCCTGAGCACCCTCTAACATCCTGAGGATCTCACAACCCTTTGTGGTATGGGATTTCATAAGTTCATACTCATCAGGATTTAATTTACCTGGTTTTAACAAAATATAATCCGGAACTGCAATCTTACCAATATCATGCATGGCTGATGCTGATGATATTGCATCTATCCTGTGTGGTGTCAGGGCATAGTCAGGATACAGATTCATGGCAGTCTCGCCAAGGATCTTGGTAAATTCTTTTACCCTCTTGATATGATGAGGTGATTCAAGATTTCTGAATTCAACCATTGTGCAGATTGCTTCAAGGATTTTGTTGTTATTTTCTCTAAGGGTCTCTTCCTGCTTTTTTAGTACCAGGAACTGCTTCTTCAAAAGCTTGGTCTGCTCTGTAACTCTTGTTTCAAGATTATTTTTGTTATCATAAAGATCGATGGATCGGCCTATCCTGTGGGTCACAATGCTGGCATCAAAAGGCTTGTGGATAACGTCTACTGCACCTTTCTGATAACTTGTACGTTCAGCTTCCACTGAAGTATCAGCTGTAATCATGATAACAGGCAGGTGACTCAGATACTTTTTCTCATTCATGGCTTCAAGAACAGCATAGCCATCCATTTCAGGCATGACAATATCAAGCAGGACAGCTGCTATTTTGCCATTCATTGCATCCAGGATCTCCAGAGCTTTTTTGCCGTTTTCTGCTTCCAGTATATTGTATTTATCCTTGAATATCTCTCCAAGGATCTCTCTGTTAATTTCTGTGTCATCCACGATCAAAATCGTTCTTTTTGTTTCTGCTGCCATAGTTTTTTCCTCATGTAACAAAAACTTTTATTACTTCACAAGTATCTGCTTGCCTTCACGATAAAAAGTAAGACCACCATATTTTTCCATATTTTCATGTAGTCTCATCATAAAACCATCAATAGAGATCAGTGTACCCATATAAGCTATATTGGATACCATGACAGTCGCACCAGTTGTGTTCTGAACCTTCTTCTCAAGCTCTGTTCTTTTGGCAAGAAGATCTGTAAGTTCCTTTTCTTTGAGAGACCTTGCCATCTTTACCTTGATTTTCATCTGTACAACGCTTTGATTACTGCTGTTTGAAGAATTGAATTTTTCAATATTCTGGCTCATGACTTTCATCTCATCCTGAATATCGCGTATCTGTTCCTTGACTTTTTCATATTCTTCCAAGACGTCACTGGATACACCTATCGTGATCACAGTCTCTCTCTTGTATTTATTACCAATTACTGAAGCCTCTACACCATTGATGCAATCTATAGTGCCACCACTTATAACACCATTATCCCCGAGCATTACAACTTTATCTGCGGTCTTGATCTTGCATCCTACGCAGCTTGTAGACATTACACAGCCTTTGGCATCAATATCTGCAGTATCAAATTTTTTTGCAGCCACAATGCCACCTGCTATAATGGAGCTTCTGTCATTATTTTCGCCCTTGCACTCGCCTTTTATGACAACATTACCGCCTGCTCTTAAACTAGCCCTTTTCATATTGCCTTCAACAAGTATGTCACCCACAGCCTTAACGATCATTCCAGGACTAAGATCACACTTAACAACAACGCATCCCGGATACTCTGGAGCGGTCTTATTATATGTTTCATTAGTGATAACATCCAACTTGGCAACATCCAGTTTGCTATCATCAAATCTCACAACGCCGTTAAATGCCGACACATATGTACATTTATCATTCAAAAGAATAAAACCCTTGCCTGTCAATGGTGGCAGATCTTTTCCTTTTTTAGCTGGCAGTGGTTGACCTGTGACTGTAAATCCATCCTCTCCTACTCCTGCCTTGTGGTAGATCACCAGCTTATCGCCCATCTTGGTCTCTTCAAACAAAAGAATACTTCCAAAATCGACTGTTCCATCCTCTAATATCTCAGGATCAGTTGATATCCATCTGTTAAAAAGTACTTCATAGCTGCCATCCTGTCCATCTACAGGAGCCTTGCCTTCAGCGACTTTCATACGTACACCAAACTGATGCTCAGAGATTATCTCGTCAATTGCCTGACGCATGACTCCCCTACGGATCCTGGCCTTAAACAAAAGAGTCATAACATAGTCAGTGGTATATCTGCTGATATCACCCATAGGTGATAAAGTTATATAGGCATTCATAAGATCATCTGAAACTGAGATCATGCTGCCTTCAGAAGTCTTGAGGAATTCCCAGTCAACGTCATTTTTATTTTTCTTGAACTTGTCAATTCGCAGAGTAAGGTCGTCAAAAACTTCTCTTTTATCATCCGGAAGGATCTTGCCTGCTTCCATCCAGAGTCTGAGCTTGCGCATCTCTTCTGCAGTGTACATAAAAGAGCTATATTGAGACACATCAATATTGCTTTCAAGTCCAAGCCTGAGCTCTCTCATCTGTCCGGAATGGAATTTCGGATTGGAATAAATCGATACATCAAGGCCTTTTTCCATGCCAAGCCTTATCTCCTGCATCTGCTTCCAGTTATACATTCCATTGGCGTATACAAGCACATCTATGTGAGCTTTAATGCCCAGCCTTATCTGTTCCAGACCTGCGCCACGCATCTCAGGCATGAGAAATCTGTCAAAATCATACAGATTTTCCTCTTTGGCAATCCTGATCTGCTCCAGCTGATCTGCATCAAATCCTAGCCTTATATAATCCGTAAGGTCTATATTTCTGATCTTGGCAAGATGCCATTCTCTAAGAACTCTGGCATCCCATTTATGGATCATCATATCGTTAACTTCGATATTTTCTTCAAGACATTCCCTTATGGCACGCATCTTTAAAAAAGGAATTTCTGATGATGCATAACTTGAAATATCAAGGTTATCCTCTAGTCCACGTCTGATCTCTTCCATCTGAAGATGATCAAAGGCGCTATCTGCAAAAAAGATAATGGGGATACCTTCTTCAAGTCCCATTCTCAGCTGCTTCATCTGTTCTGCAGAATAAGTTTTACTGTCATATTGAGTAATATCAACTCCTGCTGCCATTCCAAGACGTAACTGCTCAAGCTGATCAATGTTATAGTTTTCTTTAATATATTTGGTCAGGTCTGTGTTCTGCTCCATCTCGAGCCTGTATTCTCTCATCATCGTCCAATGCAGCTCAGGCTTCATATATTTAGAGACGTCAACATTAGATTCAAGACCTTTTCTGACTTCGGTCAACTGCTGCAGATCCAGTTTCAAATTAAAAATAGCCGCAATATCTCCACCAGCTTTTTTGCATAAAGCCAGCTCTCGTTTATATTGCGGCGTTTTCATAATATGTTCAATTGTTGGTATTCCAACATCTACAGGCATAGTCAGACCTCTTAAAGTGTCAAAATATTAATTTTATTTTATCACTATATTGTTTATTCAACAATCTGTGGCCTTACTATTTGAAATATTTAATTATTTATTTATTTTTTCTCAAACAGCTTTTTGATGGACTCTGTATAAGGCGGTCTAAGAATACCATCCTCAGTTACAATACCAGCAATGAGTTCGTGATCAGTCACATCAAAAGCAGGATTGTATACCTTAACTCCTTCAGGAGCCATAGGCTCTTTATACCACATGGAAGTAACCTCTTGTGGCTTTCTCTGCTCAATATTGATATCGCTTCCTGTTGCTGTATTGATATCGATGGTAGAAGTCGGAGCACATACATAGAAAGGAACTCCGTATCTTGCTGCAACTGTTGCAACTACACTTGTTCCAATCTTGTTGGCTGTATCACCATTGGCAGCTACTCTGTCGCAACCTACAAATACTGCATTGACCCAGCCCTTCTGCATAACGCTGGCAGACATGTTGTCACATATAAGTGTCACATCAACTCCTGCTGACTGAAGTTCAAAAGCAGTAAGTCTTGCTCCCTGCAAAAGAGGTCTTGTCTCATCTGCAAAAACCCTGAAATTGTAGCCTCTTTCCTGTCCAAGGTAGATAGGCGCTGTAGCTGTACCATACTTACATGTAGCCAGCTGACCTGCATTGCAGTGAGTAAGGATTCCATCACCTTTTTTTACAAGGGTAAGACCATTCTCACCGATACGTCTGCATACATCAATGTCCTCAGCCTTGATACGCTCTGACTCTGCTCTCATCTCCTCTATAACAGCCTTCAGCTCAAACTTGGCACCGTCAGCTGTATATTCTCTGACATGCTGCTCCATCCTGTTAAGAGCCCATGAAAGATTGACTGCAGTAGGTCTTGAAGAATCAAGATATGCCTTATGTTCAGCAAGTTCTGCCATAAAAGCATCATAATCCTTGGCCTTAGAATGCTTCATAAGAAGATATATCCCAAAACCTGCAGTAACTCCAATCGCCGGAGCACCTCTGACCTGCAGAATATATATTGCATCCCATATTTCTTTTGCTGTTCTCAGCTCAATAAGTTTAGTTGTTCCAGGTAAAAGTGTCTGATCGATTATCTGAATGGCATCCTTATCATCAAGAAGTGCCACTGTCTCGTAATCAAGAATATTCATTATGATTCCTGCCTTTTCTAAATTTCATATATCAATATTCTAATCTTATTTTAGCTCATTGGAAAGATTTAGTATTATCTCTGCCTCTTCAGAAGATAACTCTTTTACCCAAGGATTGCGATGAGACATATCGACAGGGCATTTAACATTGGCAGCATCCACTACCACTCCTCCATATTCGGCAAAAGAGGTATCCGGCTCATCCTTGGTAACAGCACCCCATCCGGAAAAACGATATGGTGATATAGAGCTGTCATATCTGCAGTTGATGAAGGCAGCCTGTGCTTCTTCTCTCCAAGGGCGTCCAAGAAAAACGCTGCCCTGACCACAACCTTCTTCTCCATGTATAAAGCAATCCACAAATACCATTCCTAAATTGTCTTTTGATCCACAAGGCGCAGTAATATAACCGTTTACAAAATCCTTGGTCTGTCCGATCTGATCCTTATCCTGAGCTGCATTAGGGTCTTCATCCAGCGCATGCTCCCTGTCTCTGTTTATGATGTCACATCCTTCAAAGAGGACGTCAGCTCCGCCAAAAATGAAGTCCACATCACCTACTATCCTGCAATTCTTATAGTATTGCCTGGTAAGTTTTCTGGCTGTCAGCATACGAGGTCCATAGAAGCCGTTTTTCTGTCTCTCACTAACTGGAAGTGGTGACATGAAAAGAGTATCCTGATGTCCCTCAAGCACAACATTTTCTGCATATACTCTGTCACTATCTGCATACAGGGCAAGAGCCTGACCTACAAGTCTGCCATCTCCTGCTGTATTTCTGATAGTAAGATTTTTCAGAACAGCCTTTTGTCCACCTACAAAAAGAGTGGCTGTTCTAAAGGTTCCTCTCTTATTACCATCCGGATGAATATCCAAGGCGCCATCATTCCAAGTGATGATGGTATTCTCTGCACTTTCTCCTTCAAGTGTTATATCCTTTTTCTCGCAAAAAATGCGTTCTTCGTATACGCCTGCAGCAATATGTATCACTGCACTCTCTTCGTATGGCACTGCATCTACTGCTTCCTGCAATGTCTTATAATCCCCGTTTTCTTTACCAACACTAATTTCAAGCATAACTTTTCCCTCGTCAAAAAATGAGTCAGTGGGGACGTATCAGATTGACTCATTTTTGTCACTTTGTGACAAAAATATGCAAATAGGCTATTTAAAGGCGACTTCGTCGCAGAGCCTATTTGCCTCTTGAATCATATTCTCACGAAATCCGCAGCCAGTGCGGATTTCTATTTGTGCTCATAAAAAAAATATGTAAATGAGTCAATCTGATACGTCCCCACTGACTCACCCTGATTATTTGTAGAGCAGTTCTGTAATATCACTATTCTCAACATCAATAAGCTCAGGCTTATCGTCAACGCTACCTTCGATGGTCACATTGTTCAAAATAAGCTGTTTAACATTTCTTGCAAAAATGCTTCTGCCACTCATTGGATCGAAATTGTCCATCATGATAGGAGTCTGTGGCTTGCGCTCTGACTCAGGCAGGAAGGATACAACAATATTAGAAAAGCTGAGCTTTTCAATAGGTCTCTCAGGAAGTCCAAATGCACAGATAGCACAAGCGCTGGAGCCTGTTGCCACGATATCTCTGGCTGTAATAGAGCCAATCATAGGTGTCATCTCTGTAACAGGTGCCATTTCCTGACTCTGAACGTAGTCACTGTGTCCATCAGGATCACAGAAATAGAACATGTTAACTGTAAATGGCATAAGAACGCCATCCATTTTGATCTTTTCAAAAAGAATATCATCTAAAACTGAGTGCTTACCTCTGCCTCTGCGAGTCTTGATACGAAGTCCTCTGTCTGTACCATCAAAGATACACTGAGATACTTTGACATCAGTAACACCGCCTGCTGCCTCACTACCAACAGTTACAGAGCCATGACCTCTCTCAAACTTACAATTGCGGATATTAAGACCTGTTGTAGGCTTGTAGTGATTGAGGGCCATATAATACTTACCTGATTTGATGGCAATGCAGTCATCTCCTACAGATATTGTAGTTCCGAGGATAAGGGTATTGCCGCAGCTCTCCGGATCAAGTCCGTCAGTATTTGGTGAATCTGATGGATTGTGGATATACAGATTCAGGAATGATATATTATCACAATAGTATGGATGTACTGTCCAAGCAGGTGAATTCTGAACTGTCAGATTCTGCATGCGGACATTCTGGCATCTGCAGAGATATACTGTGTTTGGTCTCCATGCAAGGCGTTTTTCCTTAGGATTAACCCACCAGTCACCGTTTTGCGCATTGCCATCCAGCACGCCACTTCCGATAATATCAAGATTTTCAGCATCTATAGCTGTAATAAGAGATGCAAAAGATGTAAGCGGATTACCTTCCCAGCTTACTATATTGTATTCACTCTTTTCATCAGTAGAAAGTGTCATTCCAGGAAGGATCGGATACATTGTCCTGTCAGTGCTTCCAAGAAGAACTGCTCCCTGAGCAAGATACAGAGTCATATCGCTCTTCAAAAACAATGGTGTTGTAAGATATGTTCCCTCAGGAATATATACACAGCCATCCTTTGGGCAAGACATGATTGCAGCCTGAATAGCAGCTGTATCAAGCTTTTCTCCATCACCTACAGCACCAAATTTCTTTACATTCAAAAGAACACTTTCGTATTTTGTCTTAATTTCTTCAGAATATACTTCTCCCTTGTATTTCAAGGTAATAGTATACTTATGATCCGGAATCAGATCCACAATGCTGACAACATTTTTGTTTGATTCAAGAACCTTTTTGCCATCAAGTTCCAATTCAAAGTTGTCTTCCAGTTCATAGATTGCATCATTGCATAATTCAATAGTCACACTTCGATTAAATACTTCTATTACAGAAAATTTCATCTCGTACCTCTTCGCATATTTTTTAAAATGTAACCCCTTACATTTTAATCCACATCATATACTAACACAAAAAAACTCTTACGTGAACGAGCATATCTAACAGATTTTCATAAGTTTTTTTGTATCTCTAATAATTCTGATTTATATGGCGAATTAGCACGGACAAAAACAGGCGGTCTTCCGAGAGGTGTGCGCACTGTAATAAAGCCACCCTGAAATACAAGGCCGGTAAACAGCTGTATCCACGTATCTTGAGGCAGGTAAACGGTCCTCTCCACATTATCCTCTTCAATAACAGGTGCAACCAGAATATCTCTTCCAAGCATATACTCATATTTCTCTGTATAGGCTTTTTCCTCATCATAATGGAAAAAAAGCGGCCTGATCATAGGAAATCCCTGCTCTATAGCTTCTCGTTCAAGTAGTTTTAAATAATCTCCAAGAAGTACATGTATCCTTGACATTATGCTGATATTTTTTCGAATTTCATCGCTATCATCAAACTGATAATTTCTAGTAGGATAATTACCTTCCTCTGTAAACATCAATGGTGAAAAAGCTGCCATCTCTGCCCATCTTATAAGATTTTCATCAGTTCTGGTCATCTGCTTGGTTGCAATCTGTCCGCCTATCTCAAAAAAATTAAATACAGAACCGCTAAGGCCCATAGATAATACTGCAGGAATAGCGCTTGGAAGCCCATAATCCTTGGACCAGTCTACGTGATGATATCCGGTATTCATCATAGAAGAATACTGTATACTATTCATGAACCCTGACCTTGAAAATACGACTATATCTCTTTCTCTATTACATTCAACAACAACCTCACGATTTAATCTGGCCCACAACAGAGGCCATTTATTATGAGCTTCGTATGGATCTGAGCCATCATACAATTGGCAATTTACAGGCAGATATTCTCCATAATCTGCAAACCAGCCATCCATACCTATATCAACCATATTGTTCTTAATGATATCTTTAAACCAGGTACAGGCCTGTGGATTAGTCAGGTCAAGCATTCCAATGAAAAAAGACAATATCTTGATGACATAATCCTTTCCTCTTTCATTTTTTACAAGATATCCTTTTTCGGATGCCTCTTTAAATAATTCGCCTCCGTAAATTATAAAAGGATTTATATAGCCTATAAATTTCATGCCATTTTCATGAAGCTCGACTATCTCACCACGAAGATTGGGATATAGCTTGGTATCCACTGACCAGTTGCAATTAACATGATAACCATACTCCGTTTTGATAAATCCGGACCAGTCTCTGCAATATATAGCTTTAACAGCCATGTTACTTCCTGCTATCCTTTGGAGTTTTCTCTTATACTCATCAACTCCACGCTGGATCCCCAGTATCATCCCATCATATATCCAATCCGGAAGAATACTGGCTTTTCCAACTATTTCACTGATCATAGTAGCAATTCTCTCATAGCTTGAGGCTGAGCCTATAACTATTTCAGCACTGCCATGCATAAATATCTTACTTGACCTTTCATTCCTAAAGTCAAATTCCATATATTTTGAAGTATCAACAAAGATAAAATATTTTTTACTGGAGACGCAGATTGGCTGAACAAAATAGGATTCATATTTCCCAAATTTTTCCAGATAGTCAGCATCTACACCATGAACTCTTTCACGAATGCTTTTTTTGGCAAGTCTTAGGGAATTCTGGTGTTCTGCAGACCATATCCTGACACGTTCACCCTTTAGATCCAACTTGGAATAGGTTGCACCACAACCATAGAAATGTTCTGATCTGTCAGATGGAAGTATCACAGCCACTCTGTTATAAGTATGGTCCGTGAGTTGTACCTTGATCTTGATCTTGTCATCAACTCTCATGGCAGTAAGGCTACCTACCTTACCTGCCTTACTATCAATCAGTCCAAGGATAAAATAATTGTCATCCTCTGATATAAGTTCTGTAGAAAGGTTCTTGCGTACATACAATATGTCCCTATATTTATAACTACCACGATGGATGGCAAAAAATGCACGACCTTTATATATTTCAACGCTTACATTTTTTATGTCTTTCAGTTCCATATAACGTACCTCTTGGAATACAATCCAAACAAAATAACGTCCCGATAATTTTTATTATAAAATATCGTATAATAATAGACAATGAAAAAGGACAGCTGTAATTATTAAAAATCAATAACTACGCTGTCCCTAACTTTTCAAGAAACTGTTGTTTTTTTATCTTCTTTTTCAAAGGTCCATTCCAAAGCTGAATCTATCATCTTGATAAGCTCCAGAACACTTCTGAAATGTTCACGTTTATTCTGTTCCTTCCAGACCACTTCGCCCTGCCAGGATGCATTTTGTCTGAATTTCACATGAACTATGAAAGTTCCACATTTGCCATTTTTACCCTGAACATCAAGCTTTTCAACTTTCTTGCTCTTATCAAGGATGTTGACTTTTTTAGGAGCAGATACTTCATTTACAAAGCTCCTTGTCTTCATTGCTGCCTGAGGAAATCCCCATTCATCAAATAATTTGTCCATCTGAATGATCATATCTATCATACTGTCAAATGTAACAGGCTCCTGATCATACTGCTGCCATATGCAGCCCTGATAGTCACCATCACCATTTGAATCAATACAGATACTGATCAGATTTGGTGCAAACAGTTTATACTGCGTTACACTCATGTCCGCTATTCCACCTTTTTCCATTTTTACCCCCTCAAGCAAAAACAGGCGTGTACGTATTACCGTTTATTTAAATCCATACATACACTATAACACTTTTATGATCACAAAAAGTATAATAATCTATCTTTTTTTTCAACTTTTTTATCAGAACAGTCAGGCGCTTCTCAATTCAGCTAAAGATGTCACCGTATATACAATACCGAACTTCTTTTTACTGAGCCTCTTGACTTCATTATTCAAACGTCTGAAAATCGTGTCACAGTCTTCCTGACTGGTTCCCACCAGCAGTATGAGGAATTGTGAATCACTGTATTTAGTATAAGTGTCTCCACTTCTTAGAGCATTATGAATAGCCTGCTTTAAGATATGTGATGCATTTTTTAACTTGGCAGCATTATGAATAGGCTGTCCCTTGTAATCAAGCACATTACAGAGCATCAGATATACTGAATAGCCTGTACGTTCCATATTTCTGCTAAGAACATTGTAAGCATCTATAAAACCAGGATATGAGCAGTTATAGGCACCTTCGTCATTATGAGTTTCTTTCTGAGCCATAAAAAACTGTCCCTGGATATCTTCAATATTGCCTTCATTATTGAAGATCCTGGAGCTCATGCGCTCATAGCATTCCAACATTCTGGTTGAAGGTGGTATTCCCATTTCATCAGAATAGTAACGAACTGTCTGGTTGTACAATTTATAAGCCTGAGTGTATTCTTCCTTACACATAAGAGCATCTATCATCCCAACCTGCCATTCTCTGTCAGGATATAGCCTTGAAGCCTTTTCATATATGGAATACATCTCATCAAATTCATTATTGCTCTTGCTGTACTCTGCAGCTTCATTTACTACCACCTGGAATGTATCAAGAAGCCTGAGATTCTCTGTTATGACCCACATACGTGTACTGATATCAGGCAACAATACTCCATTATATATATCAATAGCCTCCATCTGAAGCTCATGACGCTTCTTAGGATTGCTCTCACTCTCGGCAAGAGCTGCAAGCTCATAAAAAGTATTTACATCAATATGAGCTTCTATCTCAGGGTCCGGATAATACTTGCCATTTCTAAGCACAACATAATTGCAGTCAGGAAGCCCTGCATTGGTACATTGCTTCTTGAGCTGATAAATCAGATTATTGACGCTGTTGTTGAGATTGGAGTATTTCTCAGTATCAAAGATTGCCTCAACGATCTGTTCTTTTGATACTCCATCTTCAGAATTTAACCACAAAAGCTGCAGCAACTGCAGATATTTAGAGGTGGCCCCGCCTCTTCCAAGTACAATAGCTTTTCTTCCACTTGTCATGGAAAAGCTTCCCAACATCTTAACATTAAGAATCAGTTTTGGTTTACCCATAACAATACTTTTTCCTTTATTGTTTAAAAAATACTCTCCATATCCGTCTTCCACCCATGTCTCTACTTTGCTGCCCCTCGAATAGGAAATCATCCATATTCTAACATATAATCTCCCAATATCCCACAACTCTTTTTACTAAATCATCCAAACTTTATTGTTACTGTTCACTCGCTAACAGCTCGCTCCAGTAACAAAGACGGTGATGAGGAATGGACTCCATACATAGGGAAAGAGGCAGGTGGCGCCTCTGGGAGGGTATCCACCTGCCTCTTTGAAAAAGGGTTTGCTATATGAGTTTTTTAGTTGACGTTATCTTCTTTTTAGTCTGCCTATGGTCAGTAGGAATGTTGCTGATATAGCACATGCCAGTATGATCATAAGTCTTAGACTGGTGTTGGTAGTATCGTCGGTTCTTCCGCGCCTTGCGCCGAGAACTGATGCTCTGGAAACTAGCTGGTCACGGCTTGCACCAAGTACATCACCTGCTGCTACTGGAACTGCTGCCAGAGGAGTTGGAGGAGCAACAATCACTACTGGTGTAGGTGTAGGTGTAGGGGTTGGACCCGGTGTTGGTGTAGGATCTGGAGTTGGGGTTGGAGTTGGGGTTGGAGTTGGGGTTGGGTCTGGTGTAGGATCTGGGGTTGGGTCTGGGTCGTCCACAGGTGTGATTTCCAGATTGCCTATTACTCTGTTGATTGTAAACTGTGCTGTTACATCTTCACCTGTCTCAACTTCTGTAATTTTGGCTGTTCCTACAAATTCTGCAGGATATGTACCAACTTCTATTCCTGTTGCTCCAGCTTCCAGGCCGGATATCTCATAAGCGATGCCATTTATTGTAAATGTCTTGGATGGATCACCTTCCTCTGTAACATTATCTGCTGCACTTGCTGTAAGTGTTGCGAATATATCTGTTATAGTATCCAGCAGTGAATACTCTGTCTCATCAACTGATACTCCGTATCCTTCAACGTATTTCTCATTACCGTCATACTGAGCAGTTCCGCCAAAGGAGGTTACTGTTATAGAATACTTGTTACTTCTGTCTGTAATCTTGAGCTTTCCTTCTACTACTGTTATTTCATAGTTAACTTCCAGGAAGTTCTCTCCTGTAGTGTATACTACTTTGTTGACCACTTCACCTTCTGATACGTATGTAACTGATCCTGTTGCTTTGATATCTGTAATTTCACCTTCAACTATTGGATCTCCTTCTATATCTACATGGTCATTAGTTAATGGAGTTCCATCATATGGCTTACTGTCATCTGCAGATGTAAGTTTTACTTTGAGCTGTTCAACTTCCAGTGTTCCCAGTTCTTTTGTAGTCACTATATAGTTCTTAGCTACTGTCTCATCTGTCCAGTTAAGTTCATATGTATTACTGCTGCTGCCTGCATTGAGCTGACTGCCAGTTGCTGTGATCTCAGCCTTGTCTTCATCTGCTTCAAGGAGGCCAATTATTGATGCATCTTCATTGGTCAAAGGCTGTCCATCATAGGATTTACTTGCACCTTCTGTCTTTACTGTCAGTTCAATAGGAGTTATCTTGAAGCTTCCTTCAGTTACATTTGAAATAGTTGGCTGTATGATCTTAAATGCGTTATTTTTGATCGTTATGTCTAACATTGCCAGGGTTACCGGAATTGTTCCTTCCGCTACGTCTGTTGCTGATACAGCTGCATCTTTCCAATCTACTGTATATGTGTAATTATCTGGAAGGCCATTTACTGTAACTTCTGCGATGTCATATTCCTGAGCCTGTGCGTTATATACTCTTTCCTGATCAGGAATAGTTACTTCGATCGCTATGCTCCATACTGCGTAGAGTCTGTTAGGAACATCCTTATTGTTGGCAGATATACTTCTATCTGCTTCGTAGCCTTCTCCTGTACCATCTGCCTTGGTATTCCACTCTATAAATACGAGGTTACCGTTAGTATACTTATTGGCCGGAAGAGTCTTGATCTCTGAATTTACCTCAAATTCAACTGTTTCGTAATCTGTTGTTCCATTATTAGCATAGAATGTAATGCTGGTCTTTTCTTTTGTAAGTTCAGAGTACTGAGCTATCAGTGTTACTACATTACCTTCTGCATATTCAGAGGAAACTGTGAACTTCTCGCCCGGCATGTAGATCTTGCCTGAATTATCATTTTTAATGATATATCCTGCAAATACACTACCTTCAGGAGCTGTGGTAGCTGCTTTAACAATTGTTACAGCACCATCATTATATTCTTTAGTATCTTCCGGTGCTCCGCTTCCTTCTGCTGCATCATATTCTACTGTAAGAGCACTTGTCGTAAGCCACTTTGCTATGAGCTTCATATAGTGAGTTACGCCATTTTCGAAATCCCACGGTTTATCATAAGTGTACTCGTCTGATGTTGCATTGTAATCTACTTCATACCATCCTGCCAGAACGTAACCGTCTCTGGTTGTTCTTGATAGATGAGTGTCATCAACTGTCTTGGAATATTCAATCCAGAAATCTCTGCTTTCCTGTTGTGCAGGGATTGTTCCGCCATTTCCATCCAGTCTTACTTTGAACCATTTCTTTTTCCAGCCTGCATATACTACCAGGTTGTTACATGGCATCTCTGAATAAGTTGTAAAATAGTTGATCTCCCAATTTTCTTTAAGTTCTGCTTTTTCCTCATCTGTAAGAGCTGTAAAGGATACATATAATGTGCACTCAGGATCTGCAAACCATCCTACGCACTCATAATATTCGGCCTCATTAGAGTTGCCTGGATATGTGAGTGAGCTATAGTCAGGCTTTCCTGATATGTTACCAAGAAGTGCTTCATATGGAACATTCAAGGTATCTACTACATGTTCAGCAGAGCCATTCAGGAATGTCAGATCATATTTATTTCTTGTATGATAAATATACAAATTTCCTGAATATTCTACACTTGCAGCGCCATTTATCTTGGTAAAATTGCCATTTGCTTTTATCTTATATGCGTATACTTCAAATCCGTTAAATTTGTTACTAAAGTAGAATGTACCGCTTCCTGAACTGCTTGTTTGAGCCATAAGCTGATAATTATTTGGATTATCAGGGTTGGTTGAATCTACTTTTTCTACGTAATGATATACTGTATAATTACCGGCATCAGAAACTGAATACAGGGTATAAGTAATATTTCCATGCTCATCAACTGAATCTGTTTCGTCAGCTGGATTAACTACAAATTGTGTCAATATAGTCTGTATTTTTCCAGATGGATATTCAATATTTGTATTTCCTGATCTTGCAGCTGTCTTTTCTTCTCTCCAGGTCTCAACCTTTGGCCATGTATAGTTATATTTGGCAAAAGTCTGTCCATAAAGGCCTGTAAAGTTATGTGCATTATCCCATTGTCCTTTTCTAACAGCTAAAACACGGTTAAAACCTACGTCGTAATAGGAAGGGTTATCACCTTTGTAAAAACTGATTGTAACAGTGATTCTGTCATAATAAACATTTACTATAGAAGAACCATCTGCCTTGACCTCTACATCTTCATCAGCTGTGCCGTATCTGAAACCTGTATATGTATGGCCTCTGTCTTCTGCTGTAGAATTAACAGTCTGGCCTACAAGTGCTGTACGTGATTCAGATGTTTCATAATCATAAGTCTTTTCAGCAGCATCCTTATCATCATTAACACTCTGCTTCCAGATGATAACTGTATATGTAGTCTGATCAGCTTCCCATCCAGCATAAAGTGTTATGTTATCTGTAATAGGTGTATTCTCCAGGTCAAACAGGTTTTCTGCTTCAGCTTCTCTGTACCATCCGGTAAATTTGTAGCCTTTAAACTGAGGATCAGGTGGTAACTGATCTGCTGCTGTCTCACCTTCAAGTACATATATAGCTGGTGTATATGAAGCACCGTTTCCAAGAGCTACATCATTTTCATCGAAGTGTACCCAGTATGCTTTAAGTACTACAGGATACAATGACATATCGCCGTTAACCTGAGCTATCTTCTTGGTATAGGTTGCAGTTGTTGCAGATTCATCTTCTGACCATCCTACAAACTTATAACCAGACTCATTTGGAGTTATCTTTACTTCAGAAATATCAATATCAGTATTTTCATCAACAACTACTTTGATAACTGACGCTACTACTCTGCTGTCGTCAATTTTCTCACCATATAAGGTGATAGTATAAACTGCTTTATACTGTGCATATATCTTGATAGTTGTATCATCTTCATAATCACTGGTATCAACTGTTCCAAATCCGGTAAATGCTTCGCCGGCCTCTGTATACCATCCTTCAAAAACCTTGGTTCCAAGAGTTGAACTAGGATCTTCTGGTTTTGTCAGTGTATCACCGGTTATTACGATCTGTGAGTATAAAAGCGCATTGTCATCATTGTAGAATTCATAAGTAAGTCTTACTTCATCTCTTCCATCCTCATCCACGCCATCTGTACCGATGATCGCATAGATTGAGAAACCTCTTGATTCAAATTCTGCGCCATTGGAACCAGCGCCTTGTATTTGGTCTATATTTCCGTTATCACTAACGTGTATTACTTCGTGATTTTCACCTGAAACTGTTCTTGTTGATAGGCTTACATGTACTTTGGAGTTGTCAGTTGGCTGTATCTCATTGCCTTCATAGGTAAAAGTAATATCTACAGCTACAATATCAACTACTTCTGTATCTGCGCCAAGCTGCTGGCTTGCATTTTCTTTGATAGATTCTCTTGTTGAATAATCTACATAAGATACTGACATCTCTGTACCATCAGGGAAAGCTCCTTCATCTGCCTTAACTGATACAGTGACTCCGCCAGCTGATCCATGGAATTCTTTTTTTGAAAACTGTATTTCTTTCTCTGGCTCTTTTTCTTCAACAATTGTAGAAGCTGTAGTTGCTGCATCTGCAGCAATTTCTTCTGATGAAGCTGATGTTGCTGCATCGGATGCATCCTCTGCTTCTATGTCACCTTCAATTGTTGGATCCTTGGTACCTTCAGTAACATTAGTAGTGAGCTCAGCTGCATTATCAGATGATACCTCTGCCGGTGGCTGTTCACCTGATTCTGCATTTGGAGCTGCAGGCTCTGAAGGCACTTCTTCAGCAGGTGTCTGTGAAGGATCCTGAACTGGTTCTTCTACTGGTACAGGCTCTGGTGCAGGCTCTTCTACTACCGGTTCCTGAACAGGCTCTTCTACCGGTGCGGGATCTTCTGCTGGAGCCTCCTCCTGTACTGGTGCCGGATCAGATGTTGGTGCAGCTTCTTCTACTGGTGCAACTGCCACATCTTCCGCAAAAATTTTGATAGAAGCGATGTCGCTTCCAAAAGTTGTGAATAGCATGGCGATTGTGACTATCCATGCAAAGATTCTTGAAGTGTTGTTTCTCATAAGCAATTCCCCTCTTTCTCAAAAATTGTTTATGGGTTAACAGTTTCTAATTTCAATGGAGCCTTCCACTTCAGATGAAAAAAGAGCCCAACTTAGTCGGACCAAATCGACTAAATCAAGGCTCAATGTAACGGGCGTTCCTTAGATTTCTTCTTACCTATAATATAAAATTTCAAAATGCTATAATCAATAAACCATGCACCAAAACCCTTCCTACTGTTGTGAAATAAAATTTCACCACCTTGAAACCCTTGCTGCTTAAGGTTTTCTTAATAGTCTATTTATAAACCCTTTATATTCTTTAGCTTCTGTATATATTTCTAAAATGCAAAGCAGGCGGAAGATTTTGGATCTTCCGCCTGCTTTTGTGAAAAGGGTTTTGCTATATGAATTACGATAAAAGCTTAATTATTCTGCATCTTTTCCTTTGCGTTTGCCAAGGGCTGCGAGGATTGATGCTGCACCGGCACATACCATGATGATTGCAAGTCTGAAACCTGTATTGGTTGTGTCGTCTGTTCTTCCACGTCTTGCACCGAGAACTGCAGGGCCTTCTGTTGCTACCTGCTCTCTGTTAGCACCAAGTACTGCAGGAACTGCTGTAGGTGTTGCTGCAAGTGGAACCGGTGCATCAGGTACTGTAACTGGAGGTGTTGGTGTAGGTGGTGTTGGACCGCCTACTGGTGTTACTGTAAGTGTACCTTCAACCTTACTTGCTTCGTAGCTATCAGCGTTACCGTTGATTACAAATGTAAAGTAGTTAGGTGATGATCCGGCTGCTGTCTGTGATCCTGTTACTGTAAATGTAACTGAATCGTCACCAACCAGTCCGTCGCCTCCTATTTCTACATTACTATTTGTAAGTGCGCTGCCATCATATGCTTTTGATGATGTTCCGGATGTAAATGTAACCTTTCTCTTGTTGATCACGAGATCAGCTGTCTCATAGCTGATAACAAATCTGTCTGTCACATCCTCGCCGTCTAACAGGATAACTGCCTCTCCGTCAAATGCTGTTGGATAGGTACCTGCAATTGTACCCTTTGCAGAAGATGTTACTCCTTCAACTGTGTATGTTACACCATCAATTGTGAATGTGTTGTCACCTTCTTTATCAGATACATTAGCAGCATTTACTGATAATCCAAACAGATCACTAAAGAATCCTGCGATCCTTCCAATAATACCAGTAGTATCAGCTACACTTACTGTAAATCCTTCAACATTGTGCTCTTCAGCGCTATATGTTGTTGTGCCGCCAATAGCCTGAAGTGTGATTCCTCTTACTACATTGTAGTAGAAGATAATCTCATTTGTCTCTGTTGCTGAGATTGTGATTGTCTGAGCTGTATCATCAACGATGTAATATCCGCTGATATCATCAGGTGTCTCAGTAACTGTATCGCCAAATGTCTGATTTTCTACAACCTTGTCAGCCTGTACCTTGTTTGTTGTTCCTTCAAGGTAATAGTGAACTGTGTATTCAAGGTCTGTTCTCTTAGCATAGTAGAATATGATTTCATTCTTAACTTCTTCTGTCTCAACAGCTATTGTAATTGTCTGTGATGTTGGAGCAAGTGCTGTATAGCCATCTACATCAATTGCTGTTTCTGTAATCTCAGTATCAAATACCTGATCTTCAACTACCTTATCATCTGCTACCTTATCTTCTGTATTTTCTTCATAGTAGTGAACTGTGTATTTAAGATCTGCTCTCTTCTTGTAATAGAAGATGATAACATTCTTAGTAAGGTCAGTTCCTATAACGATTGACTGCTCTTCTTCTGAAGACTCATCCAGTTCATAGCCTACTACTTCAATAGCATTTTCTGTCTGGGTTGAACCAAACTTCACATTAGCGACTGACTTAGTATTTGCAACTGTTTCATCTGTATCTACATCACGATACTCAACTGTGTAGCTGAGGTCTTCACGTTCTACATAGTAGAAAATGATTTCTTTACCATCTTCGTCAAGATTGAATGTCTTAGTAGTATCACCGCTTACTGTGTAGCCATCAACTGCTATTGCACTTTCTGTAAACTCATCATTATAAGTCTTGTTATTAACTTCCTTATCAGCTGCAACCTTGGTTGTTGTATCTTCTTTATAATAGTGAACTATGTAATCATAATCAGTTCTCTTTTCATAATAGAAGTTAACAACATTACCTGTAACTGCAATTTTTAAACTCTGAGGAGATGCTGTTATACGTGTATAACCATCTATAGGGTCCTTATCTGGATTTGGTTCAACACTTACTGTATCTCCAAAGGTCTGATCTGTTACTGTATCAGGAGTCTTCAATACTGCATTAGTACCATTTTCAAGATAGTTGACAGTATAACTCAGATCTGTCCTTAAAGCATAGTAGAAAATAACTTCCAGATCAGCATCTGTGTCTACAAACGATACTGTAACTGATGTCGCGCCTTCTGTCTTATTTCCATCCTGATCTACTGCTGATACAATATCGTATCCTGTTACAGGTGTAGCATTTTCTGTATAAGTCTTACCAAATTCTGCTGTTGTAAATTCTTTATCAGTAAGTCCAGGAACTGTTGTGGTTGTTCCATCTACATAATAGTGAACTGTATACTTAAGGT
>SVGC01000005.1:55475-148645 GCA_015056495.1 Butyrivibrio sp.
TGTAAATTCTTTATCAGTAAGTCCAGGAACTGTTGTGGTTGTTCCATCTACATAATAGTGAACTGTATACTTAAGGTTATTTTTCTTACTATAGTAGATAGTAATTACATTGGCTGTCGCATCAGTTGATATTGTAATATCACCTGAATCACTGTCATATGTATAACCTGTAATATCTTTCTTGATAAATCCTTCAGCTTCAAGTGTATCGCCATAAGCTTTAACACCTGTATTTGCTGTTGCAAGTTCTTTTGTATTATCAGCTTTATCAACGTGCTTAACTGTATAAGCAAATTCATCTGCTATATATGAGCCTTTAAGCAGGATGTCTGCGCCCTCAATTGTTACATTGCTGCCAGGAGTTACCTTAGTATCACCGTTGTACCATCCATCAAAGCTATATCCTGTAATCTCAGGTGCTGCTGCAGTAGCTCTTGTATCGCCATCTAATAATCCGGTCACCTCTGCAGGTGTTGTTGCTGTCTCTCCTGCAGGAACTGTAAGTTCATATGTGATCTTGTAAGTCTTCTGCCAGATTGCATACAGTTTATTTGCTTTTGTATTTGTACTTTCAGTTGCAGAGTCTTTATTATCAGCTGCAATGAACTGAGTTCCGGCTGCTACTGAGAATCCATTGCCATCTGCTGCTGTATTCCATTCTACAAATTCATATCCTTCATATGTAAATGTATCAGCACCAAGTGCTACAACAGATTCGTTGACTCTTAAATCTTTACCTGCTGCGTTCTTAGAAACTACTTCTGTATCAGTTGTTCCATTATTGGCAACGTATGTAATTGTTGTTGTTTCGTTAGATCCTGGTCCGCCTATCTTTTCGTACTTAGCAAGAAGTGTTACTGTTCCGTGTGTAGGATTTTCAGGATCATTGTACTCTACAGTTCCATCTGCCAGAACAAAGCTATTATTAGGATAATATGTTTTACCTGCTGCTTCGCCTACAAGTGTCCATCCGATAAAGATGTACTCACTATCAATTGTTGTTGGAGGTGGTCCAACTACAGCTGAAGAATCACTTGCATATGTATATGTATCCGGCTGTGTTGCTATTGAACCATGTTCACCAGCCTCATAATAAACAGATATTGTTCCAGGATTTCTCCATCTTGCATAGAGGTGTATAGGAGCTCCCCACCATGCGCCATTTTCATCCTGAGATACAGCTGGTCCAGTTACCTTATCAAATGAATATGCGTTTCCATCTGCATCGAACCAACCAATAAGTTCAAAGCCAGCCTTTGTTGTCTTATTCAGTGATTCTTGTGAAACACTATTACCATAGTCAAGATTGAAATTATCACTCTGTGTTGATATAAGAGTACCGCCGTCTGGATGAAGAATGACATTGTATCTTACAGGCTGATAATAAGCATAAACTACTTTATTTGCTGCAGGCATTGTAGATGACCAGTCAAATGGAGTCTGTCCATTCTGATCCTCATACCAGCCAACGAATGTGTAACCAGGTCTATCCGCAAGCTTTGGTGCATCTGCCTTATAATCTGTAAGTGGCATTTCATATGGAATTGCATCATATTTTTCATCTGCGCTTACTGTAGAAGTTACGCCCTGGAAATTATCCTTAAATATTAACGCATACTTGTTTCTCTCATAATGAATATACAGATTGTTAGTCATTTCGATAGACTCGCCATCACTGGTCTGTGTCCACCTGCTGGAGTTAGTTGGATAATTCTTACCGTGGTAATATTCTTTTACAGTAAAACCATTGTACTTGTTGGTAAATGTCCACTTTGCATTCTTTTCAATAGTGTAGTTTGTAGGATTTGATGCATCATAATTACCATATATATCCTGCTTATAGTGTCTGATATAATTGGATCCATTACCTCCACTAAATCCAAACAATATTTGATTTTCAAAGAATGTATCAAGGAATGTCACATGTGTTCCGGCATGGCTATATCCACCATCCCAATTTTCTGAATATGATGTATACCAGTCATAGTCCTTTGTACCTATAGTATTTGGCCAGGTATAATTATTAAATTCAAGTGTCTGTCCATAAAGTCCTGTGTAGGATTGATAATCGTTATGCCAGTTTCTATTAGAGTAATACCACCATTCAATAGTGATAAGATCTCGATCATAGTAAACATTAACTACTGTATCACCCTGTGGTCTTATCTTATCTGTTGGTGTCTTTACACCATTCTTCATTCTTACGATTTCAAACCAGCTATAATGGAATCCAGTCTCTGCAAGTGACTCATAACTTGCGATATCAGATTCTGCGATAGTTGAATCTGTTTCACCTTCAAGAGTATAACTTGCCTTATAGTCATATGTTTTAGCACTATCATCAGTTAATGACTTGCTGTCTGTAACCTTCTGCTGCCATATGATAACTGTATACTTAGTTGTAGAATTGGCTGTCCATGATCCATAAAGAGTAATATCTTCATCAATAATTGTATTCCAGTCAAACTTTTCACCAAGTGTTACAGATCCATCATCATTCTTGGTACCATAGAACCATCCATCAAATGAATATCCTTCTCTGGTTGGATCTGCAGGCTGTGTTGCTTTTTCTCCATCCATTACATAAATAGGGCTTGTATAGCTTGCGCCACCTGTTGCAACAACTACGCCATTTTCATAAGTATCATCATTTTCTTCAAAATGGATCCAGAAAGCATCTACTACAATCGCATAAAGCTTTCTTTGAGCTTCGTCACTTGCATCAACTTCAGTAACTATGCTATCCTGATCATCTTTTACTAAAGACCATCCAAGGAATGCCTGAGTTGATTTCTTTGGTGTATAGCCATTTGTAATAGAAACTGGAGCTTCTGCACCTTTCTCAGCCGGTACTCTCTTAACATAAGCAACTTCACCTGAAGCACCTATAAATGTTATATAATATGTTGTTCTGATCTTGGCATAAACTTTATATTCTTCAGTTTTGTCAACTGTAAGTGCTGATCCTTCAAATGAAAGCTTGACTTCTGTACCATCTTTCTCATAGAACCAGCCTTCAAATTCTTCACCTGTTGATATAGATGGAATACCAGGATCTGATAGTTTATCACCAGTCTTAACGCTCTGCGTGTTAAATACTGTTTCATAACTTTCATCTGTATAGAATGTATATGTAGCTACAGCATTATTTTCATGGTCATCTTCATTTGTTGAAACAACGATGAAGATTGAGAACTGATTGTGATCAAATTCTGCGCCGTCTGCTGAAGCCTGTGCAATTTCTTCTACATTACCAGTATCATCCTTGTGGACAACTGCAAAATTATCACCTTCAAGTTCATTCTGAAGTTTTAATACTACATGTACATTCTTAGAATCTGCAGGCTCGATTTCTTCGCCTTCTGCATTCTTAAAGGAAATATCTACACCAACAGCATCTTTTGCACTATCACCAACTGCTGCTGTAGCTGCATCCATAGCATCTTTACTTGAAACAGAAGTTACTACCATTGTTGTGCCTGCAGGGAATATTCCCTCATCAGCGCTTACTTCAACATGGATTCCACCAGCTCCACCAGTAAAGCTCTGGGCTGGCATCTCACTTGTCTTTTCAAAGATAGCTGTGAAAGTAGCATCCTCTGTTACTTCGCCAGGAGCAAATTCTGCATTGTAGCATACGATATCACCATTCTCATTTTTCCAATATAAGAAATTGTAATATCTCTTTGCTGATGCAACAGCTCCTTCAAACTTGGCATCTTTCTTATTAATATCAACTTTTTCTTCAGACCTGGATACAGATCCACCAAGAGTAGCCTTGTAAGTAATTGTAACTATCTTTTCTTCAATTACTTCTTCCTCTTCTACTGAAGCTTCTGTTGATGCAATGTCAGCTGCAACATCTTCTGAAGAAGCTGATACTGCTACGTCTGCATTGTCTTCTGATGAAGCTGATGTAGCTGATACTGCTTCATCAACTACTGCAGAGTTATCTACAGTTGCACCATCTGACGCAGTCTGCACCTCTGCTGGTGCACTTTCTTGTGACTCTACATTTGGAGTCTGTGGAGTTTCTTCCTGATTAACTTCTGCCACTTCTTCCTGAACAGGAGTCTCCTCCTGTAAAGTATTTTCTTCCTGTGGCTGTTCCTGAACGGTATCAACCGGAGCAGTTTCTTCCTGTACAGGAGCCTGCTGCTCTTCAGCAACAATCACATTCGCTTCTTCGGCAAAAGTTCTGATGGAAGCGAAATCGCTACCAAATGTGGTAACGAGCATGGCGATTGTCATCATCCATGCAAAGATTCGAGAAACATTGTGTCTCATAAAGCAATTCCCCTCTCTAATTGTTTATGTTAACAGTTCCGTATTATGAAATTATCTAAGATGTAAGTTGTGAGTGATGTCGCTATAGCTATAATTGCTATTTTCACTGCCTTGAATTGCCTTAATTAAAAGGAGTTTCCTGATCCAATTATGATATAAAAAAAAGAGCCAATAACAGCGTGCTTTTCACTCTGTTATGGGCTCATAATAGCGGGCGTTCCCATTACATATTTTAAATATAGTTCAAATTTAATTTATATACAATAAAGATTGTTTAAAAAGTGTTTATATTGTAATGAAATTTTATTTCAAACCATTTAAAAACATGTAAGAACGCTATATATTATTCAATTACAAATGAAACTTTATTTCGATAAAGCGTTTTAGTCTTTACTCTCCAACTACTTCCCTTGCTCTTGCAAGTGCGTCATCGATATGTGGACAGAAGTTCTCTTTTCCTACCTTATCTATAAAGCCGTCTTTTACCATAGTACGCATTGGCTGCTCATTGACATGTGAGAAAATAAGTGTGATACCTCTTTTTTCACATCTGTCACTAAGAGCTTCCAAGGATCTCATTGCTGTTGCGTCAAGAGCAGGTACTCCTCTCATACGGATAACCAGCGCCTTAGTAAAGTCTTTGACTGTGATATCTGCAAGTCTGTCTGCAACACCAAAGAACATTGGACCACTGATCTCATATACACGAACAGCCTTTGGAACCTGACGAAGTCCGATAGCATCCGGATCATTATCTTCATCAAAGTATTTCCATCCCTTGATATCTGTCTCTTCACTCATACGCTTCATGAATAAGAGGCCAGCAAGTAACATACCTACTTCAATAGCTACAACAAGGTCAAATACAACTGTAAGAACAAATGTGATGACAAGTACGATAATATCGCTCTTAGGCGCTGTCTTACACAGATGTACAAATGCTCTCCACTGGCACATATTGTAAGCAACCATGAAAAGGATTGCTGCAATTGTTGGCATTGGAATAAGTGCTGCATATGGCATCAAAACTACAAGTACAAGGACAAGAACAATTGAATGAACCATTCCTGCGATTGGTGTTTTACCACCATTTTTAATGTTGGCTGCTGTACGGGCAATAGCTCCTGTTGCAGGAATACCGCCAAAGAAAGCTGATGCCATATTACCTACACCCTGTGCTACAAGTTCCATATTGGAGCGGTGTCTTGAACCGATCATACCATCAGCAACTACGCATGAAAGAAGAGATTCTATAGCAGCAAGTATTGCAATAGTAAATGCATCACTAAGTACAGCTCTGACTGATGAAAGAGATAAGGCAGGCATTGTAAATGTTGGGAGCTTACCACTGATAGTATAAAGATCACCAATGGTATTTACTTCCATACCAAGTCCTTTGACCATGAATATACCAACAAATACTGCAATAAGAGATCCAGGTATCTTCTGATTGATATATGGCCATACAATAAGTACTGCAAGGCAAACAAGTCCAACTATAACTGCTTGTATATTAATAGTAGAAAAGTTCTTGACTACTGCTACAACTTTTTCGCTAGTCTCAATTGTAGTAGTACCTGCAGGATAGGTCAGGCCGAAAAAGTCTTTAAGCTGGCCGATCACAATAGTAACAGCAATACCTGCAGTAAATCCTGTTGTAATTGTATACGGAATAAATTTGATAAGGCTTCCTAATTTAAGGACACCCATGATTATAAGAATGATACCTGCAATTATAGTAGCAAGTGCAAGTCCTGACATTCCATTTTTTGCAACAATTCCTGCTACGATAGTAGCAAATGCTGCTGTAGGTCCAGCTATCTGTACCCTACTTCCACCGAGAAATGAGATAATAAAACCAGCAACGATTGCTGTGTACAAACCTTCCTCCGGTCCTACACCTGAAGCAAGTGCAAGTGCGATTGAAAGAGGCAGTGCAATGATTGCCACAATAATACCTGAAATAAAATCTTTCAGGAATTGCTCTTTGGTATATCCTTTAAGAGCAGTAAATAACATTGGTTTCAACTTTTCATGATCCATCTTAGGTCCTCACCTGTAATTCTAAATTTTTTATAAACTAAATTAGCCGAACAAAATTTTACGCCCAAGTATTCGTTTTTTCAATACTCATCTAGGCAAAAAAACAGGGTAAATCTACACTCTGCTTTGTGTAAATTTACCCTTATAGGTTATCCTTTTTAGCTTTCAGGCTGTCGCACCTGCGGATCTGTTTTCCCTTTTATGGGTCAGATATTCATCCATTGCATCGGCTACGATCTTGGAGGCTTGAACCGCTTCTACTACTGTTTTGGCTCCTCGTACTACATCACCACTTGCAAATACGCCTTCGCGTGTTGTTTCGCCCTGCTGGTTGGTCCAGATAAGACCTTTCTTGGTAGTAGCAATTTCTGTATTAGATGAGGCTACTATTTTGTCCTTTGGTCCCTGACTGATGGAAATGATAGTTGAATCTGCATTGTAGAGTGCTTCTTCACTGTATGATACAGGATTTCCTTCTTCATCAAAGGTAGTCTTGGTGAACACAGGACCTTCGTCTGTTATTTTTTTGATATTATATCCATATTTAAACTGAACACCATCGGCAATAGCATAGTCTACTTCTCTTTCGCTGGCTGCAGCCTTGGTACTTCTGGCATATACTGTCACCTGTCTGGAACCATGACGGATGGCTGTTCTGGCTACGTCTATAGCTGCGTTTCCTGCTCCTATGATGGCAACCTTGTCTCCAAGCTCATATCCATCAGGGTTTACAAGATAATCAATGGCATAATGAACGTTGCCAAGACTCTCGCCTACTACACCCAGTGTATTTGGTCTCCATACTCCTGTTCCTACCTGAACAGCTTCATAGCCATCTCTGAACAGGTCATCTATTGTAAGTGCTCCACCTATTGTGGTATTTGGTCTGAACTTGATGCCCAGATCACGGAGTTTTTTCTGATATCTGTCAAGCAGTGCTTTAGGAAGTCTGAATTCCGGAATTCCGTATCTGAGGACACCACCAATCTTATCTCTGCTGTCAAAAACAGTGATATCATATCCGCGTCTTGCAAGTTCGATAGCAATAGTAAGTCCTGCAGGGCCTGAGCCAATTATGGCAACTTTCTGTCCCTTTTTCGTAACATTGTCAAATCCGACTCTGTCAAGATAAGCTTCAGATATGTAGTTTTCTATGCTTGACCAGTGAATAGGCGTACCTTTTCTACCTTGTACGCAATGGCCCTCACACTGCCTGTCATGGTCACACACCAGTGAACAAACAACACTTAGTGGATTATTGAGAAAGAGTTTTTCTCCGGCTTCATAACTTTTTCCATCCAGAAAAAGTTTGATCATCTCCGGAATGGGTGTCTTGACTGGACAACCCTCCACACACATTGGTTTCTTACACTGCAGGCAACGCTGTGCCTCTTTAACTACATGTTCTGCCATATTGGTCTCCTCCCTTGGTTACAGTCTTGCCAAAAAATAAAAGCTCTTAAATAGATGATCAAGATTCACTTCTGTAAAAGATTTCTCTACATCTATATATTAAAGAACGGTAATTTTTGCACTATTATTTACGCTTTTATTTTATTTTTCTGTAACCTCTTACATTCTATGCTTGTGCCATAATATATTGAGTGCTTAGTGCGTGGCTCATATATTGTTTAATAATATATCATGTAAGCTCTTACATTGTTAGGAAGATTTTTGACAGTTTTGGGAATATTTTGACATGTTGCTAGAAAGAAAGTGAGTCACTGGGGACGTATCAAAATGACTCATTGTATGCAATGAGTCATTTTGATACGTCCCCGGTGACTCACTCACCGATGACTCTTATTCATTTAGTATCTCTTAACTCCAAATGAGTCAAATACAGTTTTTCTGAACTCAGTAAGATCTGTAAATACTCCATCTGCTATCATCTGAGCGCCAAGATTACCGATGGCAGTAGCTTCGCCAGGACCTGCATTTACAACGCGGCCTGTCTCTCTGGCAGTTAACTCGTTGAGGTAAACTGCATTGGAACCGCCACCTACGATATTGATAGATTCAAAATGCTTTCCTGTGATGCTTTCAATTTCCTCGGTAGCCTGCTTATAGCATAGCGCAAGGCTTGAGTAGATAACCTTTGCAAGTTCCCAAGGAGTCTGCGGAACAGCAGATCCTTTTTCACGGCAAGCTGCCTGAACCTCTGCAATCATAGATTCCGGTGCAAGGAATCTTCCGTCATTGGCATCAACAACAGATGTAATATTCTCTTTTGCAGCTCTTTCACACAGATTAGCAAAAGAGTAATCCTCTCCATCAGTTCTGCCCGGATAATCATAGCCTTCTTCAAGCTCTTTCTTAACAGACTGTATCATCCACAATCCCATGATGTTCTTAAGGAATCTGTATCTGTGCTGATAACCGCCTTCATTGGTAAAATTAGCTTTTCTGGCCTCAGCTGAGCAGTTAGCTTCTGCAAGCTCACAGCCCATAAGTGACCATGTACCTGAAGAAATGTACAGGCAATTCTCATCTGTACAAGGAACACTCATAACTGCTGAACCTGTATCATGCGTTGCAGGAAGGACTACTTTGCAGTTAAAGCCAACTTCCTTTTGAATATTTTCAGACAGCTCTCCAACCAAAGTTCCAGGCATAGAGAGTTCTCCAAATAATCTCTTAGGGAATCCAAGTTTTTCAATCAACTCATAATCCCAATCATTGGTTTTGGCATTTAACAGTTGTCCTGTAGAAGCGTTAGTATACTCCTGCTTTTTTACACCTGTGAGCAGGAAGTGAAAATAATCCGGGATCATAAGAAGTGACTGTGCCTTCTCAAGATTCTCAGGTTCCTGTTCTTTAACGGCCATTAACTGATATATTGTATTAAAAATAGCTTTTTGTATACCCGTTCTCTGATATAGTTCCTCTTCTGAAACTATCTCATATACCTTCTCGTCCATGCCTTCAGTTCTGCTGTCACGATATCCATATGTAGGCCCCAAAACCCTATCATTTTCATCAAGAAGCACGTAATCAACACCCCATGTATCAATTCCCATGCTGACTGGCAGCTTTGACATCTCGGCACACTTTTTCATGCCATTTTTTATCTCTGTAAAAAGAGTTTCAGTGTCCCAGCACAGATGACCATTTACCTTATTCATTCCATTGGCAAAACGGTATATCTCTTCATATACAATTTTTCCATCTTCCATATGAGCAAGTAAATGTCTGCCTGAAGAAGCACCTATATCAACAGCAAGATAATATTTCATTAGTATTCCCCAATCTTTTTGCTCTTTTTCTCATAAAGGAACTTCTCATTGATCTGTACGCCAAAAGGCTCATTTAAAGCACGGAAATCATCTGGTTCGATTGTCTGACGCTTAGAATCTGTCATTGAAAGAACCTTTACAAGAACCTCTGCTGCCTTTTCAACTGTGTGCATAAGACCAAATGTGATATCAAAATCTGTTCCACATGCAAACATACCATGGTGAGCCCAGATAGCAACATCCTGAGTCTTCATGATCTCTGAAGTAGCTACTGCGATTTCTCTTCCACCTGGAACCATCCACGGAACAACACCAATACCCTCTGGGAATACGATTGGGCACTCAGTAGCCATCTCCCAGATCTCTCTTGTAAATACCTTGCTATCAAGAGGAAGTACATATGTAAGAGCAATTGTGTTTACTGGGTGGCAGTGATATACCACGCGGATCTGCTCATTTCTCTTTTTGCATACTTCAAGGTTCATAAGATGAGAAGGAAGCTCTGATGTTGGCTTTCCACCATTTACAAGACCCCAAACAATCTTGTATTTTTCGCCTGCGTCATCAACTTTGATAAGGCATACGTTTGCAGCTGGATCAAGTTCAACATTTCTCATATATTTTCCAGAACCTGTTACCATGAAATATTCGCCGGCAAGGTCCTTGACTGTAGTTCCAATCTCAAGCCATTCGCCATCTTCCTTAAGATCTTCCTTTACAGATTCGATCTCTTCATTTTTTACTCTGTAACTTAAGTTTCCACCATTTCTCTCATGCCATCCCTGGTAAAAACCGTCCACACATACTCTGCAAAAACCTTTTGCGAATTCAGCATCTAAAACCTTCATTGTAATACTCCTTTAACATCATATAATAGTGACCGGCATAGCCCCCTCATATTTGCCACACCGGCCATCTGATCATTTCTACTAAAATATATATTACTATTTGATCTGACCTAAATTAAGGTCTTTAGTTTAATAAAAATACGTCCTTTATTGCAACATGGCAGTTGCTGGTATTATACTGATATATACTAATATTTAATCGCATTTTCTATTATTTTCGATCACAAGAAAATATGCTTTTTTGCTACTTTTGTCAAAAATACTGCAAATAGGCTCCTTTATGATGACTACATTGCAAAGCCTACTTGCCTCTATAAATGGAGCAGACATGAACATAGAACTTTTGTCAGAATTATCAAGAATAACCGAAGAAGAACAGGCAATACTCAATGGTGAAAAAACCATCAACAGATCCTTCTATTTTAGTTCAGATAAGAAGAACTCTCCTGATGAAAATGATGAGATTGATTCCAACAGAGTATTGCAGGACGGCAAGCTCATCGATATCCGCCCACACGTTCGTTTTGTGCATTTTCCGGAGCACACTCACAACTACGTTGAATTTATCTATATGTGCCAGGGGCAGACTACTCACATAATCGATGGTCAAAAGATAATTCTGCGTCAGGGAGATCTTTTATTCATGAACCAGCATGCAAAACAGGAAATTGAGGCTGCCGGAAGATATGATATTGCTGTTAATTTTATGATATTACCTGAATTTTTTGATGTTGCTTTCCAGATGATGGGAAGTGACCCAAATCCTCTCCGCGACTTTATTATTGGCTGTCTTACAAAAGAGGGATCATTTAGTAACTACCTGCACTTTCATGTAGCAGACATTCTTCCAATCCAGAACCTTATGGAGAACATGATCTGGAACATGCTGCACAACGAGAATGGTCAGCAGCTCCTCAATCAGACCACCATGGGACTTTTATTTCAAAATCTGACCAACTATACAGATCTTCTCAATGTATCAGACAAATCCTATGACCAGGAGCTTGTCTTTAGTCTTTTGCGCTACATCGAGCAAGAATATCGCATAGCGTCCCTATCAGAGTTCTGCAAGGCTAACAGCACTGACAATTACACCATTAGCCGTCTTATAAAGAAAAACACAGGCCACACCTTCAAAGAACTCCTTCAGAATAAACGCATGACAGAAGCCACCCATCTCCTGAAGACCACTAACATTCCCATAGTGGATATTGCAGAAATGGTCGGCTATGACAACACCAGCTTTTTCCACCGCCTCTTCCGCCGTCTCTACGGTTGCAGCCCCCGCGACTACCGGGTAAACGAGGTATAATATAGCGTTGTTGGAATAATGCAAGCATTCATCCGCTTGCCGGTCTTTACACGTCTGCCCTACAATGTATTTTTACAAACATTTAATGCTTATTTAATTGGATAT
The DNA here is from genome assembly GCA_015056495.1 of Butyrivibrio sp. Classification (GTDB taxonomy): domain Bacteria; phylum Bacillota; class Clostridia; order Lachnospirales; family Lachnospiraceae; genus Butyrivibrio. The sequence goes on from SVGC01000005.1 coordinate 67,307, forward strand.
AGGCAGAAGACATGATATAAGTTAAGTAGAGGTAGTGTATATATTAGTACTGGGAACTTGCCATAAAACAAGTGAACAGTAGCAACTAATATGCCAGGACGGCGATCGATCATTTCAAAGGAGTGAATATTATGGGAATAAATATTAATATGGATTACTCGACTTTGTTTAGTAGCTTGTCCGGTAATTCTTCAAATAATTTGTATTCGCTTACTAATTCTTTTTCAGACTATGCAAGTATACGTAATGGAAGCTATGGTAAATTGGTGAAGGCTTATTATACTAAGGTTGCTTCTGAGGAAGAGGAGTCGGATGATAGTACAGAATCTACCAGCAAGGGTACAGATGTTACAAAGTCCAATCCTTTTAATGATACAGCTGCAGCTAAGACCTACACTAATGTTGTATCCAAATCAGACAACCTGCAGGAATCTGCTGATAAGCTAAAGGGCACTGACGCATCTACTGTATTCAAAAAAGAATACGTGAAGGATGCTGAAAGCGGTACGACGTCTTTTGATTACAATTCATCCAAGATAGCTTCTGCTGTGAATAGCTTTGTAAAAGATTATAATGCTCTTTTGTCCAGTACAGATAAAGTAAGTGATAGTACTGTAGCCGCAAGGACAAGTTATCTGAAAAAGGTTACATCCAATTATGAGGATGCTCTTTCACAGATAGGTATCACTAAAGGCAATAACGGACAATTGTCAGTTGATTCAGACAAGCTTAAGGCTTCAAATATGGAAGCTGTCAAAAATGTTTTTGGCGGTAGTAGTGGATATGCTTATCAGGTATCCTCAGCAGCTTCCCTGATCGAGAGCGGTGCTGCAAGTGCTGCTTCAACCTCAGGTTCAAGCTATACACCTTTTGGAACTTATAATTACGGAACCAGCACATCATCAATGTTTGATTCATTGATCTGATAGCATTGAATTTTGATACATATTATACAAAAACTGAATTTCAGAAATAGAATTTTCCTTTACACGAGAGAAGGTCAGTCTACTATCATAGACTGACCTTCTCTTTGATACATCCTCGGTTACTCATATTAGAATGAGTCACTTTGATACGTCCCTGGTGACTCATTGCACACAATGAGTCATTTTGATACGTCCCCGCTGACTCATTTAACTATCTATTTTATCAGCATATTTAACTCTATAAATCCTTGCGAGAGATTCGTTAATTCTCTCTTCTGTGATCTCTCCGTTTGAAATGGCATCAAGGACTCCCTGATAAGCTTCTTCAAAATTCTCAGGTACATAGAGCATATCAGCACCTGCTTTGATAGCCATGACTGCTGCTTCTGAAGAAGTGTAGTAATCAGATATTGCACTCTGGCCAAGCTCGCCTGTAATGATTATTCCATCATATCCAAGCTCGTTTCTGAGAACATCATTTATGACTACTGAAGAAAGTGAACATGGTGTATTATCGCCTGTCACCTGAGGTGCAGAAGCATTGCTGATCATGATCATATCAACACCATTTTCAATGCCTACTTTAAACGGTACAAACTCTGCTTCTCTAAGTTCCTCTAACGTCTTGTCTGTAGTCTCAAGTCCATCATCAGTATCAGCATATATCGGAAAATATTTCATACATGAGCTGACACCTGTGTCTTCCAATGCCATGGAAAAAGCTGATGCCATATCAGCTGCAACTGTTGGATCTGTATTAAATGATCTTGAATAATCTGACAGGTTACAATATGGTGCAAAATCGAGGTTAAAACCATACATATTAAGATATGAGCTCACTGTGATACCTGCATCATAAGCTACATCAGATGTTCCTGTTGTTCCAATCTCCTGAGCATTGGAACAGCTGGCTGTTCCAAGGGCATCTGCCACTACGTTAAAATCTCCGCCTTCCTCAGATACAGCAAGGAAAATCGGATACTTACTCATACTTGTTGTCTGTGACAACATTGTTGAAATCTGATCTGTACTGCTTATATTTTTTGAAGAATAAACAAGTCCACCAACTGCATACTGTGTAAGGGCTTCCTGAGTTCCACTTCCTGCCTTGACTGCTGCATTTACACCTGTAAGCTGTTCAGGTGTTATAAAGAACAGTCCTGCTACCTTATCTTCTAAAGGCATCTCTGCAATGCAGGTATCTACTATCTGAGATAACATATCATCTTCAGTAGTAACCTCTTCAGTCTCCTCTTCTGGTGGAGCAATTGTAGTTTCCATAGCGGCCTGTGCCTCTAACTGAGCCTGTTCAATTGCTTCTTCCTGCTGTGCTTTCATATCGCCAAGCTTAGAAGCTATGGCTTTTACTCCTAAAATACAACCCCCTACTACAACTATCAAAATAGCTGCAAAAATTAAATACGCAGTAACCTGCGCACGGATCCTTCGTTGCCTGCGCAACTCTCTTCTTTCTTCCAAATCTTGATTTTCTTTTCTTTCTGACATTTTTTCCCCTCATCTGAACTCTTTTCATAGTTCCTATGTAAATTCTAGCATAAAAAGAAAAGTGACGAAAGCCCCTAATACCAATAACTAGGCTCTCGTCACTTTTCTCTAATACTTTCTGTTTCTTCTAATCGCGATTCTGTGTCCAATGGACCGTCCTCCAAGTTCTTGACATCTCTTTCCATTAACCGGTGCATTCATTATGCTGTGGTGGTGGAACAATTTCTTCTCCATCGATCACCACTCGTCATGTACTCGACTCTGTCATGATTATAAAATACTGAAACTCAATCAACTTTCTGGTGGAGTGTACCTCTCTTTCTGTAAATTTTAAGCTAAATTTCCTTTTGGAGTGTACCTGCCTTTCTTTCGGCTTTTCCGAAGTTTTCGTCTCTTGTGTTTCTCTATGGTTGTATTATATAAAAACGTTTCGAAATTGTCAATACATTTTAGCAATAAAATTAATCTTTTTAGATTATTTAATTATTTTAATTATATTTTCTGTATTCTTTTTAAATTATATATACATTTCACACAATTATGCAAAATCTTTTTGACAATTCTTATTATGAATGGATCATGATGTGAAAATGTTATGACAAAAGGGTTTAGAGTCGATATTTCTCTTCAAGCCGCAGATATTTTTTATTTCCATACTATCTATGGGATAATGGCAATAAAAAATAGCATTCCAGCAGTTAACATACTGAAATGCTATTTTTATACAATTCAATTTTATAGTTTTAGATCAAAGGATATTTGTCAGTCAATTCTTTGATTATTGCACGAGCTTTATCATTTTGAGTACCTTTTTCTTTAATTACGATTGATATAGCTTCAGCAACTTTATCCATATCTTCTACAGTAAATCCACGAGTTGTAACTGCTGGTGTTCCAAGGCGGATACCGCTTGTTACAAATGGAGACTGTTTTTCATTAGGAATAGTATTCTTATTAGCTGTGATGTGTGCATCATCAAGCCATGCTTCAACATCCTTACCTGTAAGATCAAAGTTAGTCAGATCGATAAGCATAAGATGATTGTCTGTACCACCTGAAACGATCTGGATTCCTCTGTCCATAAGGCCTTTTGCAAGTGCTTTTGCATTGGCAACGATATTTTCAGCATATGTCTTGAAGGAAGGATCAAGAGCTTCCTTGAAACATACAGCCTTAGCTGCGATCACATGCTCAAGTGGGCCACCCTGGATACCTGGGAATACAGCCTTGTTGAACTTGTACTTGTCCTGAGCTTCCTGATTCCAGAGGATCAGTCCTCCTCTTGGTCCACGAAGAGTCTTATGTGTTGTAGTTGTAACAACATCAGCATATGGGAATGGGCTTGGGTGTACACCACCAGCAACAAGTCCGGCAATATGAGCAATATCAACCATGAGAACTGCTCCACATGCATCAGCTGCTTCTCTGAATTTCTTGAAATCTATTGTACGGCAATATGCAGAGGCTCCGGCAATAATAAGCTTAGGCTTATGCTCTACAGCGAGTCTCTTCATCTCGTCATAGTCGATAAATCCGTTCTCATCAACACCGTATGGAATTACATTAAAGTATGTACCTGAAATATTAGCTGGGCTTCCATGTGAAAGATGACCACCCTGGCTAAGGTTCATTCCAAGGATAGTATCACCTGGTTTTAAAAGTGCAAACTGCACAGCAAGATTGGCCTGTGCACCAGAATGTGGCTGAACATTGGCGTAGTCACAGTTAAACAGCTTTTTTGCTCTCTCTCTTGCAAGCTCCTCAACCCGGTCTACTACCTGGCATCCACCATAATATCTGTGTCCTGGCAGACCTTCAGCATACTTATTAGTAAGAGGGCTACCCATAGCTGCCATTACAGCTTTACTTGTCCAGTTCTCAGATGCGATCAGTTCAATGTGATCGTTCTGTCTCTGCATCTCATCCTCAATCGCCTTGGCAATTTCCGGATCAACCTTTTTTACTTCATCCAATGAATACATACCTTACTTCCTCCGCTATAAATCTTTGTTACTACACTTTCCTATAATGCGCCAATGCAACGTGCTAAAGTGCATTACTTTCGCAATCATAACATATAATAATAAAAAAAGCCACATAATATGTTATACTTAATAAAAAAATTTTCATGTACATAAAGCTGGGGAAAAAATATGTATTACTGTATCATCAATCCATCCGCCCGTTCTGGTCGTGGCGGTAATATTTGGGGAAAATTAGAAGAAAAGTTCAAATCTGCAAACATCCCATATAAAGTTGTATTTACAAATGGCCCGGGCCATGCAATTAAAATCGCTACAAAGCTTACAAGCAAAGACTTTGAACCAGACGAGCTGCCTATCAAGTTAGTAGTAATGGGTGGTGATGGCACTCTCAATGAAGTAATATCCGGGATTCAGGATTTTGACAAGATCCTTTTGGGATATATTCCTGTTGGTTCAAGTAATGATTTTGTAAGAGATATGGATTTTCCAAGTAATAAAGAGACTCTCATGGACAAGATCCTGGAAGGAAAAGAGCTCAGACGTGTGGATATAGGCAAGCTCCATTACAATCACATGACCAAGACCCTTTCCAGACTCCATGATACTGATCTGTCTGATACACGATATTTTGATGTCAGCTCAGGTATCGGATTTGATGCAGCTGTATGTGAAGAAGCTCTGGCTTCTGATACCAAAAACTTTTTAAACAAAATAGGCCTTGGCAAGCTTACTTATCTGGCAATTGCGATAAGACAGATAGCTGCTGCCGAGAAGATCCCATGCGATATTGAAATGGACGACGGTCAGACTCTACACCTTGACCACTTCATGTTTGTAGCTGCTATGATACATCCATATGAAGGCGGCGGATTCAAATTCGCTCCAGATGCCATCCATGATGATGGATACTTTAATGTATGTGTTATCGGAGACCTCTCCGTTCCACGCTCTTTTCTTGCAATGCCTTTTGCCTATGCAGGAAAACATTACAATATAAAAGGGATATACCATTTCAAGACACGTAAGATACGCATAAAAACTGAACTTCCAATATGGGTTCATACTGATGGTGAAGTATATATGAAATCCGATGACATCTCTATGGAGTGTCTCGAAAAAAAGCTTGCTTTGATGGTGTGACTTTAAGGTATTGTTCAAAATCCACTTGTTCTTAATAAAAAATTAAGTATTTTTGTTTAGTTTACTGTTTGATATTTCGTTTTTAGTGCGTTATATTTAAAAGCGTAGTGTAGTTATGGCAGTAGGGAGCCATATTTTTATCAATTATATGGTGATATAAAATGAAGCAAGTATTTGTTAAGCCGGAGGACCGTCCCATAACCAAGGAACGAATCAATGATACAGTCCGAGTTGTAATTCCGGTTATACTGTATGCAATATTTTATCTCTCCTGGTTCTTTAAAATTGAGGGGATTCATTCTACACATTATACGGTAATGGATACAACATTTGATTACTCTATACCATTTTTAGAGATTTTTGTTATACCGTATTATTGTTGGTTCCTGTATATTTTAATCCCAGTTGCATACTTTGTTTTAAAATATGATTTAGAAGATTACTTTAGAGTTTTGATGTTTTTACTGACAGGCATGACGCTATTCCTTATAATATCAACACTCTTTCCAAATATTCAGTACCTTAGACCGGCAGTAATGCCACGTGATAACTTCTGTTGCAGAATGGTAGCCAATATCTACAGAGCAGATACTCCTACCAACTTATGGCCTAGCATACACGTTTACAATTCCATTGGAGTTGCGATCGCTGTTCGCCATTCAAAGCGTATAAGACCTTTAGTAAAGAGTCTTTCAGATGTGTTATGTGTACTGATAATATTATCAACAATGTTCATCAAGCAGCATACTATATTTGATGTGCTTACAGCCTTTATCCTGGCTATAGTGATGTATGTGGTTGCATACAGATCAGAGCTGGTAAATAAGATGCTCACAAGACACGAATTGAGGCTTGAAAAGGCAAGGATACTTAATTAAAAAATTAGAGGAATACCTTTTTTCATAAGGCATTCCTCTTTTTTAGTAGAGTTAATCTGATACGTCCAAGTTACTCATATCAGTTGAAATTATATATTTTCTGAAGAAGCTTATAACCTGCTACTGTTACTTTTCTTCCACCCTTACTTGGCATATAGATGAAGTTACCCTCAACGCTATATCTGATCTTCAAAAACAGTAATAGGCTTCTCTTTTTGATATATTCAAGAAGTTCTTTTCTCATTTCGAGATGCTCTTTTTTCTCATCAAGGATAAGAAGAATATTGGTTACTGCAGTAATGATCTCAAGGTAATTGTACATATACTTGTGTCTCTCAGGTACAGTACGGATCATACCAATATTTTCTGTGTAATAGTCTACCATCAGCTTGTTAACTCTGATCTGCTGATCTATTCTTGAGATCATGATCTTCTCATTTACTGACTGGTCTGAACGTCCAATGTAGTAATAGTAGAAGTTAACATCCAGATAGTACATGTTTTTTACAAATGGAAGTGGATTAAATACATAAATGTTATCCACATAGAATGTGTGCTCAGGGAGCTTCAATCCACAATCTCTAAGGAGTTTTGTTCTAAAAATAACTGAATGCATCAAGAGATAATGGCTCTTTGAGATTCTCTTGATATCCTTCCAGGTAAAGATCTGTTCAATAGGGAACATTCTGTTATAGCGCATAACCTTGTGACGGTTCTCGTTTTCTTTGTTATAAACAAAGTTACTGATAAACATATCAACTCTCTCGTCACCGCCCATGAGCTCTTCGATTGTAGTAAGAATCTTGCGGTATGCAATTTCTTTTACCCAGTCATCACTGTCAACAACTTTGAAATACAGGCCTGTTGCATTTTCAATACCTGCATTTACAGCTGAACCATGACCACCGTTTTTCTTGTGTACAACCTTGATTATATCAGGGTATTCTGCAGCATAAGTATCTGCAATTTCAGCTGTTCTATCTGTAGAACCATCATCTACGATGATAATTTCTACTTCATTTCCACCAACTAATAATGAGTCAATGCATTTACTCATATATGCTTCTGAGTTATAGCATGGAACTGCAATTGATAATAACTTCATTTAATAAAATCTCCTCTTTTATATATCATTGGCAATAAAAGCCATGGTATCTTATGATCAACAGACTTTTGCATTGATGATCTGGAAATGCAGGTCCGCAAAGAACTAGTCCAATACGATTCTCGTTTTTTTGGAGAAAAACAGTAATCTATAATACTACAAGCGGGTGGCTTCATATCTCTGTTTCATGACAAGGCATGTCTTGAGATCATCAAATCTCTGGTAAACATCACCTTCATCAATCTGGACATCAATAGCCATAGCCATAATATCTATCATATCATTGGTAATGATCTGGCTCATCTGGCTGAGTATTGATAGCCTGTCCGCTGTTTCACTAGCATCAAGAAATTTTACAACAAGTGGATGCAGATTAAGTGTCTCTGCTTCCTCTTCGATGGATTTGTCAGTGTTGTCGTAAACGACGTCTTCGCTAATGCTGTCAACGCTAGCTGTCTTACTTATGTCAGGTTGTCTGACAGACTGTGAAGCTTCACCTACTCTATCAACATCAGGAGTGCCTGTTTTCTTATCACAACTTAAATCATTTTCCTGACTGATCTTATCATCTTTTTCAGGCAGACTTGATACTAACTCAAATCTATATTCTTGTGCTACATCCGGATATTTTGTTCTATCAACTTTTGATGTGAACATATCCAGAGGTCTGCAATACACCTTGAAGTCACCATACAGCGCCTGATAAACAACAAGTTCTTCACCTGTCTCAGAATGCTGAGCTATAGTCACTATCTGATACAGCTTGCCCTTAAAATGTCTATAAATTTCCTGTGGAATAGGTCTTCTCAAGTGTATTACCTCCCCAATAAATAAACTAACCGTACCTATCAAGTATAAACGTTATGGACTATTATTTCAAATCACTGTTATTTACATTTCTTAACCATTTTTATGCAGTTACTAATATATGCCACACAAGGCTTTTCAATATATTGGGTTAGCACTATTCCAGTTATTAGCGATTCTGCAGTAACTATCATCATTCTCAAAATTGCATTAAGCCTTATATCTGACAAAGTAAAACCGAATTTATCATAATACCTGATAAAAATCCCAAAATGAAATAAATATATAGCATATGAGTATTTCCCAAGTAATTTGACTATTGGATTATTTAATATCCAAATAGGATAAATTTTCTGGCTGATAAACCACAATGCATACGCAATTCCCCAAAGTGTAAAACCAGAAAGCATATATACATTTGTTCCACGATATATTAATCCATATTGCAATACTATACTTAAAAATATAATCACAAATGACAATACCTTTTTATGATTAACCATGCTCTCTAAATCAATAGCTTGCATTAGTCTGTATAATGCAATTCCAATGAGCATAACAGGTAGCTGATTCCAAAATCCAAAATCGGAAATATACGTATTCCATATATGTAAATCATCTGCAGGGAGTATTCTTAATTCCTGCAGATAGGGTAATCCAAAATGTAATACTATATTAGTTCCTACAATCCAAGATATAGCGGCAGATGTTGAATGAATTGCCTTGTATAATAGTGGCATCATTACTATAAGAATTGCAATATCTCCCACATACCATTCAACTGAAATTACTGAATCCATGTAATAGGGAAAAAGACCATGTATAAAAAGAAGATGCGAAATAATGTTACTAAAAGTTACATGACCTTGACTTCCAAGCCAGTATCTACTATATCCTCCGGTTAACATATGAACTATTATTGATAGATAGAACAAAGGAATTAAACGAATGAATCTCTTTAGAATCCAATAAAAAATGTCACGTAATTCTACATTACCATTCTTAATAATCACAACACGATCATAAGATGAATACATTAAAAATGCACTTACTACAAAGAACATTTGACACATTCTTGCTCCTGATCCTGCAAACTGAGCTACTCTTCCTTCTCCCCACAATCCGGAATGCACCATTATCGTACCTAAAATAGCCCACCCTTTTAATGCATCAATATAGTCCTGTCTGTCTGTCTGCCTGTCTGTCTGTCTGTCTGTCTGTCTGTCTGTCTGTCAACATTGTCATTTTGACTGCTCCTTGTCAACTATATCTTTAATAATATATTCATATTTTGAAAGCTATCAGCATTTCAAAAAAAACAGATTTTAATCTAATCTCTCATTTTTAATCCGTAATAATTTATGACTGTTATCGGATCTTTTTTAACTTCAGCTATTTTAATCCGAAATTTTAATACCTCTTCTTCGGCTCATTTTATGCATTCCCTATTTAAATCCGTAATGCTACTACTTTTTCTTAGGCCCTTTTGAGTTTTTTTATATTTGAATCCGTAATACCACTACTTTTTCTTAGGATCTTTTGAGTTTTTTCATATTTGAATCCGTAATACCACTACTTTTTCTTAGGCTCTTTTGAGGTTTTTACTATTTGAATCCGTAATATTCATTTTTCAGCTTGAAAGCCAAACCAATTTAAGACTGTAACATAATGCCTTTCTCACGCCGTAGAACTGATTATGATCATCTCCAGGCTGATACCCGCATCTAGCTTGCCGCTCTTTACTGCCTCGTCATTGGAAACGCATAATTCCAGGGTATTTTTTAATTCCTCCATGCTATATCGCTGTGCCCAGTTGATGTACTTGGACGCGATGAATGGAGGCAGTTTGATCACAGAAGCAATTGTCTGCCTATCCTTGGAATTAGTGACCATCTCTTTTACCTGAAGCATGATATTGAACTGCCTGATAATAAGCGCCTGAATCTTTGGTGCAGGCTCTTTAAGTGCTAGCAGGTCATAATACAGATCGATGGCTTTTTTCTGATTTTTTTCTACTATGGCATCTGTCATATCAAATATACGACTGGTAAGCCAGTTTGCACAAACCGCGTCTACATCTTCTTTTGATATCTCATCTTTATCAATGCAGTAGCAGATTAGTTTTTCAACTTCGTTGACAATATTGGCCATATCAGTACCAACTCTGTCTATTAGATAGGCAAGTGCCATAGGTGATATGTTTTTGCCTTCTTTTCTGACATTCATTGCCACCCATTTTTTCAAAGTCTCTTCATCCTGCTTGTCACAACTGATATCAAGGCCTTTGGCATGGACAGCTTTATACATATCTTTTCTTTTATCTACGTCTGTTTCCACAAAAATAAAACTGGTAGTCTCAGACTGATTTTTGATGTATTCCGCAAGCTCCGGACAGCCACTTTTAAACAGTCCACTGTTCTCAATGATTATGACTCTTCTTTCAGCAAAAAAAGGCATAGTCTCAGCCATGTCGATCACTTCCAGAGGATTGATACCACTGCCTTCATAGTGATGTAAATTCATCTTATCAGCTCCTGCCATCATTGCATTGGCAAGCTTATCTCTGTTCTGAAGCCTTAGATAAACTTCTTCTCCAAATATAAGGTAGCAAGGCTTAAAGTTTCCTGTTTTAACATCATCATTGATCTGTCGTTGCTTAACCGGATAGTCAGTTGTCTTATCTGCCATAATATGTTCCTTTTACGCATTAAGCAGTGACTACCTTAATAGCCACTGCTTAACTAAAATAATCTTAATTCAATTTTAAACTATCATAGAAAGATTTGCACGCAGGATATAATTTTTTGAATGCCTGATATCTGTTTTCATATTTTGCTGTAAGTTCTTTATCAGGTTCTTCGCTTCCTACTATCTCTACTATTGCCTTGCAAGCTTCTTCAACTGATGAATATACTCCGCATGCTACCATTGCAAGCATTGCACCGCCCATACTTGGACCTTCCTCTGTCTTTGGAATATCAACAGTAACATTAAGGATATTTGCTACCATTTTTCTCCAGAGAGGGCTCTTAGCACCGCCGCCGCAAAGAGTTGTGCGATTGATCACTATTCCCTGCTTTCTTGCAACTTCAAGAGAATCACGAAGACCAAATACAACGCCTTCAAGCACTGCCTGTGTCATATCTTCTCTTGTTGTATCCATTGACATACCAATAAATGCTGCTCTTGCATCCGGGTTGTTATGTGGTGAACGCTCACCCATCAGATATGGCATATAGAAAACAGTGTTTTCACCAAGCTTTTCTATTCCCTTCTGTTCTGCAGCGTAGTCCTTGGTACGGATTATTTCATCCATCCACCATTTATTGCAGGAAGCTGCACTGAGCATGCATCCCATAAGGTGATAGCCTCCATCTGCATGGTCAAAAGAATGGAGTGCATTGTTGTCATCAACGCTGAATGTATCTGATGAAATAAAGATTGTTCCACTGGTTCCAAGGGAAATATTACATTTTCCGTTTCCAACTGTTCCTGTACCAACAGCTGCTGCCGCATTGTCACCAGCACCTGCTGCGATAACTGTTTCTTCTGAAAGTCCCAGCTCTGCAGCAATTTCAGGTTTTAATGTGCCAACCTTTTCATAACTTTCAAACAGCTGTGGAAGCATATCTTCTGTGATTCCACAGATATCAAGCATTTCCTTAGACCACTTTCTATTCTTAACATCCAGGAGCAGCATTCCTGAAGCATCTGAAAGGTCAGTAGCAAATGTTCCTGAGAGTTTGTATGCAAGATAGTCCTTTGGAAGCATTATCTTTTTGATGCGAGCAAAGTTTTCTGGCTCGTTGTTTTTTACCCAGAGGATCTTAGGTGCTGTAAATCCTGCAAATGCAATGTTTGCAGTGTACTCAGAGAGTTTATCCTTGCCAATTTCTGTATTGAGATATTCTGTTTCTTTAGTTGTTCTTCCGTCATTCCAGAGAATTGCAGGTCTTATAACCTGGTCATTTTCATCAAGGATAACAAGGCCGTGCATCTGTCCGCCAAAGCTGATTCCTTTGATTTCTTCCTTAGGGAAGTCTTTTATAAGTTCTTTTAATCCTGCAATTGACTGTGTGTACCAGTCTTCAGGCTTTTGTTCTGACCATCCTGAGTGTGGAAAATAGAGTTCATATTCCTTTGAAACAATATTCTTAATATTTCCTTTTTCATCTGTAAGCAGCAGCTTCACAGATGATGTTCCCAAATCAATACCTACAAATAACATACGTACTCCTCCAATATTTTTCGTTAATTCACACTGTGGATTTGGGGACGGCTGATGCATATTGTATTCAGCCCTGTTCTCCGATTTTGTGTGAGTTTAAGATAATGATTAACTGTTTTTTGTGTTAGGATTTTGTCAGGCTTTCTTCGCTGCGCTGGAAAGCCATCTTATAGGTTATTATAATGCATATTCGAGCTATTTTACTATTGAATTATTGCTATTTGGTTATTAGATTTTGGTGAGATTTTTGGGTGCAGTGCATCTTTTTGTTGTATTTACCTGTTGCTTTTTGCATTTTTCAATTTCTCAACAGGCTTAATTAGTGTTTTGGGTAATAAAAGTTTTACATGTGATCCGTTGGGTATCAAATTTGTCTACGGTTATTGTTATGCAGCCTTGCTGGTCTGTGCGATAGATTTTGGAACCTATGGAATCCAGTCGATCTAATACTTCCTGATGGGGATGTCCGTAAGTGTTGTTTTTACCGCAACTGATGATGGCTATCTGCGGATCTACAAGATTCAGAAATTCCTGATCTGTGGTGTATCTGCTGCCGTGGTGAGCTACTTTCAGGAGGGTGACTTGTGCAGGAAGGGAATGAATATCAGATATCTCTACATCTGAAGCTCTCGAAGCCGCAGTCAACGACCGATCCTGGCCTAAACTGCTTTCTTTGATATATTCGGTCAGTTCTTCCTGTCCTTGTCCTTCTACATCGCCTGTGAGGAGGGCTGTGAAGGATCTGTATTTTACATAGAGTATTGTGGAATAGGCATTAGGTTCGTCTGTATACATATCTCTTACCGGACCAAGGCAGGAGATGGACAGGTCTTTATTTCCGGTCTTAATGGTATCTTCCCGGCTAATGTATGAGACAGGGATGTGATACAGAGCTGCTGCCTGCTCAAGTTTTCTATAATTTTCCTTCTTGGCTTTGTCTGATATGTCAGGAAGGATCAGGTTGTCTATCCTGATCCCGTCATTGACTGTATCCTCCATAAGCTCCATCATTCCGCTCATGTGGTCTTCATCTTCATGGGTCAATATGACTGCATTTAAATGTCCTATGCCTTCATAGGCAAGAAAAGGCTTTAACTGATATTTTCCAACTTCTTTTTTGCTGGTACTTCCTCCGTCAATAAGATAAGCCTCCCTGCCTGATTCAATCACTATCCCATCTCCCTGACCCACATCAAGAAATGATATCTTAAGGCCATAGCTGGGTCTGTAAAAGATAATGATAAGCCCTGCAATAATGAGAGCGCTTCTGATCACGAAAAGCTGCGTTTCTTTGCAGTTTCTGTATTTCATTTTTATCATTTTATTATGTAAAGCAAAGAGTCTTTGTGTAATATGGACATCATGCAAAATTACATATGCTGCTATCAATAGCAGATATATCACCACCTGCCATAGCTCTGCATGACCAACATATGCAGTTCCACCCGGAAGTCTGCCTGTTCCTTTGCAGCTGTATTCGTAGAATTTCAAGATCAAATGTATGACAAATCCAGGCAGAAGCCCTGCAACTTCCCATATAAGTCCAAGTAAGATGCACAGGATCCCTGCGATCATCAGTACCGGCATCAGAGGTAATACTATTATGTTTAAGACTGACGCATATATAGGAACTGAGTAATAGTAATTCATATAAACGGGAAGAGTCACAAGCAATATAGCTACAGAGCCTGTCAAAGATCTTATTACTATCCTCATTAACCTTACAGTCCAGGTCACCGCTGCATTTTTCTCAATAATATACACATGATCAAATACTGTTACCACATCGCTCTGTAAAGCAGGAAGCACATAACCTAAGGCACAGACTGCTCCAAAAGACATAAGGAATCCGCTGTGATGAAGGTAAAGTGGATTACCCAACACAAGGAGTACTCCGGGAACAGCCATGGCTGTCATCATATCATAGGTTCTGTTTAGCATATGGGAAAAAATATTTATGGCAAACATAAGTATTGCTCTATAAGCAGAAGGACTCATGCCACACATCACACCATAGGACCACATAATAAACACTGATATAACAAAAGCAGCGCTCTTATTAACACCTGATTTCCTCAACAGCTTGTAGATTCCCATACCGATAATTGATATATGGAGTCCGCTTACTGCAAGAATATGTATGATTCCACTCTTTTTATATAGCTCATTTGTTTCATCATCCATAAAAGCCTTATCTCCAAGCAGTACTGCTTTCATGATGGCAGCATCTCTGTATTCAAGGCAGTTATCTAATACCTTTTCCAGTCTGCACCTGAGCTTCCACAAAGACTCTCTATATAGATCCGCTTTTCCACCACTGGCTGTGATATGGGCCTTTTGTATACGATATGAAATTTTCAATATGCGATAATATTCTAAGCTGTCAAACTCTCCGGGATTGGTGGCATTTGAGAATGGCCAGTATGTGCCTTCCACCTCTACATAAGAACCGATGGAGGATATCTTTTTTGCCAGAATATCCTCCGTCGTATCAAGATAACACTGAACCTTCAGTTCCTTATCTTCAACAGATTGCAGATACAGTATCTGACTGATCTGCCCTCTGCTATTTAACTTATATTCCTTTTGATATATTTTCCCTGTGAAACTAATTTTAGAACCGCCAGGGTCTGCAACTGCAGTTTCCGGCGGAAAGATCAGTAAGAAAAAATAGACAGCCACCACAAATAAAATGGATATATTTAATAGTGGGCGTTTCATATTACTCCAATTTGATCATCTAAATCATAAATACACATGAAATGCTTTTGGCATATCATAAAAAATCACTTTATTACTGCACAATATCGAGATTGCGCTCAAACATGGTGCTAAGATTCATGTTCTCCATAAATGTTACATTGGTTTCTCCATTTATGGATATCTGAACCTTGTTTACTTCAGTTATATTGACCAGAGTGTTAACCAGTGAATATATGGCAACTTCTGATGTGACATTATTGGGCTGTGTGAGGAAACTAGTGTCAAAATCCACATAGCACACACCGTCCCTTACAGTTATGCTGTTTAATTTGGCATCCGGATTGAGGGTTGCAAAAGCTATGTCTGTATTTGGTCCCTTAAGCAGCTGTTCAACAGCAAGTCTCTCCATAGAGATATTACTGTTATAAACCACTTCTCTATAAACCGGCTGCAGGGCTGTTCCATCTTCATTGGCAAAATAAAGCATCAGCTCAACTTTTTCATAAGTATTGATCTCGTTACCGGCATTATAAATAAAAGTATCTGCTGTCATGGTGCCTATTACACTGCCCTTTGAATCAGAAAGAGGCAGACCATCTACCAAAAATGCTACACTTGTGACTTCATCAAGCTGAGTAAAAGTTCTGACCAAAGATGCCCTTACCAGGATTTCTTTTGTAGTACTGAGATTGTTGTATCTTTTTTCAAAATTAAGGGTAAGAAGTCCTTCATTTATCGTATAGCCAATGAGACTTACTTCTCCGGAAATAGGTGCTTCATATTCAAGCTTGGAGGGAATTGTCTCCAACTGTGTCAGAAGCTCATTGATCACAGCATCTGTATCAGTGATATCGCTCTGTATCTCGTAATCCTGTGAAACAATCCCTGTCTCTGCCTTATTGACATAGTAGACCTGCTTGATCTTAGGATTATCAGCGTTGCCATCATTACTGCATGAAGAGATGCTGCCCATTACAAGTATAGCAACAAGGAACAATATTAAGTTTTTCATCTTTGCTACACTTTTCATGCTCAGTCTCCGATCATTTAGCTATTGCATAATTCATGGCTGGTCATTTCTTAGCCTGATTATCATTTACAACATAAGTTAAAGGAATTCTGACTGTAAAGGTCGTTCCCTTATCAAGTTCACTTTCAACATTGATAGAACCACGATGCATAAGTACTGCACTTCTGGCAATGGCAAGTCCAAGACCTGTACCTCCGATCTCTCTGGAGCGTGATTTATCAACTCTGTAAAATCTCTCGTAAATATGTTCAATGGATTCCTGAGGTATGCCCGTTCCGGAATCACTTACTGTTACTGTAAAGAACTGGTGATCAGCATCCAATATTACCTTGACCCATCCACCATCCTTATTATATTTGATGGCGTTTTCCACAAGATTCATGATAACAAGGGATAACTTTACTTCATCCACTTCAGCAGTGATCTGACGTCTACTTTCGAGGGTGAGATCAATATTTTGCTTTCTGGCTATTGGTCTGAGTCTCTTCATGATAACTTCTGTCATCTGCTCAATATCAACTGAAGTTATGTTCAGGTCTGTAGATTTCTTATCCATCTTGACCAGAGCCAGCAAGTCATTGATTATCTTATCTTCTCTATCAATTTCCTGATCGATATCAACCATGAATTCTCTATAGACCTCATTTGGTATATTTTCCTCTGCCAAAAGAGATCCAGCCAAAACCTTCATTGATGTTATAGGAGTTTTTAACTCATGTGATACATTAGAAACAAACTCATTTCTTGAATCATCCAGAGTCTTCATCCTTGCCTGCAACTGGTTAAATGCATCTACAATATGCTCTGTCTCCGTATAATGCGAAGCCTGGATAGGTTTGTCTGAATAGCCTGACTTCATATCATTGATTGCCTTTGTTATCTTTTCAAAAGGCACCATGAGCCGATTTGAAGCCCATATAGCAAAAACAAATATCACAATGATCAATATGATCTCGATAGTAAGAGCTCTTCTGGACAATATACTAAGCGTATTGCCTATATAGTCTGTGGATACGCTTATAAGAAGAACGCCTTTAACTACATCTACAGTACTGGTATTGTTCAGGACATCTCCATCCTCAAGACTCTGCGTCTGAGTAATAGGTGTAGTCATCTCGATATATCCATTCTGGCTATCGTATTTGGACGTAGCACCTGCAGTTCCTGATTTCAGACAGCTGACAACTTCTTCTGAAATAATAGTCTTACCTGCACTGATATTGTAAGTATCCTTTACTATCTGCAGATTGTCGTTAATGACCATTACACGCCCGTCATACAGATTGGCCAATAATTCAAGCTCAGCATTAATAACCTCTGATGAGGTGTCTGATAAATAATTATACGTAATAAGGTGATTTGCCAGAATCTTCATCTGTGTTGAGACTTCACTTGTTCTGACATCGATTGCACGATTTTCATAGTTTTCAAGGATATTGACCCTCATTACTTCACAGGATATTATTCCTGCAAAAAAGACAACTATGAAAATACGCGCTCTTAGACTTTTGATAAAATCGATAATTTTATGTCGTCCCGTAATTTCAAATACACTACGACTACTTACACTCATAACATACTACCTGATCTATACCTGAAAATAATAACCAGAACCCCATTTTGTCTTAACATATCTTGGTTCACTTGGATTGCTTTCAAGCTTCTCTCTAAGCCTTCTGACATGAACATCTACAGTTCTCTCATCTCCAGGATACTCATCGCCCCAGATTGTCTTAAGCAATTCTTCTCTGCCATAAATCTTGCCAGGTGTAGATACCAGGAGTTCAAGTACTTCATACTCTCTACTGGTAAGATTGATCTCTTTATCTTTAACGTACACTCTTCTATATTCAGAATTTAATTGAAGATCACCATATTTGATCACTGAAGGACTTGAATCTGACTTGCTTGTCCTACGCATGATTGCTTTGATACGAGCCTTTACCTCCAATATATTGAAAGGTTTAGTGATATAATCATCAGCTCCATATTCAAGACCCAGGATTTTGTCCATATCATCGCCTTTTGCAGTCAGCATGATGATAGGAACATTTGAAAAATCTCTGATCTGCTGGCATACTTCAAAACCTGTAAGTTTTGGAAGCATCACATCTAATAGAATAATGTCATAGCTATTCTTTTTAGCAAGTTCTACTGCCTCTTCTCCATCATATGCAGTATCAACTTCCAGATCATCCTGTTCCAAACTGAACTTCAGACCTTTTACGATAATTTTTTCATCATCAACAACCAATGCTCTTCTGGCCATTTCTTTTCCTCATTCTTGCCCGGCAAGAAAACTTAAACTGTAATCAAATCTTTTATCTGGGAAAAAAGTTTGTCTTTTATCCCTTTAACTTTCATAATATCCTCAATAGTTTTAAAGGAGCCTTCCTCTTGTCTGTAACTGATTATGCGCTGTGCATAGCCTTCTCCAATCCCGGGAAGTTCACATAATTCCTCGCTGGTAGCTGTATTGATATCCAGAAGTCCACTCTTTTTATGATCCTGAGATAAAACGCCATCTACAGGCGAAATATCCTGAGACATAGTCTCGATACCTGTTGCAGAAGCCCCAAGAGACTCGGTCTCTCTTTTATAGGGAATACGTATCTTTAATCCGTCGGAAACCTCTGCTGCCTGATTAACATACTCAGTATCAGCCTCCGGATCAAATCCGCCAGCTGCATTTACTGCATCGATCACGCGAGAACCGGCCTGCAGCTCGTAAACACCTTCATTTACAACTGCTCCGCATACGTGAACGTATACATTATTGGATGCATTATCATTGGCATCGCTCTCAGCAGAACTACCATTATCAGCAGATTCAACTGTCGTACTATCGTCATTACCGGATAAAGGAGCATTGTCAATCGACATGTCCTTAGACTCAGCTGTGGCATCTACCGGAGTAAGAACTATTTCTTCGCCTTTTTTAGTGCATCCCACAAGCATTGCAGCCACAAGAAATGTAGCCATTATCAACTTTATACTATGTGATATTACGAATATTCTTTTATATTTTTGCATAGATTCCTCCTAAGAGGATCCCGCCATGCTTTTTTATTTTATACGATTTAAAAATATATAGCAAGTAATTTGTAATATTTCTGTAACATTTATTGCTACTGCTTAATCGGCATTCTCACTATCCGGTGTGATGCTCACTGCCTCCGGATCAGGTAATGCTTCCTCTGTGTACTGTTCCCCATGTACCTGCTTCATGATCTGCTCGGAAACAGCCTTTAATGTGGCATTGGCATCTTCGCCCTCCCAGATCTTGGTAAATGCAATCTCCATCTGAACCCAGTAATCACTCATTACCATCATCTTAGGAAGTGGGACTGATGAATCATATACTTCAAGAAATGTATTAATGGATTCATTTTCATGAACTACATTATTTCTTGCTGCCACTTTACCTGACTTGGAATACAGCTCATCTGTGTAATCATTGCAAAGATATTTTGCAAACATATTGGCCTCTGTCTGATGCTCTGAATAACCATTGATCACAAGACAGTTAGTAACTGACATTGTTCTTGAATTGTATTCATCTGTAAGACTAGGCATCTTGTATGCTCCAAATTCATATGGAGTCTCGCCTGCTTCCTGAGCTGCTTCTATTCTGGCAATAGCATCTGTAGTAGCAACAGTAAATACGATCTTACCATTTATAAAATCATCCATGACACTGTCATATGTAATGTTTTCAGAATCTATAGCAAAGAACTGATTAAGCTGCTGATAGATGTTCATACATCTGATAGCATCTGAATTGTAAATATCGATTTGTGAAGGATCATCACCAGCCGCTCCACCGATATTGATATATCCGCCTACAAAGAAATAGTTGTAGAAAATATCATTAACATCCCATTTAAATACGGCCTCTACTGCTTCCGGAGCATTATAGCTGTCAGCAAAGCTCAGTATATCTGAAAGCTTGTTTGGAAGCATCTCTCGTAGCTGAGCATCTATCTGTGCCTGAGTTATTGTGTCTTCTTCCTCAGTAGAGCTTCCTTCTGTAGAAGCATCTGAAGAACCTTCAGCGCTGTCATCAGATGGCTCCTGAGCATCTGCCTGGGCCTGAGCCTGCTCACCTGCAGCAGCGTCTAGCTCAGCCTGTATCCTTGCTCTGGCCTCATCTTCAAGATATGTCTTGTTATACAAAAGAGTACTTGTCTCAAAGTAAAATGGATAAGCGATCACTTTTCCATCGTAAGTAACTGCATTGATCGCAGCAGTTGGATAATCTTCATCATTGATAAGGATGTTTCCATTATCGATCTCGCTGGCAAGTCCTGCCAGATAAGCCTTTTCCAAAGAATCATTAGTAGCAACAAAAATATCAGGATATGCGTTTTCTTCAATAGAAGCCTGATTGATAGTCTCAAGATATTCAAGTCCTGATACAAGAGTAGGCTCTATCCTGACTTTTTTGCTGCTCTCATTATATGCAACTGCCTTACTGTTTATATAATCGGAAAGTGCACTGTCTGTGTACCATATACGTACTGTAGTCTTGGAGCTGTCAAAAATAGAATCTTTTCCAAGACTGCTCTGTCCTGAAAAAGCATAATACAAGCATGAACCCACAAGACATGCCATAAGCGCCACTGAAATCAATCTAATTCTTACCTTCATTAAATACTCCCTTAAAACCCGTTACTAACCACTGACTAAAAAAATGGTGGCCTGTCACAATTAACGTGACGACCACCCATTATTCTAACACATACATTTGAATTATTGAACTACTGTTAATCCGAAGATCAGCCAAGCACTTTATCAAGTATTGCTATCATTTCATCCACGTTTTCTTTTGAGATAACAAGAGATGGAACAAACCTTATGATGTTGGCACCTGCGTTGATCAGGATCAGTCCATTTTCAAGAGCCTTGTTAATATACTCTCCTACAGGCTTGTTAAATACAAGTCCCTGCATGAGTCCGCTTCCACGTCTTGTTTCGATAAAATCATATTTATCCACAAGCTCATCCAGCTTTTCTTCAAGATATGGTGCAACACTGTTTACATTCTCAAGGATATGCTGTTTTTCATAAAGATCCAGAACCTTACTGATAGCTGCACAGGCAAGTGGATTGCCTCCATAGGTTGTGCCATGATCACCTGCAACAAGTGAATTCTGACCTACCTTCTCAGTCATCATAAATGCACCAACAGGCACTCCGCATCCAAGTGCTTTGGCAGTAGTCATGATATCAGGCTTTACGCCATATTTCTGCCATGCATACATATAGCCGGTCCTACCCATTCCGCACTGGATCTCATCCAATATGAGCAGGATATCCTTTTCATCACAGATGGCTCTGATTCCCTCAAGGAATTCTTTTGTAGCAGGGTAAATACCGCCTTCTCCCTGTACTGTTTCAAGAATGATGGCACAGGTCTTGTCATTTACAAGGGCCTTGACGCTGTCTAGATCATTCATGTCAGCAAATTTAATATTACCTATCATAGGTTCAAAAGGCTCACGATACTTAGGATTGCCTGTAACTGAGAGTGCACCAAAGGTTCTGCCGTGGAAGGAATGATTCATTGCAATTATCTCATGATCATTTTTGCCATCCTTTAAAAATGCATATTTTCTCGCAGCTTTGAGAGCTCCTTCAATCGCTTCTGCTCCTGAATTGGTAAAAAAGACTCTGTCCATGCCTGAGACTTTCTTAAGCTTTTTAGCAGCTTCAATTGCAGGTACATTGTAATAATAGTTGGAGGTATGGATAACCTTGTCAATCTGTGCCTTTAAGGCATCATTGTATTCTTTATTGTTATATCCAAGAGCAAATACTGCGATACCTGACACAAAATCAAGGTATTTTTTGCCATTTATATCATACAGATATACTCCATCACCTTTATCAAGAACCACCTGATAGCGGTTATATGTATGGAGCAGATCCTTTTCAGCTTCATCTATATATTCTTTCATCAAGTCTGACATATTTTCTCTCCTTGTTGCTTTTGATCTGTAACGCCCGATACAACTTCTGTTGTCAACAGCTTAGCGCTGGCTGCTGACTGAATTGTCACTATCGTTCTCATCACTGTCATCAATAAAAACTGTTCCAACACCTTTATTAGTAAATATCTCAAGCAGTAGGCAATGAGGAATACGTCCATCAAGAATATGGACACTCTTTACGCCTTCTCTTACAGCAGATGTGCAGTTTCCAAGCTTTGGCAACATTCCGCCGCCAACTGTACCTGATTTAATGAGTTCGTCAGCCTCTGAGCATGTGATCCTTGATATAAAAGAGCTCTTATCATTGATATCTCTGTACAGACCTTCAATATCAGTAAGGAATACAAGCTTATCAGCGTGGACAGCCTTGGCTATTGCGCAGGCAGCATCATCAGCATTGATGTTAAATGTATCAAAATTATCATCAAGTCCTGTTGGTGCGATTATTGGCAGGTAGTCCTCTTCAAGAAGGTCATAAAGGATCTTTGGATCCACCTTATCAACATCACCTACGTATCCGATGTCCTTACCATCTGAGTATTTCTTCTGAACATGCAAAAGACCGCTATCCTTGCCACTTATACCAATGGCCTTTACTCCCAATTCCTGTACCATAGTAACAAGCTGCTTATTTACTCTGCTAAGGACCATCTCAGCTATCTCCATGGTCTCGTTGTCAGTAACTCTGAGTCCGTTGACAAATTCTGCCTGTTTACCCACTTTTGAAACCCAATTGCTGATAGCTTTTCCACCACCGTGAACGATGATAGGTTTAAAACCAACCAGTTTTAATAAAGTAACGTCTTTGATGACATTTCTCTGAAGTTCTTCGTTGCTCATGGCACTTCCGCCATATTTGACAACGATGATCTTGCGATTGAATTTCTGAATATAAGGAAGCGCCTCAACCAGCACCTCTGCTTTTTTTAATACTTCCTGCATAGAATCGTCCATTTTTAATTGCTCCTTTTTATCATGATCTGTAATCAGCGTTTATTTTTACATAATCATAAGTGAGGTCACATCCCCAGGCTGTTGCTTCTTCAGTACCGGCCTGCATGTCAACAAAGGCTGTAACTTCTTTTTCAGACAGTATCTTAGTTGCTGCTTCTTCATCAAAATCTATTGGAGTGCCTTCTTTATATACATTCACACTGCCGGCCTTACTCTCAAGGCTCAATATTACTTTGTCCGGATCAAAATCAACTCCGCTATAGCCCAGAGCACACAGTATTCTTCCAAAATTGGCATCATGTCCAAATATTGCTGCTTTGGTCAGACTTGAGCAGATAACAGATTTTGCAAGGATCCTTGCATTCTGCTTGGTATCTGCATTTATAACATGGCATTCAAAAAGTGCTGTTGCACCTTCGCCATCTGCAGCATGTTTTTTGGCCATCTCTGTGCAAAGAGTATTTAATGCTTCATAGAAGGAATCGTAATCTGCTCCCTCTGCTGTGATCTCAGGATTTTCTGACATTCCGTTGGCAAGGATCATCAGTGAATCATTGGTAGACATGTCTCCATCTACAGAGATCATGTTGTAAGTATCAACAACTACGGAGCTAAGTGCTTTCTGAAGCATGTCATGAGAGATGGCAACATCAGTAGTCACAAAACACAGCATTGTGCACATATTTGGATGTATCATGCCAGAACCCTTGGCCATGGCGCCTATGTGGCAGGTCTTCCCGCCAACTTCAAACTCAAGAGCTATCTCTTTTGAATAGGTATCTGTAGTCATGATTGCCTTGGCTGCTTCAGTTCCTGCTTCTTTAGTATCAGCAATGATGCCTGCAAGAGCTTCAACACCCTTTTGTACTCTATCCATAGGCATCTGCATACCTATAACACCAGTAGAGGCGATAAGTACTGTATCATATGGGATGCCCAGTTCTTTGCCGGCTACTTCTGCAGTCTTTCTGCATATATCTTCACCCTGCTTACCAGTGCAGGCATTGGCAATGCCAGAATTAACAACTACCGCCTGAGCTACACCTTTTTCTCTTGTGATCACTTTATCCCACATTACAGGTGCAGCTTTTACCACATTACTTGTAAATACACCTGCTGTTGAACATGGCACCTGACTAAATATCATAGCCATGTCATTTCTGTTTTTATATTTGATCTCTGCGCCGTAGCCTGCTGCCTTGAAACCTTTAGCAGTTGTGACTCCGCCTTCAATAATTTTCATATATGGCCTCCTGGTTTCACATTCTTACTATTATTTTTTCTTCTTGTGCCTGCCTGATCATTTGTTAAAAACTGTCAAGTTATCCGGATTCAGCGGATGATCGTAATAATTCATATCATCTCTGAGGGTCCAGCCCATTTTTTTCCAAAAAGCATTACCAACCTGATTGGTAACAAAAGCGTTAAGACAAACTTTATTTATATGTTCCTTTTTTAACTGTTCTTCACAGAAAGCAACCATCTTCTTGCCTATGCCGTGTCTTCTATACTCTTCACTAACGCATACGTGATAGAGACATGCTCGTCTTCCATCATGTCCACACAATATAGCCCCTACTATCTTGTCGTCCATCACTGCTACAGCACAGGTTGTTGGATTACGCCTGATAAACATCTCTATTCCTTCTCTGGAATCATCCAGACTGCGGATGCCAAAGCCTTTGATAGACATCCAGAGTGCATAGACCTGGTCGTAATCTTCAATTGTCATTGTTCTAACCAAAATATATTCCTCCTAAATCCTGCCATGGAATATCCTCAAGGGAAGCATGGTGCAAAAAGTAATCCCTCTTCTTCAGGGAGACCAAACATGATATTCATGTTCTGGACTGCCTGTCCTGCAGCACCCTTTACCAGATTATCAAGGGCACCCATCATGATGATCCTGCCTGTTCTCTCGTCGATCTTAAAGCCGATGTCTACAAAGTTACTGTTTTCTACCCATCTTGTTTCAGGATAAACATCTTTATCTAAAAGTCTTATGAATTTCTCTTTTGCATAATACTTCTCGTATGCAGCCCTTACTTCTTCGTAGGTTGGAAGCTTTCCATCCTTTTTTACAAGTGTGGCATACTCAGTTGCAAGGATGCCTCTGTTCATTGGTGCAAGATGTGGTGTGAAGTTGATCTTGATCTCCTGTCCTGCTGCATATCCCAGCTGCTCTTCGATCTCAGGAGTATGTCTGTGAGTTGCAACTCCATATGGCTTGGCGCTTTCATTTACTTCACAGTACAGATTAGCTACCTTGGCTCCTCTACCGGCACCGGATACACCACTAAGTGCATCTACGATAAGTGTGTTTGGATCTATAAGTCCTTCTTTTACAAGAGGATAAGCAGTCAGTATAGATGTTGTAGTATAGCATCCCGGGTTAGCAAGGATCCTTGTGTTCTTGATCTTATCTCTGTTGATCTCACACAATCCATAAACTGCTTCTTCTATATATTGAGGTGCCTTATGCTCGATCTTGTACCACTGCTCATATACTTTGACATCCTTAAGTCTAAAGTCAGCACTCAGATCGATGATCTTAACCTTGGATAAAACTTCTTCATTTACAAGGCTGGCGCATAGTCCCTGTGGTGTTGCTGTAAAAATAACATCAACTGCCTTGGACAGCTCATCCATGTTGTCATCCATGCATTTAGCATCTACAAGCTTGAACATGTTGCCGTATATGTCACTATATTTCTGATCAATAAAGCTTCTTGATCCGTACCATACTATTTCAGCATCCTTATGTCCCATAAGGAGTCTTACAATTTCTGCTCCAGCATAACCTGTAGCACCGATGATTCCTACCTTTATCATTTTCTATGCCTTTCTTATATGTAAAGTTTTTTATGTGCGCTGCATTTTAAAGATCATTTTTATTGATCTTTATTTATCAAAAAACATCACCTCACTATTATAATACATTAAAGTGTGACAGTGATACTTTTTGATCAAGTCAATTTTAATTAAGCACTGATAACTGTGCTATAAGTATATTTTCCATCCATTTCTATTAATTTATAGAAATAAAAAACATGTATTTTTCCTGACTTATTGATAAATATTCAAAATACATTTCATATAAATAATTATGTATAAAAATACGTTATCAAAGAAATAATAAAATGTTAACTTAGATAAAATACCTTGTCGTGATTATTGCATAAGTATAACCTCATTGTTTTTTCTATGCAAGTACTATTTTATATTTATGCATAGAATTTTATATTTTTTGTAATTTTATGCATTTTTCTATTGCATTATTCATTCGATTGATGTATATTAACATTCAAGCGTATAATTAGTAGTGTGAATCGATGCTACATTACCGCTTTAAATAATGTAAAAAAAAGAGAATGTGCTTATTTTTTTCACATTCCCATATATAATCAGGAGGACAATCATGGCTAAAGAAAAGGTAATACTTGCATATTCAGGTGGACTTGATACAACTGCTATCATCCCATGGCTGAAGGAGAATTTTGATTACGAGGTAGTATGCGTATGCATAGACTGCGGACAGGAAGAAGAACTGGACGGACTTGAAGAGAGAGCAACATCTTGCGGCGCTTCCAAGCTCTATATCCTTGATGTAGTTGATGAATTCTGTGACGAATATATCGTTCCATGTGTTCAGGCACATGCTGTATATGAAAACAAATATTTACTTGGTACTTCTATGGCTAGACCTCTTATTGCCAAGAAGCTTGTTGAGATTGCAAGAAAAGAAGGTGCTGTAGCAATCTGCCATGGCGCTACCGGTAAAGGTAACGACCAGATCAGATTTGAGCTGGGTATCAAAGCTCTTGCTCCTGACATCAAGATCATTGCTGCCTGGAGAAATGACAAGTGGACCATGGATTCTCGTGAATCTGAAATTGAATACTGCAAACAGCACGGAATCAATCTGCCATTCTCAGCTGACAGCAGCTATAGCCGTGATCGTAACATCTGGCACATCTCTCATGAAGGTCTTGAACTGGAAGATCCTTCACTTGAGCCAAACTATAAGCACCTGTTAGTACTGGGCGTAACTCCGGAAGAAGCTCCTGACAAGGCTACTACTGTTACTATGACTTTTGAAGGTGGTGTTCCAAAGTCTGTTAACGGCAAGGAAATGAAGGTATCTGATATCATCCGCACACTTAACAAGCTGGGCGGCGAAAATGGTATCGGTATTGTTGATATTGTTGAAAACCGTGTAGTTGGTATGAAGAGCCGTGGTGTATACGAGACTCCTGGCGGAACAATCCTGTATGAAGCTCACCAGCAACTTGAGGAGTTGATTTTAGACCGTGATACATATACAATGAAGAAGGATATGGGCAATAAGTTTGCTGATATCGTCTATGAGGGAAAATGGTTCACACCTCTGCGTGAGGCAGAGCAGGCATTCATTCAGTCTACACAAAAGTATGTAACTGGAGAAGTAACTTTCAAGCTGTATAAAGGAAATATTATCAAGGCTGGAACAAAATCACCTTATTCTCTTTACAATGAGAGCATTGCTTCATTTAAGACTGGTGATTTATATGACCACCACGATGCTGAAGGCTTCATTAATCTGTTCGGACTCTCAAGCAAAGTTCGTGCTATGAAGATGCAGGAAGTTAATGGTAAGAACTGATTTTTGTATTTTGGTCGTTTCATGCCATAAATACTAAAACAACAATCTATTTTTAATTTTCTTTAAACTATATGAGCTATTAAATTTACTATCCTTTACATACCAAAGAGTTGACCGATCATCATAGAGGTTTTTATGAATTCGATTTTATTTTTGGTTTTGTACTTAGGTACAGTAAATTTAATAGCTTTTTCATTAATGGGAATTGATAAGAGAAAGGCTCGTATGCGTGCATTCCGCATTCCTGAGATAACACTTTTTTCTTCTGCTATTATTGGCGGCAGTATTGGTGCTATAATTGGAATGTATTTTTTCAGACACAAGACTAAACACTGGTATTTCGTCTACGGAATGCCTTTGATACTGATATTACAGATTGCTTTGGTAGTCGTACTTATTAAGATGCCAATACAGATCAGTTTTATGTAAAAAATATTTTTGGGGAACTATGAAAATGTTTTGAATGAGGCTATCAGAAGCATTAGGGAGCTTGGATCGATAGCTGATTGGGGAGGTTTATCATGCATATTGCTGTATGTGATGATAATATTGCTGAAAGAAAGCAGACTGAACGTCTACTGGGGAGACAGTCTGATAAACGTAAAAATGCCGGAGAAGAAGGATTTTTCATCGATTCTTATGGAAACATTCCTGCTTTTATGAGCGTTGCACAGATGTATGATGCTCTTTTTGTAGATATGCAGGAAACAAAAGAAAACGGTCTGGATGTTGGATACATGCTATTAAAAGCTGGCGTTGTAGCTCCTATCATCCTCCTGAATAATGACAAATACAATTACAAAGAGATGGCTGGTGAAAATGCTGATAAATTCTATTTTCTTGATAAGCCTATCCGTGTAAAAGAGCTTGAAGCCATTTTAGAAATCTGTGTAGAATATTCTAAAAACAGAATTCCAACTATTGAACTTCGAAACGATGCTGAAACCATCTACGCTCAAGGCGATGACATTATCTCTGTTGTTCAGGATGGTTCTTACCTAAAATTCACTTTAACCGAAGGCAGGAGCATCAAAACTCTCGACACCTTATATAATTTCTGCGACGGACTTGCAGCATTCCCAATGCTCTGCCCTATCTCAGATTTTGTTCTGATCAATATCAACCACATAAAAAAAGCCGGTCTTTTATCCGTATCTCTGGACAACGGTGAAAAGCACAGCTTTGGTATTGGCTATCGCAAAAATATTGAAGAAGCTAGGAAAATGATGAAAAAATAAATTAAAAGAGTCACTGGGGACGTATCAGATTGACTCATTGCATACAATGAGTCAATCTGATACGTCCCCAGCGACTCTTTTTCCTATATTAAGATCATTCTGCACTTTCAAGAATCCACAACTGGCAGTCTCCGCCCCAATATGTCCATTGAGCTATATTACCACCATTTTCTGTACTCCATCCATATACATCCATACATGATAAGCTAGAAGAGATTCTAGTTTTGATGGCATATACTCCATCAGAAACCTCCACAATTTCAAATTGCTGATTGCTACCACCATTATAGGTATACTGTGCAATATTTGCTCCGTCAGCACTACTCTTTTTTGCCACATCAAGAACTTTTTCATACCCTGTTATGCCCGTATAAATATAGTAGTAGCCGTCATCATTTTTTACCAGTTTGAATTTCTGATTATCACCACCATTATAGCTATACTGTATCAGATTGGCATTGTTCTCTGTTGATTTCCCACTGATATCCAGATATTTACCGTTGTAAAAGCTTTTTATATAATATACGCCTTCTAGTGAATCCGATGTAGTTGATGAGCTATTTCCTGAGGATGTTGTACTTGCTGTTCCACTTATGTCATTAAATACATATAATGAGCTCATTGCCTGTCCATTACTATCAAAAAGAGTCATGTTATCCCATGATGAACCTTTATCTGTTGTTGAATAGTAATTAACAGAATTGCTAAATAACAGTTCATAATTACCTGAAGTTGAACTAGCCCAACCGGATCCATATGTGCCTGCCGAACTTGTATCTACGCCGACCCATTCCGGCTCCCAATAAAAAGCTCCTAGGCCATAGCCTGACTTGTAATTAGAATTGACCTGATTTACAGCAGCAAATACGTCTCTTAATGCATTTGCCTGTCCTGAAACACTTATATCATAATCCTGATAATTGAGGCTGGATGTGGAAGAAACAGTATTGGATGTTCCATCAGAATCGCTCATAGTATAAGGATAAGCGACTTCCGCTACCATCACCTTTTTATCATAAGTTCTAGCTATGTTTGTCAATGTAGCTGCCAGGTCACTAGCACTTCCATGCCACATAGGATAATATGATGTAGAAAAAATATCATAATCTATTCCCTGCTCATATGCACATTGCGCATACCATTCGCCGTTAGTTAACAGGTCCGTAAAATGCAGTGCTTTTAATATGCTTGTTCCATATGCTGAATTGATATCGTCTACAGCATAGCATCCCTGCTGCATCATTGCTCCGACTCCAGTACTTAAATTCCAAGTACCATCATAAAGACCTCCGACACCACACATAGATCCGTTAGTCTCATTACCGATCTGCACTATTCCAATATCTACGCCATAATCAAGGAGTTCTCCAAGTGCCCAATATGTGTAGTTATATACTGCATCTTTTTTCTCTGATAAAGAATAGTCAGCCCATTCCTTTGGTGCATACTGCTTTTCAGGGTCAGCCCAAAAATCAGAATAATGAAAGTCAATAAATACTTTCATACCAGCATCTGTGGCTCTTTTTCCCAGTACTTTGGCATTATAAAGGTCACAATTTCCACCTCCATAGCCTTTATATGGAGATGTTGAATCATAAGGATTATTCCAAATACGTATTCTGACATAGTTAACACCCGCACCACTTAAAATATCAAAAAAATCTCCTGATGTGCCATCCAGATAACTGAATGAAATACCGCTGTTCTCTAAGGAAGTGAGTGCTGATACATCAACTCCTTTAATGAAATCACTGGAAAGATTGGAAATTGTCGAAACACCAGAAACCGAAGAAGCAGCTTTTACATCAGGCATACTTTGCCCTGGCAGAACACTTCCTATCAGGATAGCTGCAGTGGTAATTCCCCCTAAAATCAGTTTTTTTAATTTAGAATTAAACCTATTCCCCATACTGACCTCCTACAATATGAAATTATTATGCGCAATATTTCAGATGGTTGCGCAGCCATCTTTTCTATGCATTTTGATTCTAGCATACTGATTTTCATTGATTCAATTGATAAAGGGCTTGAAAAAAAGATAAGCAATTGGTGCAATTTGCATAAAAAATAGACCTGATTGCGTAAATTTATGCGCAACATTGCGCTAATCACAAAAATAAAAATGCTCCTGTGATGAATTTAAAAATCACAGGAGCAAACATGTATTTTTTTATCTGCTATTAAATGATCAAATGAGTCACTTTGATACGTCCCCGGTGACTCATTTGCATAGCGGAGCGTTTTGATCAGCAGGTTACAACTATTCCGCCATCATTGGCATACATTGTACTAAGGCCTGCAGCATCAACAATGACTACTTTCTTAAATTCTGTCTTGGCAAGAATCATTCCTTTGACAACTTCTGCTCTTTCGTAGCAATTACAATGGGTGATCATAAGTGTTTTTTCAGCAGGATCCTTTACCTCTGCCACGCAAAGGTCTGTCATTCTCATCAGTGCTTTCTTGATGCCGATTCCCTGACCACGCTGAGCTATTGATCCCTGGATGCCACACATTACAGGTTTAATGCTCAGAGTAGATGCTACAAGGGCTTTTACGCCTGACAATCTACCATTTTTTCTAAGAGTTTCAAGGTTATCAAGAACGAAATATGTATTCATACCATCACGGTAATTTTCTACATCTTCAACGATTTCTTCAAATGTCTTGCCCTGCTCGGCGAGCTCCATTACTCTAAATGCAATCTGAGTCTCACCGCAACATGCAGAACGAGAATCAAATACATGTATTTTTTTCTTGCCTTCATTATCTTCTTCGTACATGCTCTTGGCTAAAATAGCACTATTATAGCAGCCACTGAGCTTTGAAGATATTGTTACAACATAGATATCATCTGCGTCTGTATCAAAAGCCTTCATGAATAAATCCGGAGAAGGACATGCTGACTTAGGGCACTCTTCTGATTCAGCTACACTTTTAATAAAATCAAGCTGATCAAAAGTATCATCATCTATAATATGTCTATCTTTTATCTGTAGTACAAAAGGTATTCTCTGTATTCTGGAATCGTTTTTAAGCTCCTCTGG
Organism: Butyrivibrio sp.; assembly: GCA_015056495.1. GTDB lineage: Bacteria > Bacillota > Clostridia > Lachnospirales > Lachnospiraceae > Butyrivibrio. The sequence goes on from SVGC01000005.1 coordinate 99,489, forward strand.
AAGATCACAGCAGCTGTCGACTACTAATTTATAACTCATTGCGCCTCCAATCTGAATATGCTACCATGTTACTGTTTAATGTAAACTTAATACTTCAAAGCATATCAGACGTAGTTTTTGATACTACTTATGATACCATCTAAAAAAAAATGCGTCTATAGTTATAGTAAGGAATTTATACATGGTAGAATTAAAAATATTACATACAAAAGAATTTATGGTCAATCTTTTGACCGGAAAGCTTTTTTCAGATTATCTTTTGGAAAACGCGGTTATAGAGACATTTAATACTTTTGACATTGATGGACATCTCCATAAGGAGTTTTATGGTGAGGATCTGGAAAATGATCCTGCACTTGCAAAATATGCAATGTCCCAGTGGAACGATATCCAGCCTATAGCTTTTAATCTGATCAAGGGTAAGCATACTCCACTTTCATTCAAATTCATACTACATCTAAAGCCTGATGTTGCTACTACATCCCTTGAAGATGAGAATGTAGCGCAGCCCACTGCAGACTATGTGGTAAGGATCAGCTTTAGTGAGGGATGCATCAAACTCACTACAGGAATATCCATTAAGGTCTTTAGTCTTGATAATAGCGCTTCCGCAAAATGGGATACCTATTTCAAGAAATTTCTGTCTGATAACCAGATTGATTTTGAAGAAGAATAAACAAAAAATATAACGATGAAAATCCCCCTGCAACCAGCGATCGCCAGTTACAGGGGGATTTATATGATGTCATTTTTTATTCATCGAGTAACTTCCATTTAAACTCGAATTATCATATTTATCACGGGTTTGGATTATATTTATTCAATATATCCATAAGTTTCTCATATTTATCTTTTATCAGTTCATACTGAACCCGAGCGCCTTCCATAGAACCAGCTCTTGTGATCTCTGTAAGATTCACCACCGGTTCCAGCATTGCCTTGAATCCCAGATTTCCAGACACGCCTTTTAGTGTATGAACTGCTTTAAATGCATCTGTAACATTACCAGCTTCCATAGCAACTGTAAGTTCATTAAAACTCTGATCTTTCAGAAACTTAAACATAAACTTAGCTATAAGGTCATCGTTGTTCATAAATCTTGCTGACAGGTCGTCCCAATCAACTCCCCATGTGATCAGCTCTGATTTCATATTAGCATCCATATATTCACTCCCAAAACCGTACCCTATCAATAATGCTATATGAGAATTATAACGCTTTTACGTGTATTTTTCAACGATTATTCTTAGCTATTTAGAGTTCCTGAAGTTCTGCAAGTTTTTCTGCCTGGCTAGCTGCAGTAAGGCTATCCAGCAATTCATCAAGGTCCCCGTCCATGATCGAATCGATCTTGTACAGTGTCAGATTGATCCTATGGTCAGTTACTCTTCCCTGATGGAAATTGTAGGTACGGATCTTTTCTGATCTGTCTCCGCTTCCTACCTGGCTCTTACGAAGTGCTGCCTCGCTATCATGCTGTTTCTGTCTCTCCAGATCAAAGAGCTTGGCTCTAAGTACTTTTAAAGCCTTGGCTTTATTCTTGATCTGACTCTTTTCATCCTGACAGGATATTACGATTCCTGTAGGCAAGTGAGTAAGCCTAACAGCTGAATCTGTTGTATTAACGCACTGTCCACCGTTTCCGGACGCTCTAAATACGTCAAATTTACAGTCGTTCATATCGATCTCAACTTCAACATCCTCTACTTCCGGCATGATAGCCACAGTACAAGTCGATGTATGGATACGACCACCAGATTCAGTAACAGGTACTCTCTGAACTCTGTGAACTCCACTTTCAAACTTAAGTCTGGAGTATGCTCCCTGACCGTTTATCATGAAGCTTACAGATTTCATACCTCCAATACCTATTTCTTCTACATCCATAGTTTCTACGCGCCAGTTCTGTCTTTCAGCATATCTGACATATACTCTGTACATGTCTGCTGCAAATAGAGCTGCCTCATCGCCACCAACGCCTGCCCTGATCTCAACGATAACGTTTTTATCATCATTTGGATCCTTAGGCAAAAGAAGTATCTTCAGTTCCTGCTCAAGCTCAGGAATTGCCTTTTTGGCATCGGCCAGCTCTTCTCTGAGCATCTGTCTCATTTCCTCATCAGACTCGCCTTCAAGCATCATCTCGCTGTCTTCTATCGCCTGCTTGGCTTTTCTATATTTCTCATAGCACTCTATAAGCGGTGTCAGATCGCTCTGCTGCTTCATAAGGCTTCTAAAACGATTCTGATCAGCTACTGTGCCTGGTTCATTCAATTCTCTGGTAATGTCTTCGTATTTAAGTACCAGATCTTCCAGCTTATCAAACATCAATAAAATCTCCTTGTTCTAATCCTTCTAAATCTTTGTCTTACAAATAGTCAGCGTTCTTTCATCGTGATCATCGCTAATAGTAGCATCCCAGAACTACTCTATCATTGCCACCAAGATCTTTGACAATTTCCACTTCTTTAAAGCCCTTGTTTTCCATAAGAGCTTTTACACTTTCACCCTGATCGTATCCTATCTCCATTAGTAACCATCCATTTGAAAGGAGATACTTATCCACATTCTCAACTATTTTTCTATAGAAAAACAGTCCATCCTCCTTGCCATCCAAAGCAATAAAAGGCTCGTGGACACGCACTTCAGGCTCAAGGGTATCTATTACTTTGGTCGGGATATAAGGTGGATTCGATACTATGATATCAAATTTCCCAAGTTCTGCATCACCCAAAGCTCCTTTTAGCTCATAAAGATCTGCATGATGGGCTGTATACCGGTCCTGCAAGCCAAGTCTTTCTGCATTTTTACCTGCAATCTCAAGAGCCTTTTCAGAAATATCCGTTGCAACAGCTGTAGTTCCATTGGAATAGTTCAATATACTAAGGGCAATACAGCCTGAACCTGTACACAAGTCAAGAATACGCATGCCCTCACTTACATATCTCAGAGCTTCCTCTACCAGCACTTCCGTATCCTGGTTAGGTATAAGCACGTCCTCAGATACTGTAAAATCCAGCCCCATAAATTCCTGCTCACCAAGAATATATGCAAGGGGCTCTCTGGCTGCCCTTTTAGATATCAGTTCCATATAACGCTCTGCTTTATCATCCTCAACAGGCATATCACCATGTACAAGCAATGTATTGTGATCAGTACCACATATATATTCAAGAAGGAGCCTGGCATCTAGACTCGCATCTGCGATACCGGCTCCTACTAAAGCTTCGCTACCTTTTTTATATAAATCCAAATAATTAATCATCTTCTCCATAAGCGCCAGCTTCATCTTCTTCTTCAAACTCAAGTCCAAAGGTATCCTTTAGGTATTCTTTCCAGTCAAAAACAGCCTCGACTGACTTGATGGCAACCTCTATCATTGTTTCATCAGGCTCCTTGGTTGTCAGCTTCTGCATCCAAAGGCCAGGAGCTGAAATGATCCTGACAACAATATTATCTGTTCTACCTGCAAGTCTTATAAGCTCATAAGAAATACCTGAAATAACCGGGATAAGGACTATACGGTATACAACTCTCAAAAGCATTGAATCTGTTCTGATAAAGAAAAACAGCACAATACTTACAAACATTACAAAGAGAACAAAACTACTTCCACATCTTCTGTGAAGACGACTGCTGCGCATTGCATTCTGAACTGTAAGAGGTCTGCCTCTTTCAATACAGTTGATACATTTGTGCTCAGCACCATGATACATGAATAATCTCTTTATATCATCCATAAGGGATATTGCAAGTATATATAATATAAAGATCAATATTCTGATGATACCTTCAATAATAGTCAAAAGAGACTGATTTCTAACATAATTCTCAAAGATGGAAGAAATAAAATATGGAAGGACCATGAATATTCCTATAGCAAGCGCTATTGAAACAATGTAGGTCAAACCCATATAAAACTTCTCTTTGACATCGCTATTAGTAGCCTTGGTGTTGATTGACTTATCCTTATGAGGTTTCTCTTCCTCTTCATAGAATGATGAAGAATGATTTAAAGCCTTCATTCCCAGAATGATGGAATCCAGGAAAATAAAAATACCACGAATAAACGGAATTCTAAGCAGTACACTTCCTGAAACGATGCCATGATACTCATCAACTTCAACATCGATCTCTCCATCAGGCTTGCGAACTGCAACTGCATACATATCTTTATTGCGCATCATAACGCCTTCAAGAACTGCCTGTCCGCCAATTCCTGAATAATGTCTTATCTTCTGCTTCTTCATATGGCTGCTCCTCCAAAATACGAAAAAAGGTTGAGGCTAATTGCCTCAACCTCTTATCATTCTTTTTAATATCAATCGTTAGACTGAATGCCGTATTTCTTATTGAACTTATCAATACGACCACGAGCTGATGTAGCCTTCTGCTGTCCTGTGTAGAATGGATGGCATTTTGAGCAAATCTCGACGTGGATTTCTGACTTTGTAGAACCAACTACAAATGTGTTACCGCAGTTACATGTAACTGTTGCCTGATAGTATTGTGGCTGAATATCCTGCTTCATTCTTTCTCACCTCTCTATATCAATAATTCTTCTTTTTAACAATAGTTACTCGCTATCTACAAACCCAATTCATAAACAGCTTAGTCATTATAACATAGGAAAATTTGCTATGCAAGTAAAAATTCTTATTTTTCCAATCCCTTGCGCAGCTTGATTTTCGTGCGTTGCAATGCATTATCGGTAGATTTTTCATCTTTATTTAGTACTTTTGCAATTTCTGTATAGCTCATTCCGGTCATGTAGAGATCAAGTACTTCTCTTTCAAAACTGCTAAGCTCTGTTTCAATAAGCTTTTCAAGATGATCAACATTTTCCTGGTCTATGATCTGTTCCTCCGGATTTCGCTCTGAAAGAGCTTCTGCCTCAAGATTACTTACCAGTTCAGCATCCTGAGAGCTTGTTTCTCCATCCATCCTGCTATACAAAGATATATAGGAATTTAAAGGAATATGTTTTTTCCTGTTGGAAGCCTGTATGGCTGAATACATCTGTCTGGATATACACAGATCGGCAAAGGTGTAAAAGCTGGCATCTCTTCCGCTATCGTAGTCTCGTATAGCTTTAAAGAGCCCTATCATTCCCTCTTGGATCAGGTCATCTCTGTCAGCACCAAGTATAAACATTGTAGCTGCCTTTTTTCTGACAAGATTCTTGTACTTATCCATGATGTAATCAGTTATGTCATTTTCACCATCTCGAAGCCTTCTGATCAGCACTTCGTCATTTTCAGATTCGTATTGACTGTTCATATTTGGTCCCTGAATCACCTTCTGTAATTCATTACTTTGATCATTCTACAGTTCAAGATCTCATGATAAACGCTGTCTTACAATTTCGTATGCAAGTACGCCTGCTGCCACAGATGCATTAAGTGAATTGATCTCACCCTTCATAGGTATTGTAGCTATCATGTCGCACTTTTCAGAAACAAGTCTGCTGACTCCTGAGCCTTCATTACCTATTACAAGTCCGATAGGTCCTGTAAGATCAAGCTCATACATTGACTGTCCATCCATATCAGCACATACAAACCATACCCCGCGCTTTTTAAGCTCTTCGATGGTCTGAGCTATGTTAGTGACCTTTACAACAGGTGTATAGTTAAGAGCTCCGGCAGATGCCTTGGCAACAGTAGCTGTAAGTCCTACAGCCCTGTTCTTTGGTATGATGACACCATGTGCTCCTGCTATATTGGCAGTTCTGATAATAGCTCCAAGATTATGAGGATCTTCTATATTATCAAGAAGTATAATAAATGGCTTCTCATTTCTTTTTTCTGCCAAGGCAAAAATATCATCGATCTCAGCATAGTCATAGGCTGCAGCATATGCGATGACTCCCTGATGCTTGCCTGTATCTGAAATCTGGTCAAGACGTTCTCTTGAGACAAATTTCATCATGATACCCATCTTGGTGGCTTCTCTTCTGATAGTTGATACAGGTCCATCCTGGCATCCATCAAGAATAAAGAGCTTATCTATTGTCTTTCCGGATCTGATAGCCTCAAGAACAGCGTTTCTGCCCTCAATAGTAAGGCTGTGGATATCTGTATCCACCTCATTTTCTTCTCTTCTTGCGCCTTCAAGATCAAGGCCATGGCGTCTCATATCTTCATCTGTAAGATCCTTGACCTGTCCTGCTACATAATCTGCCTTGTAGTTGTCTTTTCCAGTCTTATCACCATCATATTTGTGAGTGACTTTTTTGGCTGCATCAGCTTTCCTGTTTTCTCGATTCTGCTCTCTCTGAGCTTTCTTATAAAAATTTCTGTTTGTACTCATATTTCACCTTGTACTTTTATCTGGTATGACCCTAGGGGACGGGGACAAGGGGTCATTTTGAAAAAATGACCCGCTATCCCCGTCCCCTAGGGTCAAAAAATCAAATGTGCTCAATACCATATTTGACAAGTTCGACTACTCTGTCCATTTTGCCTTGCATATATAGGTATCCGCACAACGCTTCAAAACCTGTGGCCTTGCGGTAATCATTAACTGACTGATTTTTGGCAACAGTGCCGCCTTTTGCATTTCGACCTTTTTTGTATATACCAATCTCTTCTTCCGAGAGAATGTCCATACATACATCTATCATAGCAGATTGTGCAGCAGCATTGACATATTTTACTTTCATCTTGTTAAGTTCATTAACCGGCCTGTTACCCTGAGATAAAACATAGGTCCTGATAGCAAGCTCATAAACACAATCTCCTATAAAGGAAAATGAAAGAGGGCTGTATTCTCTTATATCTTTTTTCTTAATATCAAAGGTCTCCCTGATATGCTCAGGGAGATCAAAAAAGTTATCCAACATTTTTTGTTACCTTTTCATTCAGGCCTTTTTCCACTTAACGCCTTCTCTTGTATCCTCAAGGATAATGCCCTTTTCAAGAAGTTCATTTCTGATCTCATCGGCTCTTGCAAAATTCTTGTCTTTACGAGCCTGCTGTCTCTCAGCTATGAGCTTTTCGATATCAGCATCACCAAGTTCCTGTTTTACTTCTACAATAAGTCCAAGAATATCTGAAAGCTCTACGATTTCCTTTTTGACTGCTTCTATAAATGCTGCTGATGAAGCTCCGCTTACGTTGGTATTGGCAAACTTAACTGCATCAAATACTGCTGTGATTGCATCTGCAGTATTGAAGTCATCCTCCATAACGCTCTCAAACTTGCGTCTGAATCCTTCAAGTTCTGTCATAAGAGCCTTTTCAGCCTCTGTAAGATCAGCTGCTCTCTCTCCTTCAAGGAGGAAATTAAGGTTGCTTACGCTATTTACAATACGCTCATATCCAGCCTTAGCTGATTCCATAAGCTCGTCTGAGAAATTCAGTGGGCTTCTGTAATGAGCAGAGAGCATGAACATTCTAAGTACCATAGCATCGTATTTTTCAAGAATATCTCTAACTGTAAAGAAGTTTCCTGCAGACTTGGACATCTTGTGGTTATTGATGTTCAGGAATGCATTGTGCATCCAGTAACGTGAGAACTCGTGTCCGGAGCAGCCTTCTGACTGTGCTATCTCATTTTCATGATGTGGGAAAACAAGGTCTTCTCCGCCGCCATGGATGTCGATTTCTTCACCAAGGTATTTTTTACTCATAACTGAGCACTCAATGTGCCATCCAGGACGTCCCTGGCACCATGGTGATTCCCAGAAAGGCTCACCTTCTTTTTTAGGTTTCCAGAGAACGAAGTCCAGTGGATCTTCCTTCTGATCTTCACCAGATACTTTAAGAGCTCTTTCTCCACTTCTAAGGTCATCAAGATTCTTGTGTGACAGCTTACCATATTCAGCAAACTTACGTGTTCTGTAATATACAGTTCCATCAGCTGCAGGATATGCATAGCCTTTTTCTATAAGTGTCTTGATCATATCGATCATGCCATCAATCTCCTGAGTAGCAAGAGGATGTGTTGTTGCAGGCATGATGTTCATTGAAGCCATGTCTTTTTTGCATTCTGCGATATATCTCTCTGAGATTACATTGGAATCAACGCCTTCTTCAATGGCCCTTTTGATGATCTTGTCATCTACGTCTGTAAAGTTAGATACGTAATTTACTTCGAAGCCCTTATAGAGCATGTATCTTCTAACTGTATCAAAAAAGATCATAGGACGTGCATTTCCAATATGGATCAGGTTGTATACAGTAGGTCCGCATACGTACATTCTGACCTTTCCTTCCTCAATAGGAACAAAGTCTTCTTTCTTTTTTGACATTGTGTTGTAAATCTGCATATATTTTTCCCTTTTCTATGATTTAATAATCTTTATTTTCTGATTGTTCTTTCATAAGCTCTTCATTGGCTTTTTCCGGATCAAACTGTCCATTTGCAAAATACTGGCAACGCTTGTTAAGTTCAAGTTGTACAAATTTGAGTTCTCTCTGAAGATCTATGATCCTGCTGGTAAGCTCGCTCTGCTCATGAGCAAGATTGGAAATATCCTCTTTGACAGGATCCGGCATGTGTATCTGGTCAAGTTCCTTCTGCGGACAATCCGGACAGACTCTCTTGACTACACGGCCAGGAACGCCTACTACAGTTGATCCTGGCGGAACCTCTGAAAGTACAACGCTTCCAGCTCCGATCTTGGAATTATCCCCTATTGTAAATGAACCAAGTACTTTAGCACCTGTGCTTATCATTACATTATTTCCAATGGTCGGATGTCTCTTGCCTTTTTCCTTACCTGTACCACCAAGGGTAACGCCCTGATAAACAGTAACATTATCACCTATAACAGTTGTCTCACCTATTATAACACCTGCACCGTGATCGATGAAAAATCCTTTTCCTATCACAGCTCCCGGATGTATCTCAATGCCGGTTTTTCTGCGTGCTCTCTGTGAAATAAGTCTTGCCAGAAAGTAGTGTTTTTTCAGATATAGCTTATGCGCAATCCTGTAAGATCTCATAACCTGATAACTAGGATACAAAAAAACTTCCCAGTCAGAATGTATAGCAGGATCTCTTTCCCTGATCAAAGCTATCTCTTCTTTAATATCAGCAATATATCCCATACTAAAATAATCTCCTATATTTCCTATGATATAAAAAAATCTCTATCAGAAAAAATCTGACAGAGACGAATAATATCCGCGGTTCCACTCTAATTGATAAAAAACAATCCACTTTATGCATGTAACGAATGCCTACGTGTCAGGATACTGTTTTCACCTGACAAGCCAATGATCGCACTTCAAATGGTCATATGTCAGAACTGCTTACAGCCAATGACAGTTCTTCTCTGTGGCACTGCATCCATCCTACTCTTATCATTCATTGCTTTATCATATTCAGTTTGATTTCTTTAAATAAATATAGTAAAATAAGCCTCTTTTGTCAACAAAGCCTTAGACCCTATTCCTATATCATACTCCACAAATATATAGGTATGCAAAAAAGAAAGTTTCCTTATCAAAACATATTTTTTAACATTTTACTACTTTTTGTACATTTTATATTTTCCTTCGTATAACTATAATGGAACGAGTGATACAACTACCAAATATGAGGAGGAAATTGTTCATGAAAAAAAATCTATTGAGAAATTGTGCTGTTCTGACAGCCAGCGTTACTCTTATGGCTGCTATTGTAACAGGTTGTGGTTCAACAGACAACAGTGCCGTAGCAGGTGCATCAAGAAGTGAAAGCTCTGCAGATGCATCAGAAGCTATTACATTAACAGATACAGATTCTGCCGAAAGCATAAATGATGTAAAAGTATCAGCACCATTTTTTACAAAAGGTGTCTATGTAAACTATGCTTCAGAAGCAGAGAATCCAACAAAAGACTACTTCTATGTATTCTCTGATGATTCATATGGATATACAGAGGATGGCTCGAACGGAGCTTCTGTTCCTTTCGACTGTGAACAAGAAGATGATACAGTAACATTTTATTTTGGAAGTACAACATCAAACTCATTTACGTCTGTCTTACACGTAAAATCTACCGATAATGGTGTAATTGTAGGTGAATTTGATGATGACGGCATTGAGCTTGTTTTTGAACCTGTTTCAGATGCTGATCCTGATTCATTCAGTGCAATGAACTACATCAGTATAGATAATGAGTATGTATATGAAGATCCAAACGGCTGGAAGGTCAATTATCTTGGTGATAAATTTGAGATTACCCAGAAGGACAATCAGGTATTTATGGTATATACCGGAGAGTCAGCCGGCACAAATATGATAACTGTTACTTATGAAATAAACATCACCGCAGAAGATGCAATTAACGAACTTGCTAAATCATGGGGCGACAATGTTACTGTTACAAGAAGCATCTTCCCTAACACAGAAGTGGATGGCTATTGGGCAACACTTCCACCTGCAGAAAATGGCGTAGGCATGTACCAGACAGCAATCTCCAGAGATTACATGGATGGCTGCCTTATATTTGAGGTAACCGGCCACAACAGCGGCGATGATGCTCTTGATATGGAAGTCGGCGACGCTTTAGCAATGATCATTGATTCCATCACATTCATTAACGAATAACAGTACTCGGCAAAGTATTAAAAAAGAGCCTTTTTCCTTGCCACATAAGGAAAAAGGCTTTTTAATTTAGTTATTCTTTTATTTTTGTTGACCTGCGCTGCAGCAGCAACCGCCTTTGGCAGTTGGTTCTCCTGCCTGGAAGGTCACATTTTTGCTGACCAGTTCTATTGGACTTGTAAGAAGACATATTGCCTGTGAGGATATGCCCTCTCCGGCACCTGTAAAGCCAAGTCCTTCTTCTGTTGTAGCTTTGACATTGACCTGCACAATATCGATATCAAGAGCATCAGCAATATTCTGACGCATCTGATCAATATGTGGTCTCATCTTTGGAGCTTGTGCAATAATGGTTGCATCAATATTTTCAATAAGAAAATGGTTCTCCAGCAGAAGCTCTTTTACATGCTTTAAAAGCTCAATAGAGTCTGCTCCCTTATACTTTGGATCTGTATCAGGGAAATGCTTGCCAATATCTCCCAGTGCTGCTGCCCCAAGAAGAGCATCCATAATTGCGTGAAGGAGTACATCAGCATCTGAATGGCCAAGGAGGCCTTTTTCATAAGGAATATCAACTCCTCCGATTATGCATTTCCTGCCCTCTACCAGTTTATGAACATCATATCCCATGCCTATACGCATATTTATCACCTATAGTCCAGTCATTTTATGACGGATCATTCCTTTCTCTCAGATACACTGAGGCTTCTATATTATCTAACCATCTGCCACATCGAAACTCTAACCTGATATCACCGTCTGTTATCTTGCCAATTCAATAATACAATATTTTCCAGCATTTTGAAGAGCAGTATCTATTGCCTCTTCAATACTGTCATCATAGAAATCTGCTTCCAGCATAGTTACTGCATCATCTGTTAATATGCACATGTAATTGCTGCCATAGTATCTTTCTTTTAGAGAATCCATTGTATCATCAGGATTGATAGTGCCTTCAACCACATCTGCTCTATAATATAGAGACCTGTAATCAAGGGTACTGAAGATCACAACACTGTGGTCAGGTATCTCTGCATAGTCTTCATCCCAGGACATCTGGATAATGTCATAATAGGACAGCTTATCTTTCATAATATGATCAGTAAGGTCGCTGCATATAAATATCAAAAACAGTAATGTAAATCCTGTAAGCATATAGCCTGCAGCCTTTTTGCCTTTGATACCTTCAAATATCAGCTCAGCTATTCCCAAAGTAAATAAGAAGGTTGCCGGTGCAAAAAAGCGATAATAAAAGGTATCCATTGAAGAGAAGTATCTTATCACTATGAACATGCCATAATATATCACTGCAGTTGTCACGTAAACCGAAGCTCTGGTATGTCTCCTGCACTTTTTTACTACAAATAAAGCAAGCAATGCAACTATGAGTATCACCAGCAATGTGGCTTTGTCATATGAAAGCCCACTTACAAATGATGGTGTATCTATATGAAATACATCAAAGAACTCAGCCAGCAAAGCCTTTATGAGATCATTGGTAAGGCTCTGATAGTCATCCCACCACATTGATCTGCTGACACCTGAAGGCATGCCGTTCTGTATCTTGTTGTTGATCAGATATCCCAGGCAAATAAGACCTGATACAACAGATGTTATGATCAATGCTATTATCTGCTTTGAAAAAAGTCTTGTAAGGAAAGGTCTGCTCTGAAGGTCTTTATCACATAATCTTGTAAGCATAAGCTCTAAAATATAAAAGCCCATGACTCCGAAACAGAACATTCCAAAATATCTTGTCAAAAAGCAGCCTGCAATTGTCAGTCCAAGGAATACGTAATTTCTTATTTTAGCATTGGCATCCTTAATAACTGAAGAAAGGCTTATAACAAACAGTACCATAAATACAATAAATGGCAGCTCACTCCAAGAATACCAATACAGGTACATCAGTCCCAGATTGGACATAAACAGTGCATAGAACCAGGCATCTTTTTTGTATACACATCTGATGATCAGGATCAAAACACCTACAAGTATCATTGAAAGGATCTTGGATGCTAAATATACTTCTGCGCCTGTGATCTTCATGACGATTGCTATGAGCATCGGATATAGAATAGGCCAGTTGGCAAACCAGGTATCACTATATCCAGCCAGTCCATCATATCTGAATCCGTTGCCGGCAGCCATATTGACAGCCTCTCTCAGATAACCGGCAGAATCCGCACTGATATTGATTCCTTCAAGATATCCGTTTACCCATATTGAAAAACATATTGAAACAAACAGTACCACAAGGAATATCTCATTTCCTGCCGCCACTATGAATCGATCAAAAGCCACCTTAGACAACAGCTCTTTAGATCCTTCTACTCCAAACAAAACCAAAAGGATCAGGACCATGGCAAAAATGATCACCAGCGGAATTGAAAAATAGAATATCTCTCCATAGGTCAATACTTCGTCAGTAACAATAGAGGTTCCAATAGATATACCATTATCAAGTTCTTCTGAAATATCACTCTCTGCATCGGCTTCCAATGTATAAACCGTTTCAGAGAATGGTAAAACCTTATTTGTAGCTTCTTTTTGCGTCTTGATAAAATAAGGATCACAGCCATTGGCGGTAATAAACAGCTTATAGCTCTCGCCCTGGGCCATATCAAAATCAGGTGTTCCAAGTTCAGTCCACTCTCCTACGGATACAGCCGATTCCTGGACTGTCTGATCAAATATCACCTCTCCACTTGCTGTAGTAAGCAAAAACTCAATAGTACCAGTACCTTCAGTATCTGTATTGACCAGTACTGCTGTAAAGCTGCCCAATCTGCAGTCAGTATCCGCTGTCAGAGCGACAAGTATCGTCTCACCATCATTTAATTCAATATAAGATGGAGTATCAAAAAGCGGAGGCTTTACGTTCTCCGCTTTATTTTTTAATCCTGACTGTCTTGATAATCCAAAAATGATCCCGCATGAAAGCAATACTATGATCATGCAGGCCACAATTTTCTTAACGTTTTTCATATATATCTGCCTTTTCTTATATACTCGTGATCAAAGCTCTTCGGCAAGCTTCATGGCTTTTTCAATAACTACGTCAGAATTGTAATGCTCATGTTCTCCCCAGCGTCCAAGGCCTATAACATTGTGATCACGAGCCTCATCTAATATTACCTCCATGCACTGTCTCTTATTGATAGTGTTCAGAGGGTATGCATACTCATTCATGTAGGCAAAATTATCACTGATATCTGAGCCTGCATAGGCCTCAGCTCTCTTCTTAACAGTTTCAACCCAATATCCGTTACTATCAGGAAGGAAATTACATCTGCAAAGTATCCTGTGATAAGGTATTTCAGGATCTGGTATGTATATCCAGTGTGCCTTGCTGCCAGGATCTTTTGGTACATACCTGATCTCTACTGATGAATGCTTGAGCTGACCTATAGCTTTGGTCATATCCTCAGAAGCATCGCTTATTTTAAGTGACTCCCATGGAACTGTAGTTATGATCTTGTCTGCACAATACTCTTCTCCATTTACATCAGTTACAGTCCTTGTCTTTAATGACAGAGAAGAAGCACCTGCATAGACAATATTGTCAGACATGCTCTCTGCCATTCTCAGGAAAGGCTCTCCATAACCATATTCCTTTGGATAATAAAATCTGGCATGGCCAGGCTGCTGCCCAAGACTCTTATGCTCTTTGCAGGATTTTAATGTTTCTTCAAAGCTAACGTTTGGAAGCTTTTCAAGCCAGTATGTGCCTAGTTCATCCAAGGTCTCAGAGAACATTTTTCTGTTATATGGAAGCATATAGTTATCTGCTATCTCATCTCCAAGCTTCCATCTGATCCAGTCAGTAAATTTCTCCGGCTTTTCCTCGCCAGTAATGCAACCTGCACGTTTTATAGAATCCAGATATTTTTCCTGAATGCTCTCAGGAAGCTGCCATATATTAGCTTCAAAAGGATGATCTATCTCACAGCCTTCCACTCTGATCTTGGAATCTCTGTCAAAAATATTCCACTGATCTTCCGGAAGAAATCTGAACATAAACTCACATACTTTTGGCCTTCTGACATCAAGGAAATGGCCTCCGCCTATATCCAGCGGCTTACCATCTACATCCTCAGACCTGCATAGACCGCCAGCCTGATCTTCTTTTTCCAAAATAACAAAATCATCTATTCCCTTATCCTTGAGGCATCTGCCAAGAGTAAGTCCTGAAGGTCCTGCGCCAAGGATCAAATATTTAACTTTAACCATATTATTGATTTCTCCAAACACATTTCTCGTGCTTTTTTAATTTAAAAAGAATGGAGAGCGCCTCCAATACTGTTGAGAATTTCAGTCCTGTAGAAGAACCAACATAGTGGATCGGAACTTCAATACAGTTTAATTTTCTACAGTAAAAACGCATTTCTGTCTGATACATATGTCCTGTAGACATGATCTGATCAAGGTTCATGGATTCAAGAACATGTCTCTGAAAAGCTTCATAGCCACTGGTCATATCCTTGAGTTTTGTACCAAGAACAATATTAGAAAGCAATGTGCCGCCACCGCTAAGCATTCTTCTATATAGAGGAAGGTCGCTCACTCCACCACCCTTGGTGAATCTTGAGCCCCAAACGCAATCATATCCTTCGTCAAGTTTTTCCATGAACTGGGGAAGCTGCTTTGGATCATGGCTCATTCCTCCGTCCATCTCAATTATCCTGTCAGCTCCATCAGCCAATGCCTGTCTGTATCCTTCAAGATAACAGCTTATTACACCTCTGGATTCTTTATAATAGATCAGTTTGATATAAGGATTGGTCTCAGCCTTTTTCCTAATTATCTGTTCTGTATCATCCTTGGAAAAATCATCAATGACCGGATAATAGTACAGATTCTCATACCCATGTGCAAAAATCTCATCAATTACCTGCTCCATGGTATCTGCTTCATTTGCCACCGGCATAACGATGATAGTTTTTAAATTACAATTCACTTTTTCAATAACTCCAATCCATCCAGGAAACCTATATCCCAAAATATATTAGTATTACATTAACTGTATTATCAATTCAACAATAAATACGGCTATGCAACCACTGGCTGCTACTGTTAAAAGACTCTTATTCCTGATTGCAAGAACAAGTGCCACAATAAAGCCCACTAATGATGATACCATATAATCCGATGCATTCAAAATCGCCGGAAAAGTCATGGCTGCAAGGGTTGCAAAAGGCACATAATATAAAAATGATTTTACAAACTTATTAGTTATCTCTTTTCTGATAAGAGTAAGAGGCAAAACTCGTATAAGGTAGGTAACTATTGCCATGACAGCAATATACATATATGGACTACGCATCTGCTTCCACCTCCTCTTTATCAGAATCCTTTACTGGCGCTATGATTGCTGCAAGGGTTGCTATGACAACTGTCACAATTATGATCCTGAATCCGGATGAAATGCTGCTTAAAACAGGTGCATAAGTAAATACCGAGCTTAAAAGCATAGCGGATATTACAACTATCATCACACTCTTCTTGGCCTTGGCTTCAGGAATGATTATAGCCAGAAACATTCCGTATATTGCCATTCCCAATGCGCTGATAATGCGTCCCGGCATGATCTGACCGGCAACAGCACCAAGAAATGTGCCCAGCACCCAGCCAAAAACTGACAAAAAGATAAGTCCATATGAAAAGGCAGGTCTTAGCTCTCCGCCTTTTAATATGCTTACTCCAAATATCTCATCAGTCACACCATAAGCTATGCCCATTCTATGTATTGTAGGCACGTCACTCTTTAGCTTCTGCGTCAACGCTGTAGACATGAGCATATATCGCAGATTGATAATTAATTGCAAAAGTGCCATCTCAGCAAAACTGGCCTGTGCAGTGATAAGTGACAGTGACGAAAACTGGCCCGCACTTGTCACATTGGTAAGT
This sequence comes from Butyrivibrio sp., assembly GCA_015056495.1. Classification (GTDB taxonomy): domain Bacteria; phylum Bacillota; class Clostridia; order Lachnospirales; family Lachnospiraceae; genus Butyrivibrio. The sequence goes on from SVGC01000005.1 coordinate 115,938, forward strand.
GACATTATTACTGCCTGTAATGTTGTTAGTCCTGCCTCAGATGCCTGTATTCCAAAGGCAAAAGACACTGCTATATACCCAAGGCATATGGGAATAGCATTTTGCATTCCGAGTTTAAAATCTTCTAGTTTTTCCATTATCTCATCCCTGCTACTTTTTTCATTTTTGACCCTAGGGGACGGGGATAGTGGGTCATTCTGACCAATGGTCAAAATGTCCCCTTAACCCCGTCCCCTAGGGTCATATCTTCAATAGTTTTTTTCAGTGTATCCTTGTCTGCTCCAGACAATGATCCCTGGATCATCTGTGCAGTGCCGCCGCCCTTGGCCTGACAAAGTTGTTTTAATGTTTCAAGTGCCACTCTGGCATCACCGTTCTTTATACCAAGAATATACCTATAACCTTTTTCATCATCGCCTGCAAAAACAGCGCAGTAGCCACTATGCTTTTCTACTAGAGAGTTGACCATATTACGCATCTGGTTCTGATCCATCTCTTCTGCAAAAAAGGCTACATTCTGCTGATCATCAGGAATCTTGGCAAGTTCAACTTCCATCAGCTCTGCTCTGGCCTGGATCAGTGACTGCTTTACACTGGACAATTCAGTCTGAAGTTTGGCAATACTGCCTTTAATATTATCTGCAGAAGTTGAAAAGCCTGCTGCAATATCTGTAACCAGTTCGTGGTCATATCTAAATAGCTCCAGTGCCCTAAAGCCACATAGGATGCTGATCCTCACGCCGCCCTTATAATTTTGAGCTGATACAACCTTCAGGATACCTACTTCTCCGGTTCTATGGACATGTGGCGCACAGCAGGCGCATATATCAATTCCCGGGATAGTCACAAGGCGTACCTGCCCATTTATCTCTTTTTTACTTCTATAATCTATCTGCTCAAGCTCTTCATCTGTTGGAAAGGAAGGTACGATCTCAATATTGGCATAGATTGCCTGATTGACTCTGGTCTCAATATCTGCAATCTGCTGAGCAGTCAATGGTTCATTAAAGTCCATGGTCACAACGGAATCACTCAAATGAAATCCCACATTATCATATCCATAAGTGTTGTGCACAAGTCCGGAAAAAATATGCTCTCCGGAATGCTGCTGCATGTTGTTATATCTATGCTTCCAATCGATTACGCCTATACATTCAATGCCTTCTGCAAGCGAAACCCCAGATGGGTTGGCAACAATATGATATATGCAGTCCTCTTTTATCTGCACATCCACAACTTCAAGTTCTACCGTACTTCCAGACTTTTCCTCAGCCTTTATTGTTCCTTTATCAGGAGTCTGTCCTCCCTCTTCCGGAAAAAAGAGCGTCTTATCAAGTACAAGTACATACAGATCATCTCTCTTAAGGGATGTGAGTTTATGTGTTTCATCATCTATTGGTCCAAAAGATACTATTGTAGCCGTAAACTCTGTGGCATAAGCATCTTTATCATATAATTTTTCAGTCATTTCATCTCCTTCAACAAGCCTTTATGCAACATTATATCGTTTTTAAAGCGAATTATAAACCTCTTCAGTAGTGCATCTTAACAGACAACCAATTTATCATGAAAGAACAAAGAATGTCGATTTCCTATGATATAAAAAAGGAACCAGAAATAAATCTGATTCCTAAATATGAATGCCTATCTACAAGTTGTATGTTATTATGCTGTCTCCAATGGTAACTGATCTAATTCATCAATGATGCGGTCCTTGATTGCTGATGGCTCTGCATCAAGTGAATAAGCCAGCTCATTATAAAGAAGCTTTTCAGCCATGCCAAGATACTTTTCATCCATAGAAGCAAATTTCTTGCCTTCCATCTCACGAATAGCCTTGATTCTGCGTAATGTCTTGACCAGACGCAGCATCTCACTTGTAACATTATTCTTTATAAATTCCAAAATAACAGCTTCAGCCTTTTTGCCAGCAGGCAAATTGACTATTTCAAGTTCATCAAGCTCATCTATAAGCCCCTGTGCATCATCAGCGCCTATGACTTCACGCATCTTATCTTCAGCACCTTCAACTGGAACATAAAGTGTGCCATTGATATCTGTCACTGAAACCATTAAGTAATACAGTTTCTCTTTTCCCCTCTCAAGAAACGGTGGTACTAAAATATCGTGCACCTTGCATAATCCATGACTTCCATACACAACACAATCGCCTTTGTTTAACATAACTGTTCCTCCTTTGGAAAAAACTGCCACAAGAGCAGTACAAACAATCCGGACAATGTAAGCGCTTTCAAATATAAGGGCAAAAAAAGCGTAGTTCGGTGTTTTTAGTCCCCCTACTACGCCGCTTGATATTTAATATATTAACACATTATAAACAAAATTGCACATCTAAAATTCCGAAAGGAGTGCTTTGAGTATTTGAGTAAATGCATAATTATAAGTGCTATGACCGTGTATTCCACATTTCATAAGTAATGTAATTGACGTGTTCTGTTCGAACCTCGTGCAGCATTGGAATGTGTGATTCATAATTAGTATGATGCCCCATAAAACCACACTTTTCCTGAACTCTCTTAGACCTGTTATTACCATCAAAATATGCACAATATATCTTGGTAAGTTTCAGATCTTCAAATCCATGTCTGACAACTTCGCTTAAAGCCTCAGTAGCATAGCCTCTATTCCAAAATGGCATGCCGATCCAGTAGCCTATCTCGCCTTCACCTTCTACTCTACCTCGCTCGGTATTTTCTCCAAGATTAAGACTTATGCTCCCGATTGGCTTATCTGTACCACCTTTTTCCACAATGGCATAATCTTCTTCGCCATTTAATATGGTACGGATAATGGCTCTGCTATAGGCAACATTTTCATGAGGCAGCCACCCTGCCTTTCTTCCAATTTCAGGATTCCTTGCAAGAAAGTACAGGGATGCTGCGTCTTGATCATTCCATTTTCTAAGTATCAGTCTGTCAGTCTCTAATATCATATGGTTCAACCGTGGAATAACTTACTGGTCTGATAACGTGGTTCACATGTAAGGTTGATTCCCAGCTTGTGAAGTGTATTTTCATCTGTCTGTGAGAGGATAACTGAAGAATGTACTTCACATCCTCTAAGGGCATCAAGCTGTGCAAGAGCTTTTGCAGCAGCTTCATCAGTGCCGGCACAGATTGTCAGGGCAATAAGGATCTCATTGATATGAAGATGTGGGTTATTATTGCCAAGGTAATCTATTTTTAACTTCTGAATAGGCTCAATGATAGTAGGCGCAATGAGATCGATTCCATCATCAACTCCGCCAAGGGTCTTAAGGGCATTAAGAAGCATAGCAGAAGTAGCACCCATAAGAGGTGATGTCTTTCCTGTTATGACTCTTCCATCTGCAAGCTCAATAGCTGCTGCAGGCTCTCCTGTAACCTCTGCCTTGAGATTAGCTGCTGCCACAACAGGTCTGTCCTGAATAGAAGTCTCAGCCTTTTTCATCAGAAGCTCTAATTTATCAACTGTTTCCTGAGTACTCTCTCCGTTTCTAAGAGCAACTTTTTCTCTATAATAACGTCTGATTATCTCGCCTCTTGCAGCTGCTTTAACTGCTTCATCATCAAAGATGCAGTTTCCTGCCATGTTTACACCCATATCTGTTGGTGACTGATAAGGTGATTTGCCATATATCTCTTTAAACATAGCATTAAGAACAGGGAATACATCTACATCTCTATTGTAGTTAACTGTAGTCTCACCATATGCCTCAAGGTGGAATGGGTCGATCATGTTAACATCATTAAGGTCTGCTGTAGCTGCTTCATAAGCAAGATTTACAGGGTGCTGAAGTGGGAGATTCCAAATAGGGAATGTCTCAAACTTGGCGTATCCGGCTTTTACGCCATGTTGATTTTCATGATATAGCTGTGACAGGCACACTGCCATCTTACCGCTTCCTGGTCCTGGAGCAGTAACAACAACAAGAGAATGACTTGTTTCAATGTAGTCATTTTTGCCATAACCTTTATCACTGATAATAAGAGGAATATTTCCGGGATAACCTTCAATTGAATAGTGTCTGTAGACCCTGACGCCCAGTGCTTCAAGCTTGTGCTGATAAGCCACTGCGCTTTCCTGACCTTCATACCTAGTAAGAACTACGCTTCCTACATACAGGCCATAGTCTCTGAAAGCGTCAATAAGACGAAGAACGTCCATGTCATAAGTGATACCGAGATCACCACGAACTTTGTTTTTCTCAATGTCGCCTGCGTTAATAACGATAACTATTTCGACATCTTCCCTGATCTGCATAAGCATTCTGATCTTACTGTCAGGTTGAAAACCTGGCAAAACTCTAGATGCATGATAATCATCAAATAGTTTTCCGCCAAATTCCATGTAAAGTTTTCCGCCGAACTGCGATATACGCTCTTTAATACGTTCGGACTGCATTTTCAGGTATTTGTCATTATCAAATCCGTATTTCATATTATCCCCTGTTCCTTATTCATTTTAAAACGTGTCTCTATTACAATTAGATATAATAAAATAATTTTACTACTATTTTCAATGCTCTAATATAAAAATAATCAATCTTTTTTCCTCTAATAAAAATGAAAAATGAAAATAATGACTTAATTTACTTAAATGGCTTTTTATAGCCTTTTCTAATATCATTTGCTTAACTTACTAAAAATTTGTAAGCGTTTTCACAATTTATTCACACATTTTTGCAAAATTTGTGTATAATAATACTTACGAAGTGTTTATCACTTCTCCCCCTCATATGAAAAATGCCCGACATTTGATTGTCGGGCATTTTTCATATCTAAATATATCTATTTCATTTTTCACTTTTTACCAAGAAACTGTGTAAGCGCTTTCCATTTTTCCGTAGAATTTGAAATTATATCAACCTTCATCCTTGATAACGACAGTACCACCACTCTTAACAGAATCTTTTTGTATAAGTTCAATTGCTGCTGCAGCGATCCTCATCATGTTAGCTGCATTATCTCCATAGCTTTCAAATTTTTCAGCCGCCTGAAGACAGTACTGTCTGGCAGATTCAATTTCAGCACCTGTAAACATCTTACCATTGCAATAAACAGTTCCAGTTGCAGGATCGTATCTTGAAGGATCAGATTTTTTCTCCCCGGCAAAACCCATGCTCTGTGCTAACTGTGAAACAAGATCTTTTTTTAGATTGTCATTAACTGCCATGCTATCAACCTCCAAATTATATTGAAAACAATATTTTTTACATTATTCACGCAATAATATATTACCATTTTCAGGCGAAAAAATATTCGTTTTTACATATTCTTTATACTTTTTTAAAGTTTACTATTTGTTGGTTTTTATAATTGTTTTTACGATTATAAAAAAGTAGTAAAAAAGTTGTTGACAATTACAGGCAATCAGTAGTATATTAACATGGTCGGTTGCGGAAAGCACTGATACAGATAACCTTGTGGCGAGATAGCTCAGTTGGCTAGAGCACGCGGTTCATACCCGCGGTGTCGAGGGTTCGAATCCCCCTCTCGCTACTATAAAGCTCTGAAAAGTAAATCTTTTCAGAGCTTTTTTGTTACTACGTTAAATAGCGGGAATGCCTCTCAGCATCCCCGCCACCTATCATATCTCATATTTTCTGTTTTTCAGTTTTTCTTCAAAAACATCATGCTGCAATGCTTCGTCAAATATGAAGCCCTGCACGATCTTACATTCAGTGTTTTTCAGGAAATTAAGCTGTTTTTGAGTTTCAACACCTTCAGCTACTACATCAACATTAATTTCCGTCAGCATCTTCACTATGTTTTTAATTATGACTTCATCCTTTGTTATATCATTTTCAATATTATCTACAAAGGACTTATCCAGCTTGATGACGTCAAAATCAAAGTCCTTGAAGATATTGAGTGATGAGTAACCCGTTCCAAAATCATCCATGGCTACATTAACGCCTATCTCATGCATCTGCTTGACAAACATGGCAAGAGCCTTCATATCCTCGTAACCAGAGGTCTCTGTCAGCTCAATCTCCAGATACTTAGGATTGATATTATATTTTGACAGGATCGTCACTGTATCGTCTCCAAGATTGGGATTCTGCAGATTCATTTTAGAGAAATTGATGGAAACCCTCACAGGCTCTATTCCTCTATCCAGCCAATCCCTTATATCTGCACACACCCTCTCCAGCATGTACATGTCCAGTTCTCTTATGATGCTATCTGATTCAATCGCAGGTAGAAATTCTTCAGATATTATTATTTCTCCATCCCTGTTCCATCTGACAAGTGCTTCGCAGCCACACAGCTCATTAGTCTCAATATTGACCTTTGGCTGATAATATGGAACCATCTCTCCATCTCTAAGGAGCTTAGGAAAAGAAGCGATCAAGTGCTTTTTATCCATAATGGACTGCAGCATTTCCTCTGTAAAAGTAACCATATCATTATGGGTTCTTCTTGCCATGACAAAGGCTGCAGTAGCATTTTCCATAACACTGTCCGGTCTGTCAGATTCGCGGATATCATATATTCCAAATCTGGCTCTTATAGCCACTGGTATAACCCTATCCTGATAGTGAACATCTATATTAACTTCAGCAAGGTATTGCAGAAATTCCTCCAGTCTGGATTTCAATATAAGAACTATGAAATTGTCACCACCCAGCCTGCTCACATATTCTCTATCTGTTGCAAACCTGTATATATACAGTGCAAACTGGCAGATAATATTATCGCCATTTCTCACTCCATATTTTTTATTGATATATTGAAAATTTTTCAGATTAAAATATACTGCAGTATAGTTCTTTAATTCACCATTTTCATACAGGTTGTTTCCAACTCTTCTGATTCCCTGACTGTTGATAAGTCCTGTCAGGACATCGATGTATGGTGTATTCTGCAGTATTTTAGCAAGAGAGCCATTGGTCATAAAAGTGGATATGATGCTGGAGATCAGTCTGATAGATCGCTCTTCTTCCTTGGTCCACACATGTCCTTCTATGGGGTAAAAAGTAGCTTCGATATGCTGATTGCGGATAAGCTCATGATGTATCTGTATAGAATGTTCAAAATCCCATGGCTTTGAATCATACGTGTACTTATAACGTTTATTCAGGCCAGCCAAAGAAAACACATTGGGTATTACTACCAAATGCACTTCTGTCATTGCTAAATGCAGTTTCACGGCTAATTTTTGAAGATTACTGCTAAACCGAACAAAATCCGCATCAGAATCAGTTTTAGACATATCTACTGACTCAATAACTTTAGAAAGTTCTTCCCAAATACTGAAATCTTCCATAAAACAATCCTCTTAAAAATGAGTTATTTGAGATAATTTTATCACAATTTTGTTTGTTAAACTATGGATTTTTGAACGATATGTTTTAGTGATCAAATTTTAGAACAAAGAATGTCGCTTGCGACATTCTCGCGCCGAGCGCGGTTGCATTTATGCAACATTTACCTATCGCGCGAGTGCGCATCCTTAGCGGAGCGTTTTTTATATCATAGGAAAGCAATTTCCTATGATATAAAAAACAAGCCGCCTATAAAATATAAGCGACTTGTCCGATTTTAATTATTCAGAATATTACATTCTCTCAGGAGCATCGAAACCAAGCAGATCAATACCAGTTTCAAGTACTTTAAGTGTTGTAGCAAGAAGAGCAATATAGCTCTGCTTTTTATCAGCATCCTGCTCAGCAAGAATCTTGGTCTCATGGTAGAAGCTGTTAAAGTCATTAGCAAGTTCATAAATATATGCACAGATCCTGTTAGGCATAAGATCTCTTGCTGCGCTCTCTACAGCATCTGCAAACCTTGTAACCTGAAGCATAAGTGCTTTCTGATTGTCTGTATCTGCATCTGCCAGAAGCGCGTCCTTGACTACTCCACCTTCCTGCTCGTATCTGTTAAGGATAGACTTGATCCTTACGATAGTGTACAGGATATATGGGCCAGTATCTCCTTCAAATGAAGTAAATTTATCAATATCAAAGATATAATCTTTTGATGGCTGGTTAGAAAGATCACCATACTTGATTGCAGCAAGAGCAACCTTATGTGCTGTCTGTCTTGCTTCATCATCACTGATGTCTGGTGTACCTTCTTTAATACGGCTATACATCTGCTCATCTATTTCAGCGATGAGTTTCTCAAGACGCATAACTCCGCCTTCTCTTGTCTTGAAAGGCTTACCATCTTTGCCGTTCATTGTACCAAATCCAACAAAGTGAAGCTCTGTCTCAGGAAGAACAAGCTTGGTCTTTCTTGCACATCTGAATACCTGTGTGAAGTAAAGCTCCTGTCTCTTATCAACAACGTAAACAAGGCCGTTTGGATGGAACTCTTTCATACGTGTATCAATTGTTGCAAGGTCTGTTGTATTGTAAAGAGAAGCACCATCTGACTTAAGAATCATGCATGGTGGGATTTCTTTTGTATCAGTCTCTTCAGCAACATCAACGACCAAAGCTCCCTGACTTTCATGAGCATATCCATGGCTCTTCATATAATCAACCATTCCAGGAATAACTTCATGTACGTCAGACTCACCTCTCCAAAGATCAAAATCAACATTGAGGTTTTTATAGTTTTTCTTAAGATCAGCTATAGAAACATTCATGATGTGATGCCACAGTGCTCTGTAGCCCTTGTCACCATCCTGAAGTAATTTGGTAGCTTCCATAGCCTTAGCCTTAAACTCTTCATCCTCTTTTGAACGGGCACTTGCCTTAGGATAGATAGTCTCAAGCTCTGAAATAGTAAATGGTGCTTCCTTAGGATATGCACCTGTATGCTCGGGATCAAAATATGGAAGGTCTGGCTGTTCTTCTTTTAACTGGGAGATGATAAGTCCCATCTGAAGTCCCCAGTCACCCATATGTATATCACCGGTAACATCATTTCCTGTATATTTAAGGATACGTTTAATACTCTCACCGATAACAGCTGAACGAAGATGTCCTACATGCAGAGGCTTGGCTACGTTTGGTCCGCCGTAATCAATGATGATCTTTGGCTGATGACCTGGCATAGATACACCAAATCTCTTCTCATGAAGCATCTTAACAATATACTCTCTGATAAAAGTCTTGCTAAGCTTTAAATTCAAAAAGCCCGGCTTAACAGATTCTACAGCTTCAAAAGCAGCATTGTCCTGAAGGCACTCTGCTACTGCATCTGCAATGATGAAAGGTGCTTTGCCATATTTCTTGGCACCTGCCATGGCACCGTTGCACTGATATTCACAAAGGTCAGGTCTGTTAGAAATAGTAACCTTTCCAAGTTCCTTATCGTAACCGGCTTTTTCAAAGGCAGCTGATACTTCTTTTGAGATTAAATCAATTAATTTATCCAATTTAATTCCTCTTTCTATTAAAACTAAACAGCACCTGAAGGGAGTCGAACCCTCATCACCAGCTTGGGAAGCTGGTGTATTAGCCGTTATACGACAAGTGCATTTACAATACATTTTAATGCCTGATAATATAAAACGCAATATTCATTTATATGATATAATACTTAGTCAAAGTACGACAAAATTAGAAAGAATTGGAAGATGGCAAATAAAGAAAACTATTCAAAAAAGCTTGAAGCTTATATAGATGAACAGCAGAAAAACGGAGTGTATCCTAAACTGTTATTACATGCTTGCTGTGCCCCTTGTTCTTCATATTGTCTTGAATATCTGAGACAATATTTTGACATTACTGTTTTTTATTACAATCCTAATATTATGCGACAGGAGGAATATAAAAAACGTGTGGAAGAAGAAAAAAGGCTTATAGCAGCGTACAATCAGCAGGTCGAAAAATCTGATTTCACAGGAATGAACTCCAGTGTAGGCGCCAGAAAGATCGAGATCATTGAAGGCGATTATGATCCTTCCTATTTTCTGAGCAAAGTAAAGGGATATGAAAGCTGCCCGGAAGGTGGCGAGAGATGTACCATATGTTTTGCAATGCGACTGGAAGAATCTGCGTTGATAGCCAAGAAGTACGGCTTTGACTGTTTTACCACCACTCTTACTATCAGCCCTTTAAAAGATGCTGAAAGGCTCAACAGGATTGGTCGTGTAATGGGCGAAAAGCATGGCGTGATGTTCCTTCCATCTGATTTCAAAAAGAAAAACGGATATAAAAGATCAATCGAATTGTCACATATGTTTGATCTTTATCGTCAGGATTTTTGCGGATGCGAGTTCTCAAGGCTTCAAAGAGAACGTGAAAAGCAGGCTCTGGCGGAAAAATGAGTCATTGGGGACGTCCCCAATGACTCCATAGCTCATTTGCCTTTTTTATATCATAGGAAATTGCTTTCCTATGATATAAAAAACGCTCCGCTAAGGATGCGCACTCGCGCGATAGGAATATGTTGCATAAATGCAACCGCGCTCGGCGCGAGAATGTCGCAAGCGACATTCTTTGTTCTTACTGTACGCTACTTCTATACTGTACAGGTGTCATACCATATTTTTTCTTAAATAATCTGTTGAAATGCTCAACATTCTGATAACCGGAAGCTTCTGCAACTCTTTCAACTTTCATGTTGCCATTTCTCAAAAGAGTGCTGGCTTTCTTAAGTCTGATCTTCTTAACGTTCTCACCAAATGTAGCGCCGGATTTTTCTTTAATATACTTGGACAGATAAGGCTTGGAGAGATAAAACTCTCTTGAAAGATCATCCAATGTAACTGTCTGGTAGTTCTCCTGAATATAATTGATGATGGAATTGATCCTCTCATCCTTGCCATTAAGGTCATTTCTGACACTTTCAATCTGGTTTACAGCTACACACAGAGCATTTATTGAAGATTTGATGATATCTTCATCGATACCTACTCCCCAAAGCTTAACACCATTACAGGTGATTCCAACATAGGCAACAGCTTTGGATGATGATCCGCGGCTAAGAGCGTGCTCTTCATAGGTAGATAGTTCATAGCTGATATTAAAGTACTGCTTGAAGGCATTACTTACTGCATCAAGACGTCCATTACCGTTGGCTGCAATAATATGCTGTTTTCCTGCATGCTGTATTGTCATCTCAGCAAGGATTCCGTCTATCTGCTTGAAGTGGCAGTCAACAACCTGGAATACAACATCATTATGAACATACTTATCTTCAAATATCTGATAAATACGTGTTGGAGCAAGCTCTGCATGCTCTCTGTCTGAGATATCCTTGATGGTGTAGCTAAGGTCTGCCTGCATATCCTTTGGAACCATCATTCCATAATTGGTCTTAAGGATATAACTTACGCCGCCCTTACCAGACTGTGAGTTGATACGTATAACGTCGCCATCGTACTCTCTTCCGATATCCTTTGGATCGATAGGAAGATATGGAACGCTCCAGATTCCATTGTCTTTTCCTGCTTCATGCCAGGCAAAGCCTTTTGAAATGGCATCCTGATGTGATCCTGAAAAAGCAGTAAATACAAGATTTCCAGCATATGGCTGACGATCATATATAGTCATTCTGGTAAGTCTCTCATAGGTTCTGGCAATTGTATTGATGTCAGAGAAATCCAGTTTAGGATCTACGCCATGAGAATACATGTTGATCGCAAGAGTTACGATATCAACGTTACCGGTTCTCTCTCCATTTCCAAAAAGAGTACCCTCGATTCTGTCTGCTCCTGCAAGGCATCCCAGTTCTGCATCTGATATGCCGCATCCTCTGTCATTGTGAGGATGAAGTGAGAGTGTAACTGAATCTCTGTATTTCATATTTTTGCTAAGGTATTCAACCTGAGTCGCAAAAACATGAGGCATAGCAATCTGCACTGTTGTAGGGATATTTATGATCACCTTATGATCCGGAGTTGGTTTCCAAACATCCAAAACAGCGTTGCATACTTCAAGAGCATAATCAACTTCAGTTCCCGGGAAGCTTTCAGGTGAATACTCAAATGAGAAATTACCGTTAGTCTCTTTTGCAAGCTTATCAAGAAGCTTAGCTCCATCAACAGCTATCTTTTTAATTTCTTCCTTGTCCTTTTTGAACACCTGCTCTCTCTGAGCAACAGATGTGGAATTGTAGAGGTGGATTATTGCATGAGGTGCACCCTTTACAGCTTCAAAGGTTCTCTTGATGATATGCTCTCTTGCCTGAGTAAGTACCTGAACAGTTACATCGTCCGGTATCATATTCTTCTCAATAAGTGTTCTGGCAAATTCATATTCTGTCTCAGAAGCTGCAGGAAATCCTATCTCTATTTCTTTAAAACCTATATCTACAAGCATCTTGAAGAACTCAAGTTTTTCATCAAGGCTCATAGGCTCGATCAATGCCTGATTGCCATCTCTAAGATCAACGCTGCACCAGATTGGAGGATGATCAATGTAATCCTTCTTTACCCAATCATAAGTACATTTAGGTGGCATATAATATTGTCTTTGATACTTCTCGAAATTCTGCATAAAAAAGTCCTCCCAACGGTAGATACTAATACACATTCAATTAAAATATATCAATCATCACAATAAAATATATCAATTTCTCTTGATGTATATTAGCATATCACGATTGAGCCGAAATAGCATTGATATTTTTAATCATTTTTATTGATGTTTTTTATGCTTTTTTAATTTAATTCAATAAAGTGTCTTGTGCAACAAAAAAGAAGACGCCAAACCTGGTCTGACGCCTTCCAAAAATATTACATTGCCCTATAAATAAGCATATATGCGACTGCTAATATCAGTAAAATTCCTATAAAAACAAGTCTTTTGTACTTTTCTTCGGGAGTATTTGCTTTCATATTTTTATTCCTTATCTGGCTCTGCCTTTGGAGCTGCCTGTGGAGCTGGCTGAACCGGCTGCTGTGTTACTGATTGCTGCATCTGTGGAGCTGTCTGTGCCTGCATATTCTGCTGCATTCCTGCACCTGCTTTAGCCTGCTTTTTTGCTTTAATGTTCTTTATAATATTAAGAACTATCTGAACTAATAGATTTATTATAGCAAGTCCAAGAAGAATATAAACTACAATCGCAAGGATATTTGTTCTTGTTCCCACAAGATTTACTGACAGATATCCATTTGAAGGATCGATCTCATTGCTATATTCAACTACAAAATTATTCTTCTCATTAACTCCTGTAAGATCACCAAGACCTGATACTTCGCTATAATTTACTGTTCCTATACCTTTAACAGTATAAGTAAGGTTGCTGAATGACTTACTTGTATATATATTAAAGAATAACTTATCAACTAAAGAATAAGTATTTTTAAGTGGAAGCATTGCCTTTGACTGAGAACACAAAATAAGGCTGTCATTACTTCCAAATACTTCTTCCCAAGCATCTTCCACTTCATATGAAGATCCTGAAGCCTTAAGGTCCACAATAATACCTTCATCTGTCTTGGCAACATTGACAACGTTAAGATCAGTGCCTTCAGCAGCTGCATTTAAAGCATCAGAAAGTGCTGTTACACCTTCATCACTCATATCATCTTCATATAATACTTTTACTTCTTTTGAAATTTCATTCTTGTTACCAATTGTAACGATCACATCAATGTTCTTTACAGTATGACTTATCTTGGCTGTATATTCCATTGTGTTCAAATATGAAGATGAAGAAAACATCTGGTACTTTCCAGGATATGTTTCAGACTCTCCTCCTAAATAAATAGAATTAGTTGCTTCATATCCACCTACTCCAAAACTGCCTGTATACTCTGCATTATTTCCAACATAAAATGCCACATTAACTTCTCCCTGGCTGTTGGAAATGTAGTTTTCAAGATTGATCTCTTCTTTTATATCTTTAAATACAAAGAGAAGATCTGGATTTCCAAGATTTTCTTCAACTGCAAGTTCTTCATCAGTCTCTGCATCAACATCAGAGTCCGTTGTCTCTTCTGTAGATCCAGCTGAAGTTGATGCTGCAGAATCAGCTTCTCCAGCTTCATCTACTGCTTCTGTCGGTTCAGACACTTCTGTAAAGGCTTCAAGTCCTTCAACGCCACAGAAAGCTTTAGTCACATCATTGATCTGATCCTTGGTCAGATTAGTTCCTTCAAGAGTGTAGTAATTAATTCCACTATCAGTTGTCCATGTTCCTGTAGCAATTGATGTTTCGTGATCAGACATGAATGCTTTGATCTCATCCCCATTACTATCCATAGTGCTCTGAGGAATCTTCAATACGATTGTTCTGTTATATGTACCGTCTGTATTAACGTCTGTAATAAAATCAATTCCTGTGATAGGTAAAAATTCAATATTGTTAAGGCTTATAGAACCATAGGATGCTGTACCCTCAGATCCAATAATATTATAGTTAGTAGATGATTCATTGAAGATATATGATCTGTTACTGGAGTCAACATATCCCGCATCTACCATCAGATTCTCAAACCAGCTAAGAAGTTCCTGGCTTGTAAATTCTTCTTCATAACTTACGCCCTTAGCAAAAACTGAATTAGGAGCTACATAAGTAATGAGATTATCATAATATTCACTATCCTCAATGAGCGATTCAACCTTGGTCTGATAATCCTCTAATGAAGTAAAATTGATATCAAAATTAAGTGTTACTACATCATCAGTATTGTCACTTGAAAAAGTGATCTCTTCCGGGCAATTCTGTTCAATAGTTGCAGTAATATTCTCAGCATCACCATTGATATACTGTGAGTTTTCACTCATATCAACGGAAAGAGCCATGTGTCTTGTTCCGCTAAGGTCTTCATTTACTGTTAAATCTGTTTCAAGCTTACCACCGCATCCTGTCAGTATGAGCACTGCAGCAAATATAAGAGATGGTAAAATAACCTTTTTTATCTTATTCAGCATTCTCTTATTCCTCCACTAACCATCTTCCGTCTTCAAGAACCAGTGAGAGTGACTCACTTTCCATTCCTTCTGTTTCAAAATAAAGAGTACAATATACAGTAGCTCTTTGTTCATCTTCTGAAATAACAGCATCTGAAATGTATAGTTCTACATCAGAAACAGATACTCCAAGTCCGGTTAAAAGAGAATACTCAAGCTGAGCTTCTTCTACATACTCATCAACTGTCATATTATTCTTGGCAGTTGACAAGGCATAAGCCTTCTTATAGTTACCTTTAAGGAAACTATTCATATAATTCCTGGCAACTTTTTCTGGTGTGCTATAGCTATTCTGTGAAGTCAGAACTGCAACTACGATCATGACTATCACAAATACTATAGACAAGATGTTTTTAATACTTTTAAAAAACCCTTTCATTACTACCTCCCTATTTGTAATAAAAATCAACTAAAACAGTATATCATAATACTCAATTTTGATATTTAAAAATTTTTAAAAATTCAAATTTTATATTTTTTTGCTCTTGATAAATTGTATGCAATATATTATAATTCACTCAATCAGTTAGCACATGCTTACTGTTTTTACAGATAACTACTGTATTTTCTTGAATTATATAAGCTCAAATTGAAAGGAGACACAGGAATTATGAAAAATTATTTTGATCTATCAGGTAAGGTTGCATTGGTAACAGGTTGTTCAACAGGACTTGGCGTACAGATGGCAAAAGCACTTGCCAATCAAGGAGCAGCTATTATTGCAGTAGCAAGAAGACAGGAACTTATTGATAAAGTAGCTGAAGAAATCCACAATGAGTTTGATGTAGATACACTGGCTATAAAATGTGATATCACAGATACAGCACAGGTTGAAAAAGCAGTTGCTACAGCACTTGACCATTTTGGCAGGATCGACATACTCATCAATAACGCTGGAACAGGTGCAGTAGCCCCTGCTGAAGATATTACAGATGAGCAGTTTAGCAACGAACTTAATATTGATCTGTTTGGAACATTTAAGATGGCCAGAGAAGTAGCTAAGAAGGCTATGATCCCTGCCGGCACAGGACGTATCATCAATATCGCTTCAATGTACGGCCTTGTTGGTAACAAGCAGGCTCCAGCATCTCCATATCACGCAGCAAAAGGCGGAGTTGTAAACCTTACAAGAGCTCTTGCATGCGAATGGGGTAAGCACGGCATCACTGTTAATGCGATCTGCCCTGGATATTTCTACACACCACTTACTAAGGACACTCTTGATACAGAAGAATTTCAGGCTTACGCTAAGAGTGCAATCCCTATGGAGCGTTATGGCGTCGAGGGTGAGCTTGATTCAGCAGCTATCTTCCTTGCTTCTGATGCATCAAGCTATGTAACCGGCATAATGGTTCCGGTTGATGGCGGATATACTTCAATGTAATCAGAACCATAATTAAATATCTTTCTTCTCTATATTATAAAAGCCACCATCCGGTTGTGTACTGCAACGGATAGTGGCTTTATGTGTATGATCACTTTGCCACTTCGTGTCAAAGTGACTCATACTCTTTTATATTCTCTAAAAGAATAGGTTGTATCGAAATAAACCTGTTCCTCACTCTCAGATACAAGCTCCCATTCAGGAGATTCATCCAGATTTGGGAAAAATGCATCTGCAACATATTCTCTATCAAGATATGTTACGATAGCTGTATCGCACAGATCGAGGAACTGCTCATAAACACTTGCTCCACCTATGAGATATACATCATCAGGATCATATCCTTCAATTGCCTTGAGAAGCTCTTCTCTGTCATGTACGACTACAGCGTTTCGCACATTGTAGTCTTTTTTTCTTGATAAGATAATATTGGTCCTGCTATCAAGTGGAATGCTCTGTGGGAATGTCTCTAATGTCTTTCTACCATATATAACTACTTTACCAAGTGTTTCCTTACGGAAATTCTTATGGTCTGCCGGAATGCTTATAAGAAGCTGTCCTTTATTACCGATTGCCCAGTTTGAATCTACAGCAACAATTACTTTCATCTTTGTCTCCTCGCTCTGCAAGTATTTTAATATATGATCAGATAGCTATTGGAATATCCTTGATCTGCTCTCCGGCTACTTCATAGCCTTCCAGACTTACGTCATTTCTGTCAAATTCATAGAAATCTTTTTTTTCAGGATTAAGAATAAACTTAGGTGCATCCTTTGGGGTACGCTTGATGAGCTCTTTGATGATCGGAACATGTCTGTCATAAATATGAGCATCTGCGATCACATGTACCAGTTCACCAACATTCATATCACAGGTTCTTGCCAGCATATGTACTAAAACTGCGTACTGAACAACATTCCAGTTATTGGCTGCAAGCACATCCTGAGAACGCTGGTTAAGGATAGCGTTAAGTGTGAGCTTATCTTCTCCTTTTTTCTGTGTAACATTGAAAGTCATACTATATGCACATGGATACAGGTTCATCTCGTGAAGATCCTGATGTACATATATATTAGTCATGATCCTTCTACTAAATGGATTATTCTTAAGATCATAGATCACACGATCCACCTGATCGAACATGCCCTCTTTATACTGATGCTTAACGCCCAGCTGATATCCGTAGGCTTTACCGATGGATCCTTCCTCGTCAGCCCATTCATCCCAGATGTGGCTGTGAAGATCATGAATATTGTTGGATTTCTGCTGCCATATCCACAGCATCTCATCTGTAGCACTCTTCAATGCAGTCTTACGAAGAGTCATGATCGGAAACTCTTTTGAAAGATCATAACGATTTACTACACCAAATTTTTTGATAGTATATGCAGGAGTACCATCTTCCCAATGCGGGCGTACCTTTTCACCCTCTGTAGAAGTGCCGTTCTCCAATATATCTTTGCACATATTTATAAATATTTCGTCTGCTTTACTCATGCTCTCCCCTTTCAAAATCTATTTGACCTAAATAATATAATATCATTATAATTGTCATCATGGAAAAAGAAATTAAGAGATACCCATTTCAAATTATAAGTTCAGACATTTTAAAGATCGTAGCCATAGTTTCAATGCTCATAGATCATGTAGCTGCTGGATTGATCCCTTTTCAGTATGCCACAAAAGTCTATCCATTTGGGCTTGATATAGACGGCATTACCATGCTTTATAATGTCATGAGAAATATTGGAAGATTAGCCTTTCCTATCTTCTGCTTTCTTCTGGTAGAAGGTTTTATGTACACCAGAAGCAGATCTAAATACCTTAGGAATCTGTTGCTCTTTGCTATTATTTCTGAGATTCCATTTGACTTATGTTTAGTTGACTCATACAATGTCAGCTTTTTGACGTTATCTGATATACCAGGCAAAATGCAGGACTTTATGGCAGACCAGAATGTTTATTTTACCTTGGCTATTGGTCTGATCGCCATATGGGTAATGGACAGCTTCTGGGAAAAAGTGGTTCCGGGCTATGACGTTGTATTATATGGAAAGCTCCGCAATATTGCCGTGATCACATCAGTTATTACAATCTGTGCAGCCTGTGCTGTTGCCATTTTACTTGGAACAGATTATAGCTTTCACGGAGTGCTCCTGATATCCATATTCTATTTATTCAGGAGATTTCCTATTTTGCCAGAGGCCGCAGGTTATATAGAAATGATGGGACTCAACCGTGAACAGTGGGCTCTTCCTTCATATATCTTAATGATCCTGTACAATGGCAAAAGAAGTATGACTATGAAAAGATTAAAATACTTCTTCTACGCCTTTTATCCTGTACATATACTGATCATTTATATTATCAGATGCATTATTTATTGATTTTCATTTTCTCCTGTATAGATTTGCATATTCCTAAATATTCAAAAAAGTGACTTTCATGTTTAAAAAAGTGTTTTAAAAGTGAAAATTTTGTGATAGAATTGTGAAAGTTTGATAAAGTTGTATTTTTTTAGGGATTTTTCTTATGTTTAAAAAGGGAATAAAAATAAAGTATTTTTCTATCATTTTAGGAACTGTAGTCGCAGTTGCCTTTGCAATCTGTGGAATGCTTACATCTACTTGTTCTTATGCTGATAGTAACGATGACTCTATTGTTATCAGAAACATCAATACTTCTGATGATAGTAGTATGAAGGAAAGTGAGAAGTCAGAAAGTGGCTCTTCTGCTTCTAAAGGCAAGTCAGACAGGATAAAACCGTCATCAAAATCAAATAACGTATCCATCAGACTTATGGATGAAGATATTTCTATCAATGATTATCAGCTTGCCGGACATCTTATAAAATATAATAGTAAATTATATCCTGATACTTACAGACTGATATTTGATTATAATCAGATCATACCTGGAAGTGCTGAGGTAACAATTGACCTCGGCTCATTCAAGCAGGATCAGATCTCAGATCACTACTACATCTTCACTATGGATGATCAGGACAATTTTACTTACTATTGTGAAACTGACATGTCTGAGGATGGTACGATCAGCTTCAAGGCATCTGTTTTGCAGGATTATTATATTTCCTATATTGATCTTGAAAGCGCCCAAAAGCTATTATCTTCAATTAAATAAACCCAGACATATAGAAATGCAAGAAAAAAGGATATGACATCTTAAATACACAAGATGTTATATCCTTTCTTATTACCCTATTTTCATCAAAAGCTCAAATAGCTCTAAATCACTTTTTCCATGTTCTTACTGATAACAGAATAAGCATTGGTAACAGCTCAAGTCTTCCTGCCAGCATATCAAACATCATTACTATCTTGGAAAAGGCAGAGAACTGAGAGAAATTACCAGTTGTACCAACCATTCCAAGGCCTGGACCTACGTTGTTAAGTGTTGCTGCAACAGCTGTTACATTGGTTTCAAAACTGAAGCCATCCAAAGATATCAGTAATACTGAAACCAGCATGATCAGTATGTATATACCAAGATAATTAAATACTGATTTAACTGTTGTACTTTCAACTGAATGTCCATCCATATATACTCTTTTAACTGACTTTGGATGGATAACAAATGACAACTCATTTTTTACTGTCCTACATACAATGAGGATTCTGGAGAACTTGAAACCACCACCGGTGGAACCTGCGCAGGCACCTAAAAGTGTAAGTATAAACAGTAGTGTTCGTGAAAACTCCGGCCATACATTAAAATCCAAAGTACCAAAACCGGTAGTTGTCATGATTGAAGATACTGTAAACAGTGCATGATGGAATGCCAAAAATGGTGTGCTTGTAATTCCTGCTCTGTAAATATTTATAGCTATAAGAGATGCGGAAATAAGCATTACTCCGAAATACCATCTCATCTCGTCGCATCTGACAGCTTCTTTGGGCCTCCTGGTCAGGAGGAAATAATATACACTGAAATTCACACCGCATAGAGCCATAAAGATTATTATGATCACCTGCGATGCTATTTTGTATCCACCGATACCTGCGTTAGTAATAGCAAATCCTCCGGTACCAACTGTGGAAAAAGTAAGTGTCAAAGCTTCATACAGGTTCATCCCGGAAATCATGAGCAGGATTGCTTCTACAAGAGTAAATCCAAAATAGATTCCATATAGGATCTTAGCTGTATCTTTTACCTTAGGAACAAACTTACCAACAACAGGACCCGGAGACTCAGCTCTCATAAGGTGCATGCTGTAGCCGTCTGCCATAGGAACAACAGCTATCATGAATACCAGAACTCCCATTCCGCCGATCCAGTGTGAAAAGGTACGCCAGAATTGAACGGATTTCTCCATTCCATCAACACCGGTCAGGATACTTGCTCCGGTTGTTGTAAAACCTGAAATTGTCTCAAACAGTGCGTCTACATAGTTCGGTATTGTGCCTGTAAGCACAAATGGAAATGCACCTATCACTGATAAAAGTATCCAGGAAAGTGAAGTAACAACAAAACCTTCTTTTGCATAAAAAACCATCTTTTCAGGTCTCTTGCGGCTTCCAAGGCTTCCAACAACTACACAGCCAAGGATAAGTCCAAGAAAAACGCTGAAACTGTCTGTTTCACCATAAATTACTGCAACAATAGCAGGAAGGATCATAAGGATTCCTTCCAATGTGATTACTTTAAATAAAATATATCTGATTGCCTTGTGATTCATTACTCTTCTCCGCTATTACTCCAGTATATCCTTGATATCTCTAAAGCCTGTATTGGTTGTAACCACAATAACAGTATCTCCAGGAGAGATTATACTTGTACCGCTTGGTGTGATGATATCACCCTTGTGGTTGATACATGCGATCAGGATACCTTTCTTTAGCTTAAGATCTTTCAATGGCTTATTTATAACAGGTGCATTGGCTGTAACTAAGAATTCAAGGACTTCTACTTTACCTCCGTTGATCCTGTAAAGAGCCTCGATATTGCTATCAAGAGAATTGGACATTCCTCTTACGTACTGAACGATTCGCTCGGCAGTAATGTTTTTAGGATATATAACTGTTCCGATGTCCATGGCACCAATGATCTCATTGTAATTAACTCTGTGGACCTTGGTGATAAGTCTTGCCTTTGGCGCAATATTATGAACATAAAGAGAAAGCATGATGTTCTCTTCATCAATATTTGTAAGGGCTACGAAAGACTCTACTTCTGAGATGCCTTCCTCAAGGAGCTGATCTCTGTCAGTAGCATCTGCATTGATAACAAGTGCTTCAGGCAAAAGCTCTGTAAGTTCCTTGGCTCTGTCTCTGTCTTTTTCAAATATCTTAACTGCGATTCCTGCGGAAATAAGCTGTGAAGCCAGGTAATATCCTGTTTCTCCGCCGCCCACAATAACTGAAGAATGTACCCTTGCAGTAGGTATTCCCAGGCGCTTGAAAAAAGCTACAGTATTACGGCTTGAGCCTATTATTGATATTTCATCTTTTGCTCTAAGGATAAAATTACCATCGGGGATAAATACACCGTTATCACGGGAAACTATTGAAATAAGCACTTTTCCCTTAAGCTCAGCCTGAAGATTCTTAAGTGTCTTATCGCACAATTTGGAATTGGCATCTATTGTAGTACGTACAAGCTCTGCACGGCCTCTTGCAAGAGACTCGATCTTGGTTGCTGAAGGGAATTTAAGAAGCCTACTCATTTCAAGAGCAGCTGCTTCTTCCGGATTGACTATCATTGACAGTCCAAGTTCATCTTTAATAAATTCAATTTCTTTTTTATAAATAGGATTACGAACTCTTGCTATGGTATGGCAACCACCTGCCTTCTTGGCAATAAGGCAGCACAAGAGATTCTGTTCATCCGAATCTGTCACGGCTATCATCAGGTTTGATGATTCAATTCCAGCATCCTTCATGATCTGAAAACTTGTTCCATTGCCTACGATACCCATTACATCGTAGTTGTTTACTACTGTCTGAAGAACACTACTCTGTTCTTCAATAACTGTTATATTGTGGCCCTCTTCACTAAGCTGCTCGACAAGAGTCTGTCCGACATTGCCACATCCAACAATAATGATCTGCATAAAAAACCTCAAACACTTTTACTTTTTGTTAATAATTCTTTTAACTAGAATTAAGTCACCTTTGTTATTATACTCCAAAAGTAAGATAAACAAAAATATAATAAAAGTTCATCTATTACTAGTGTTGCGGTTGTCAGTCTAGGCTAACAACTTGCCAAAAGTATAATTTGTGAACATTCTGTGAAAACACCATGCCCCAAAGCCGCACTATTTATGGTTTTTTAAGATTTATTTATTATCTGTTCATTGTATTTATTAGCTTTGCAAATTACAATAAGTGGTATAGATGAGGGGAAACTGTTAGAGGAGTGTGATCTATTATGAAAATGAGAAACTTTTTGACTCAATTTTTTGCCGGCAGATATGGTGCATACGGCGCCGATCAATTATCAAAATTTCTATTGGTGATAGTTGCAGTCTGCCTTGTTCTATCCTATGTAACACCTTTACATATGTTGTATTGGCTTGCTTTTGCAATACTTGGTGTTTCTTACTTCAGACTTTTTTCCAAGAATATCCCAAAAAGATATCATGAAAATGAAGCCTACATGAAATTGCAGAACAAAGTAACCGGATTTTTCAAAACAACAAAATACAATATTGAGCAGCGAAAGGTATACCACATTTACAAGTGTCCTTCATGTGCCCAGAAGATCCGCATTCCACGCGGCAAAGGCAACATAATGGTGCGCTGTCCTAAATGTCATACTGAATTCAAAAAAAGGTCGTAAGTTGTTCTATGTTTGGATATATTGCTGTAAACAAGCCTGAACTTAAATTTAAAGAGTTCGATATATACCGCTCATATTACTGTGGATTCTGCCAGACATTAAAAAAAGACTATGGTCTCAGTGGTCAGTTGACTTTAAGCTACGATCTCACATTTCTGATCATCCTGTTAAGTGATCTGTATGATGACAGTGGCAAAATCGAGAAAGTCAGGTGTATGGTGCATCCTACTACCAAGCAGACCACCTGCACCAACATTTACAGCAAATATGCTGCGGATATGAACATTTTGCTGGCCTATTATAAATGTATCGATGACTGGAAGGATGAGCGCAAGCTCCATATGCTTGCTGAATCATGTCTTTTGTCCACTGATGTCAAAAAAATCATCTCCAAATATCCACGCAAAGCTGAAATAATACGTTCCAATCTTGATAAGATAAGCGAATGTGAAAAAAATGATGAGACTAACATTGATACTGTCTCAGGATATTTTGGTGAGATCATGGCTGAGATCTTTTGTTATCAGGACGATATCTGGGCTGAAAATCTCAGGAAAATGGGCTTTTACCTGGGCAAATTCATATACATTATGGATGCCTATGATGATATAGAAGAAGATATCGAAAAGAAAACCTACAATCCTTTAAAGACTGTCTTTTTAGAAAATGATGACTTTGAAGGATACTGCTACAACATACTGCGCATGATGATCGCCGAGTGTTCAAGAGCTTTTGAGATGCTGCCGGTTGTTGAGAACGCTGAAATACTCAGGAATATCCTGTACGGAGGCGTATGGACCAGAAGAGATATCGTCCATAATAAGAGAACAAAAACTACAAAGGATTAAACATATTATGTCAGACCCATATAAAGTACTAGGAATTTCAAGAGATGCATCTGATGATGAGGTAAAAAAGGCCTATAGAAATATGAGCCGTAAATATCACCCTGATGCGAATATAAATAACCCAAATAAAGACAAGGCCGAAGAGATGTTCAAGCTTGTACAGCAGGCTTATGATCAGATCATGAAGGAACGCTCCGGAGGCTATTCATCATCCTACGGCTACAGCGGACACAGCAGTGGTTTTGGCGGATTTGGAGATTTTGGCGGATACTCTCAGAGTTCCTCACCAGGCGATGAAGACTCCCTTCATTTTAGAGCTGCAGCAAATTACATTAAATCACATCATTTTACTGAAGCTCAAAATGTATTAAACTCTATGAATAATAGAAATGCCATGTGGTATTACTACAGTGCCATTGTTTCATCAGGACTTGGCAACAATGTAACTGCTTTGGAATATGCCAAAACAGCTTCCAGTATGGAACCTTATAACAGAAATTATAGTGAACTGGTTGAACAGCTTCAAATGGGCGGTTCCTGGTACAACACCATGAGAACCCCTTATTACAGTGGTGGTGTAAACCTTGATAGTTCCGCATGTATGCGGCTATGCATCGCCAATTTGATCTGCAACCTTTGTGGTGGAGGCGGTTTCTGCTTCTGCTGATCGAGGTAGAATAAATATGCTAGATTGTCTGGTTGTGTATGCAAGTGAAACCGGCAATACCAAGATGATTGCCGATGAAATATATAGAGCCTTACCGACAGACTCCAAGAAGTTAATAGATGTGAGATCCTGGAATGGTGCCCATGATGCCGGAACATACTTCATTGGCTTTTGGACCAATCGAGGTACCTGCAGTCTTGAGACCATCGACCTGTTATCTTCGCTTCATGGTAAAAAAGTAGCTTTATTTGGAACCTGCGGCATGGGAAATACAGAAGAATATTATAAAAAGATTGAGAAAAATGCCCTTGCCTGGTTAGATGATGACAACGTATTTTTAGGCTCTTATTTTTGTCAGGGCAAAATGCCTATGGCAGTAAAGGATAAATACATCTCCCTTCGTGACAGATGCGATCCTGAGCAGATAGCTTCTATGATAAAAGCCTTTGACGATGCCCTTAGTCACCCTGATCGTCAGGATCTGTTAAAGGCCAATATTTTCGTAGATGATGTATATCGTAAACTTGTGAAATTAAATAATTAAACGGCAGTTCCTACATATCAAACATAGGAAACTGCCGTTTTTATTTTTCATGATTTTTTTGATCTTAACTGCTCTAATTCTCTCTTTTTATGGAGTTCTTTAAACTTCTCAGCTGTCTCACAGTGTCCTGATGAGCATCCACCGCTACAGCCTGCGCAAGAACCACCTTTTTTAGCATCATTTATTAAATATCTTGCTGAAAAAAATACCAATACAGCAACTATCAAACCAGCAAATAAAGTACCCATACTGATCGCCTTCCTTTTTTTACATCGTGAGAATTTTGAAAACCATTCTCATTTAGATTATCAGTATATACTTGTCTGTCTAAATAGTCAAGTCACTTTGTAACGATCACTTTACATGGATCGTTGCTGCGCTCTGTTTGAAGACTTCTGACACATCATCATCTGATGCTCTTGAATAGCATATTGTAAAAGTCTTATATCTTGAAATGATGATATATACACTCTGATAGATATCCTTCTGTCCGTCGTTGTAGGTGGCATCTATCTTGTATCCAGGAAAGCCGTCCACTTCTATCTCCTCAAAAGAGGTAACGCTATATGATACATCAAAACCATACTGCTGCTCATAGGCCTGTGATAACTCTTCCTGATAGATCTCTTCTGTCAGCTCTGTTGATGCGTCTTCAATAAGACTCTCTTCCTGAGCTATCTCTTTTTCCTTATTGGTAAGAACAACTGCCTCACCGGTTACTGCTACGGAATAGGTGATATTTGCCGACTCATAGGGAGCATTCTTATCTACAAATACTCCTTCAACCTCAGATGGTTCAAACTCTGAAGGTATGACAAAAGTGCAGCTTTCAGCCTCCTCGAGCTCTGCTGATTCAGCAAAAGCGTTCATATGTATCTTGTCAAAGCCTGCGGCAAGGAGAATCCCAGCCATGGCAATCGTAGCAATCTTTATTCCAATACTATACCTTCTCATAGTCCCCCTTTTATTTCGTTACATTTTTATATCTGAAAGTAATCACTCTGATCATTCTGATAATGAGAGCTCGTAGACGTTGAACCAGTATCGCTCTACCATGCACTCTGTAAGGTATGTGCTGGTAATTCCATACTGCTCATCCCATGCGCTCACAATATCTTCTCTTGAATTGAAGCTTCCAAAAAACAGCACTTTTTTGCCCTGTTCCAAAAAAGAAACAATCTGACTGTCTGCGTCATCTCCAAGCACCTCAATGCCTTCTAACATCACAGGGATCAAGGTCTCCGGCTCAGTCTGATATGCATATATCTGATTGACGTTATCTTCTTTTTCATAAAAATTATTGAGGTAAAAAGAGCTCAGTGCCTGAATATGATTAAAATTGCAGATGATGATCGTATCATCTGTGATCTGACTTAATGTTACATCAGCACTGGCCATAAGTTCTTTTTTATAATTTTCTGACCAGTTAAAGGTCTGATAATCCCTAAGAGAAATTATAACAAAAATCAAAGCCCCTGCAATTGATAAATACTTTTTTTGCTGACTGCCAACAGAAATGGCAATGGCAAGCCAGAACACACCAAGGGCAGGGATCATATATCTGTAAACAAATACAGGCCTGATGATAACAGACAACACAAGGCCGCCCAGAATGAGCATCACAAGGACAAATATTCCCAAAAGAACTGCTTTGGATATCCACTCTCTGATCTTTCTAATGGCAAATGCTACTGCTACCAAGATCATGCAGGCTGCCAATGCAGCAAAGATATATCCCCAGATTGCAGAATTAAATGTTCCAAGTAACATGTATTTGGCGCATCCTGGTATGGTCCTAAGGGAAACCGGCTGTATCCAGTAATTTTCAGACACGGTAGCTGTCTGAGACATAGCGATCCTGATCCATGGAAGATAAAAAATAGCTGTGATAAACGGGAGCGCTATAGATATCATGATATTCCTGCTGCCACCCTCTGGTGACTTGTGTAATACACTATTTTCATGGCTCAAAAGCTTGTTATCCACAATGATCCATATAAAAATCCCCAGATACAGAGCGTATGTTGCTATCAAAGCATAGTAATGTGTATAACATGCCGCTGTTCCATAGATCAGGAGGATAACCGCCTGGCCAGTCTTATGCTCCTGAAGGAAAAGGATTCCATGAATAAATGCTGCAGTCACGAAAAACAAAGCCCAGCTGTACATTCTGATCTCAACAGTCATGTCATACATCTGGGGCATACCCACAACCATCACAGTAAACAGTCCTGCTGTCAGCATGCTGAATTTCTTTCGAAGGATCGTTATGGCATAGATCATCAAAAGTACATAGGGCATCACCGACATAAACTTGGCTACTGCTATGGAATCAGTTATATTCAGGCCACCAGCTATGACCTCTGCAAGCCTTACTATTATGTAATACAACGGAGGATGAACATCTTGTGCTGCTATGGCAAGCATTTCAGACATAGGTCTTGTAACAAATTCCATAGAAAAGATCTCATCATACCAGATATCACTTCCTGCACAGAGCCTGAAGCAATTTATCAGCAGCCCTGCTGCAATTATATATAACAAGACTCCCAATGCATCCGATACTGTGAAGGCCGTCTTTATATTTGTTTTTCCTGTTTTATCTGTATTCTCTTTAGTTATCATATTGGTCTTTGTCTTTATCATTGAATTGTGTTTTTGTTATTTTTTCATTGTATTATACTTTTTAAAGCCTTGAAAGTAGTTTTTTCCTACTCCCAAGGCTTTAATTTAACATTTTATGAATGATGCAATTATACGATCATGATTGCATTATGGTCTTTTGACCCTATCATCTGATCACAACTCGATGTTATCGATGAGCTCAAGTGTGTGCTCTAAGTTCATCTTGTTGCAGACCTCAACAAACTTATCAAGAGGAACATTCTGGATCTGCTTGTTTGATCCACGAACGTTGATTGATACTGTTCCTTCAGCTGCTTCCTTATCACCAATTACAAGGATATATGGATCTTTGTAGTTCTTGAACTTCTTGATCTTTTCCTTCATGTTGGCATCTGAGTAATCAACCTCAACATCAATGTGGTTAGCTGTAAGTGTGTTTGCAACCTTTTTAGCATACTCATTGTGCTCTTCTCTGATTGGAACGATACCAACCTGATATGGTGAGAGCCAGAATGGGAATGCACCCTTGAAGTTCTCAATAATGATACCAATGAATCTCTCTAATGATCCGTAAATAGCTCTGTGAAGAACTACAGGCTGCTTAAGTGTGCCATCCTTGTCCTGATATGTCAGTTCAAAGTTGTGTGGAAGCTGGAAGTCAAGCTGTACTGTTCCGCACTGCCATTCTCTTCCAAGAGCATCCTTGATCTGAAGGTCGATCTTAGGACCATAGAATGCTCCATCGCCTTCGTTGATCTCGTATCCGCCTTCACCATATTTAGCATCAAGGATCTCCTTGAGGTTGGCTTCTGCCTTGTTCCATACTTCGATATCACCCATGAAGTCCTCTGGTCTTGTAGAGAACTCAGCACGGTATGTTACACCAAATGTCTTATAGATTTCATCTGCAATTGAGATGATATCCATGATCTCATCCTTGATCTGATCCTCTGTTACAAATGTATGGTCATCATCCTGTCTGAACTCCTGTACACGGAAAAGACCATTCATCTGTCCTGATTTTTCTTTTCTGTGAAGGACATCATACTCACTGTATCTGATAGGAAGTTCCTTGTAAGAGTGATTTGTTCTCTTATATTCCATCATAGCGTTAGGGCAGTTCATAGGCTTAGCAGCCATTGTGTCCTGAGTCTCGATAGAAAATGCTGCTGTATTATCAGATGAAACTGTATCTGTAGCGCTTGTACCATCTGTAACACCAGGAACAAGGAACATGTTGTTTACATAGTGTGCCCAGTGTCCACTGATAAGCCAGAGCTTTTTATTGTTGATAAGTGGAGCTGAGATTTCCTGATAATTATGCTTTGCCTGGATCTCTCTTGAGTACTTCAGGAGCTTCTGATACATCTTCCATCCTCTTGGAAGCCAGTATGGCATACCTGGAGCTGTCTCATTGAACATGAACAGATCAAGTTCTGCACCGATCTTTTTGTGATCTCTCTCAAGAGCTTCCTTGATGAGCTTGATGTGCTCTTTTAACTGATTCTTATCAGGGAATGCATATACATAGATTCTCTGAAGGTGATCTCTCTTTTCATCGCCTCTCCAGTATGCTGCTGATACAGACTTGATCTGGAAAGCTGTGTTCATAAGTTCCTGAGCGTTATCAACGTGAGGTCCTCTGCACAGGTCGATGAAGTCATCACCTGTATTGTATGTTGTAATAGTCTCACCATCTGGTAAGTCATTGATAAGTTCTACCTTGAATCTCTGATTCTTGAAGATCTCAAGAGCTTCTTCCTTAGAAACTTCCTTTCTAACGAAATCCTCTCTTCTCTTAAGGATCTCTCTCATTTTGTCTTCAATTACCTTGTAGTCGTCAGTTGTTACGGCTCTTGGAAGTTCAAAGTCATAATAAAAACCATCATCGATCTGTGGTCCGATTGCAATCTGTACATTTTCTTTACCAAAGATCTCCATAACGGCTTTAGCAAGAATATGTGCCAGTGAGTGACGATAAACTTCTAAAAATTGTTCCTTTTCCATCTTTTCTCCTATCCTGCCTGTTGGCTATCTTGTAGGAAAGCCTCGCTTTCCTTACCTTCGTGCGTGGGTTAAAATATGATATAAAAAAATCCCTTGCACTACTGTTACTTGTAATGCAAGGGACGTAAATACGCGGTTCCACCCTTGTTGCCATCATAAAGATGACCACTTAATTATGATCGTAACGTGATCAGCGTGCTCTATTAAAGCCTCTCAGAGGTGGTCTTCAAATAGTTCCGGCTCATACGCTCTCAATCAGGCTAACCTGGCGCCTTTCCCTGTAAGTCATTCCTATTCTACTTTCCTCATCAACGATTTCTCTAAAAATCATAAATATTTTTTTACAAACATATTCTGATTTTTTCTGATTATAGTTGTGATTCTAGTTTATAAAAATGTCAATGTCAAGATTATTTATTCTTGCCGTGGCACTTCTTATACTTCTTGCCGCTTCCGCATGGGCATGGATCGTTAGGATAGATCTTCATCTCGTTCTTTACAGTTCTGGAATTCTTCTGTTCCTTGTAAAGTTCTTTTCTCTTATCCTCATCGAAGATCTCATTCCACTCTTCAAGACCATAGAGCCAGTCAGCACCAGCTGCAACCATGTTCTTGTAAAGAAGTTCCTTGTCAAATCCAAGGCTTACTTCTGTATCTTCTTCCATTGTATCGATAGGATTCTTTTCCTTTAAGCTATCGTTGATACCATCAAGGAATCCTACCATTGTCATAAGGTCAACATTGTATTTCTCAGCAAGTCCCTTAACTGTTCCCTTTACTTCTTCATCAGGGTTCTTAAGGAGCTCAGCATAGATATCACGTTCCTTCTGAAAATAATCTGTCCATAATTTCTGAAGCTCATTCTTATTAGCTGTTTCTGAATAAGCCATATCTGTCCACTGTTTTAAAAGTGCCATATTCCGTTCCTACCTTCTTCGTATTATTATTTCGACTTAATTTAAGTCATATCATTTTTGCTAAGATTAAATAAAGCATTGATATTTTACTCTATTTACGCTTAAAAGTAAATAACTCAAACAATTCTGGAGCATTTTCTCAATATTTTTTTGGTATAATGCACATTTTTTACCAGGGAACGGCAGTCACTGTAACTATTACAATTGTGTTACAAAAATGAAAAAATGTTGCCATAAATATGTTTTTTTGCTAGAATGTTGACTTATCGGGAGGTACGATAATGAGCACCGATTCAAAACCACGAAAGCACCGACATAGACGACATTACACTATTATGATCGTGTCTGGTGATTCAGATGGACAAAATAAAAGATTCCATCTTGGACATGTAAAAACTCAGCTTTTAGCATTTGGTACCTTTGCCCTGGTACTTGCTGTGATCTGTTATATTGTTTATTCATCTATGACGATTTCAAATTTAAAAGCAATAGAACAAAATCACCTGAGTCAAATTGAAGAACTTTCTGAAGCCAATGCATCATTGGAATCATCCCTTAGCGAATTAGAAACATCATCGGAACAATTAAAACTTGCATTGAATCAGAAGGTAGAAACAGAGAAGTCAGCTGCTGAAGAAGACGAGCAGTTACATATTCCTACAGGATTTCCTCTGACAGGTACTGCTTCTATGAAAAATGCCATAGATAGCGAAGATACATCTTCTGTTGAAGAAGACCTTACTGCTGCAGAATCTTCAGATTCTTCTACTAGCGGCAATCCAATCGTGATATTTACTGCTTCGAGCGGATCAAGCATTGTAGCAACCGCAAGCGGTACAGTCGCATCAATAACTGCTGACAGTAAATACGGCAATATTGTCACAATAGATCATGGCAACGGCTATATTTCAATCTACCGTAATGCAGGCGATGTGCTGGTCACTGAAGGAAAAGAAGTTACAAAGGGCGATATCCTGATAGTTGTCGGTGACGACAACACTACTCTTGGTTATCAGATACAATTAGATGGGGAATATATTGATCCTGAGACCATGATAGAAATAAGCGGTTAATAAAATGCCATTTGGAGCATAGTAAAGAAAAAGAGAGGGATTATAAATGTTTAACCAAAAGAAAGAAGTTGCAACAGTTGAAACTACAGTAGAACAGGTCGTTACAATCATCGGACCAGGCGCTACTATTGATGGTCCTCTTACTACCAAGGATTCTACAAGAATTGATGGTACTGTTAATGGAAATACCACTATCAGCGGTTCACTTATCGTTGGCCAGGGCGGCAAGATCAATGGCACAGTTACAGCTCAGAATGTATTTATTGCAGGCGAGATCAATGGAAATATCAGTACAGTAAATGGTAAGGTTGAGATCAGTGATACAGGTAAGATCACTGGTGACATCACATGTAAGACTATTGTTATTGATGAAAACGCTGTATTCCAGGGAAAATGTACAATGAATGCAGATAAATCATCTGCTGAAACAGCTAAGGAAAGAGCTGCTGGTAACTAAGACCAATCGGTCTGTATTTTTTGAATAAAATGAGCTATGGGGACTGGTTTAGCGATTCATTTTGACTGATATTAAAAATGAACCGCTAAACCGTCCCCATAGCTCATTTTATTACTTATCAAAAAGAAAAAGCATGCCCCCAAAAAGGACATGCTCTTTTAACATAAACCAAAAATCAAATATATATCTCAATCCTGCATTCTCTCGAAAACAAGTTCATATCCGTCATCGCCATAATTGAGGGATCTGTTAACTCGACTGATTGTTGCTGTAGATGCGCCTGTCTTTTCAGCAATCTCAAGATATGTCTTATGCTCTCTGAGCATAGCTGCAACTTCAAATCTCTGAGATAATGATAATAACTCATTTACAGTACAAAGATCTTCAAAAAAGCTATAGCACTCTTCTTTATTCTGCAGACATAAAACAGCATCGAAAAGATGATCCACTGCATCAGTCCTGATTTTCTTGTTCATTATAAAACCTCCTCGTATAATATCTTTTAGATCATTATTTAATATCATTGTTTGTAGTTACTGTTATTCAAAGGCTTAGTTAAAC
>SVGC01000041.1 GCA_015056495.1 Butyrivibrio sp.
AATTCCACCACAATGTTTGGAATTAGTAACTTCCACGGTTGGCTTAAGAGGGGTGGAAGTTAGTTTTACAATTTACTTCTGTAAAATTTTTTTGCATTAGTTAAAAAAAGTGCTTGACACTCAAAAATCATAAGAGTATACTCACAAACTATAAAGACAAGGGCGTCTTGAAGAAAACATCTTCAAGGCGCCTTTTTCCGTTCTTCTATACACTCCCGGGAAAAGTGTAAGGCTTTTGGAACGAAGTGACAAAAACGGTCACTTATTTATGTTATTTGAAGTAGAAACCTGCGTTAGTTGAAGGTTTCGTCAAAAATGATTTGATTTAAATAAGAATAAGGCTTTCGCAAGAAAGCATTTAAAGATGCAAAGGGGCATCATGCAGAAATAATACTGCATGGTGCCCTTTTCGCTATCAGGAGGAGTGTGTATGAGTGAAGAATTGATCAGTATGGTCGATGGAAAAGTATTTGGAGTATGGTTTTTACTCGGTGCTGCATTGGTTTTCTGGATGCAGGCTGGTTTTGCAATGTGTGAGGCTGGATTTACAAGAGCCAAGAATACTGGAAATATCATCATGAAAAACCTTATGGACTTTTGCATCGGAACTGTCGTTTTTATTCTGATAGGCTTTGGACTTTTCCTTGGGGAAGACCTTTTGGGTATCATCGGAAAGCCTGGCTTTGATATTTTCACAGATTATGCCAATTTTGATTGGTCTAACTTTGTTTTTAACCTTGTATTTTGTGCTACTACAGCAACTATTGTTTCAGGATCAATGGCTGAGAGAACTAAATTCTTATCATATTGTGTGTACTCGGCAGTTATTTCAGCAATCATCTATCCTATTGAAGCTCACTGGACATGGGGCGGAGGTTGGCTTTCACAGATTGGCTTCCACGATTTTGCAGGTTCTAACTGCATTCATATGGTAGGTGGTATTTCAGCACTTATTGGTGCAGCAATCCTTGGACCTAGAATTGGTAAGTTTGAAAGAGACAAGAGCGGCAAGGTGACTAAGGTCAATGCTTTCCCTGGTCACAACCTTGTAGCAGCATCACTTGGTGTGTTTATACTTTGGCTTGGTTGGTATGGATTTAACGGAGCTGCATGTACATCAGTAGAACAGCTTGGTTCTGTATTTGTTACAACAACCATTGCACCTGCACTTGCAACAGTTACATGCATGATATTTACATGGATTAAATATGGTAAGCCTGATGTATCAATGTGTCTGAACGCTTCACTTGCAGGTCTTGTAGCAATCACAGCTCCTTGTGATGTAACAGATGCTTTCGGAGCAATCGTTATCGGAGTTGTAGCAGGTCTTCTTGTTTGCTTCGGTGTATGGTTCCTTGATTACAAGCTTCACATTGATGATCCGGTGGGTGCTGTTGCAGTACATTGCTTAAACGGTATCTGGGGAACAATTGCAGTTGGTTTATTTGCTACAAATAGTGCTCCTGGTTATTCCATCGCAGATGCAGCAGGAAACGAGATGACAGGTCTTTTTTATGGGGGAGGCTTTAAGCTTTTAGGAATACAGTTTGTCGGAATGTTTGCTACAGCAGCATGGACAGTAGTTACTATTTCAATCACATTTTTAGTAATCAAGGCTGTTTTTGGACTTCGTGTAACAGAAGAGGAAGAGATCCTTGGACTTGATTCTACAGAACATGGCCTTGCATCAGCTTATTCAGGATTTGCCATCATGGATGTATCCAATACATTGAACATGGCAGTTAATGAAAATACAGATCTTGGTGTCAGCGACTATGAGGCAGCACCACAGGTTATGAGAGATGCTTCAGTTAAGGTTGTTAGTGCTCCGGTTCACAGCGAATCAATGATCCACAAAGTAGTTATCATCGCTAAATTGTCTAGATATGACAAGCTCCGCAAAGCTATGAATGATCTTGGTGTTACAGGCATGACAGTTACACAGGTTATGGGATGCGGTGTTCAGAAGGGTTCTGGCGAAATGTATCGTGGTGTTGAGATGGATGCAACACTGCTTCCTAAGATCAAGCTGGAAGTTGTTGTAAGCAAGATCCCTGTTGAAGATGTTATAGAGGCTGCTAAGAGAGCTCTTTATACAGGAAAGATCGGAGATGGCAAGATATTTGTTTACAGCCTGGACAACGTTGTGAAGATCAGAACCGGCGAAGAAGGAGCTGCAGCCCTTGCAGACGTAGAATAAGTGAATTTCAGGGAATGAGTCACTGGGGACGTATCAAACTGACTCATTGCACGCAATGAGTCAGTTTGATACGTCCCCGGTGACTCACCCGGAGGTTCATTAAAAATAATAAAAGTACCAGGAGGAAACAGGATGTGCGCAATACTCACCTATGAAGGTGAAATCACAGAAGAAGCATTTCAGGAAATGCTTGAAAAAACAGTGTCCAGAGGACCTGACATGACCAGAATACAGAAGGTGGAAGGAGGCTATCTGGGATTCAATCGTCTTGCAATCATGGGATTGAATGAAGAAGGTATGCAGCCTTTTAATCTGAATAACAATGTAGTGGTCTGTAATGGTGAGGTATATGGCTTTAATAATCTTAAGGAATATCTCAGATCCCTTGGATACTCTTTTAAAAGTGAGAGCGATTGCGAGATCCTTCTTCCTCTATATGAGAGGCTTGGAACTAAGATGTTTGCACTGCTTGATGCTGAGTTTGCCTGTGTGATCTACGACGGAGATAAGCATAAGTTTATTGCAGCAAGAGATCCAATTGGAATCAGGCCTTTATATTATGGTTTTAATTCTCAGGAAAAAATAGTTTTTGCTTCAGAACCTAAAAACTTGATTGGTGTGTGTGACAAGATAATGCCTTTCCCGCCAGGACATTATTATGAAGACGGTGAATTTATCTGCTACAGAGACATGACCAGGGTAAGGGAAGTAAGCACTGACGACCTTGGAACTATTACTTCCAAGATCCATGACAAGCTTTTAAACGGAATCAAGAAACGTCTGGATGCAGATGCACCTGTTGGATTTTTATTATCCGGAGGTCTGGATTCTTCTCTTGTATGCGGAGTTGCGGCAAGTCTTTCAGATAAGCCTATCGAGACTTTTGCTATAGGAATGGATATAGATGCCATTGACCTGAAATATGCCAGAGAAGTAGCTGATTATATACATAGCAATCATCATGAAGTGATCATTACCAAAGATGATGTCATAAATGCAATAGAGCCTGTTATAAAAGCACTTGGAACCTATGATATCACAACTATCAGAGCTTCGATCGGAATGTATCTGTTATGTAAATGGATCCATGAAAACACTTTTATCAAGGTTCTTTTAACAGGTGAGATTTCTGATGAGCTGTTTGGATATAAGTACACAGACTTTGCTCCAAGCGCTGAGGCTTTTCAGGAAGAAGCCCAAAAGCGTATCAGAGAACTGCACATGTATGACGTGCTGAGGGCTGACAGATGCATAAGCGTAAACTCTCTTGAAGCAAGAGTACCTTTTGGAGATCTTGATTTTGTAGAGTATGTAATGTCCATCGATCCGGAGAAGAAGCTGAACAAATATGGAATCGGAAAGTACCTTTTAAGGAAAGCTTTTCATGAAGATAACTTCATTCCAAATTCCATCCTCATGAGAGAAAAGGCAGCATTTTCAGACGCTGTGGGTCATTCCTTAAGAGATGACATCATTGAGTATGCAGAAGAGAAATACAGTGACAAAGAGTTTAAGGAAGGATGCCTGAAATATATCAAATCCAAGCCTTTTACCAAAGAGTCACTTTTATATAGAGATATTTTTGAAAAATATTATCCTGATCAGGCAGACATGATCGTAGATTTCTGGATGCCAAACAAGGAATGGGAAGGATGTAACGTAAATGATCCTTCCGCAAGAGTATTGTCGAATTATGGTGCCTCAGCCTATTAAGAGACCTGGAGTTAGTGAATTAAGTAATTAATTATAGAAGATAGAAAAAGAGAGGAGCAATTAATTATGGATGCAAAAAAGTTAACAGAAGAATACGGATGTCTCGTATTCAATGACAAACTAATGAGAGAGCGACTTCCAAAGGATATATACAAGGCAGTTCACAAGACAATTGAACTGGGCACACATCTTGAACTGGATGTAGCCAACTGTGTTGCAGCAGCAATGAAGGAATGGGCAGTAGAAAATGGAGCAACACATTTCACACATTGGTTCCAGCCTATGACAGGCCTCACAGCTGAGAAGCACGACAGCTTCATTACACCACTTGATGATGGGTCTGTGATAATGGAATTTTCAGGAAAAGAGCTGATCAAAGGTGAGCCTGATGCATCAAGTTTTCCATCAGGTGGACTTCGTGCAACTTTTGAGGCAAGAGGCTATACAGCATGGGATCCTTCATCACCTGCTTTTATCAAGGATGGATCCTTATACATTCCAACAGCCTTCTGTTCGTATGGCGGTGAGGCTCTTGATAAAAAAACTCCTTTACTTAGATCAATGGAAGCTCTCTCAAAAGAAGCTGTAAAAGTCCTTCATCTCCTTGGCTATACAGATGTTAAGAGAGTAAATACAACAATCGGTTCTGAGCAGGAGTACTTCCTTATAGATAAGGATTACTACAAAAAGCGTAAAGACCTGCTCTTTACAGGACGTACACTTATTGGTGCACCAGCTACCAAGGGACAGGAGATGGAAGATCACTATTTTGGTGTGATCAAGCCAAAGGTATCTGCATATATGCATGATCTTGATGAAGAGCTCTGGAAACTGGGTATCCCTGCTAAGACCAAGCATAACGAGGTTGCACCTGCACAGCATGAGCTTGCTCCAGTATTTGAAACAGCCAATGTAGCTGTAGACCACAACCAGCTCACAATGGAAGTAATGAAAAAGGTTGCTGACAAGCACAATCTGGCTTGCCTGCTTCATGAAAAGCCATTTGAAGGAATCAACGGTTCAGGAAAACATAACAACTGGTCCGTATGCACAGATACAGGAATGAACCTGCTTGATCCTGGTAAAAAGCCTGGTGAAAATACTCCATTCCTTGTATTCCTTATGGCAGTTATCGCAGCAGTAGATGAATATGCTCCAATCCTCAGACTTTCAGTTGCTTCTGCAGGAAATGATCACAGACTTGGAGGAAATGAAGCACCGCCAGCAATCATCTCTATCTTCGTTGGTGATGAGCTTGCTGAAGTATTAAAGAGTGTTGAAGAAGGATCTGCTTATCAGGGAGCCGGCAAGGTACAGATGGCTCTTGGTGCAACAGTACTTCCTCACTTCACTAAGGACAATACTGATAGAAACAGAACTTCACCATTTGCTTTCACAGGTAACAAATTTGAATTCCGTATGCCTGGCTCAGCTGTATCAGTTGCAAATGCCAACATCGTATTAAATACAGCAGTAGCTGAAGAACTTGATAAACTCTATGCTCAGCTTGAAGGATTTGAAGGTGCAGCACTTGAAGAGAAGATCAAGGAAGTGCTTAAAAAGACACTTGAAGAGCATAAGAGAGTTCTTTTCAACGGAAATGGATATACGGATGAATGGGTTCAGGAAGCAGCAAAGAGAGGACTTCCAAATCTTAAGTCACTTCCTGAAGCAATGCCTTATTGGATTTCAAAGGAGTCAATTGACTTATTTACAAAGCATGGAATCTTCACAGAGCAGGAGCTTCATTCCAGATATGAGATCTTACTTGAGAACTATTCAAAGTCAATTCATATCGAAGCTCTTACAATGCAGGAGATGATCAGAAAAGATCTTACTGAAGGCATCCTTTCATATGAAAAAGATATCACTAAGGAAATGGTACAGAAACAGCAGCTTCTTGGCGAGGGAAGCGGAGCTCTTGAAAAAGAAGTACTGAAGGTACTTGATGGATCAAGCTCTGAGATGTATAAGGCTCTTACCAAGCTGGCACAGGATACTGCAACTGCTGAAACTAAGACAGATATATTGGAACAGGCTTCATTCTATCAGGAGACCGTTCTTAGCGATATGGATGAACTTAGAAAATACGCAGATCAGGCAGAGGCAATGATCCCTGATAAGTATCTTGGATACCCAACATACGGACAGATGCTGTTTTCAGTTAGATGATCAAAGAAAAAATCTTATGACTAAATAAAGAGGAGCTGTGGCATGAATGTGCGACAGCCCCTTCTTTAGAATATAAAGGAAAGATAAAGATGGAGACTTGGATGAAAGAACATGATGCCTGTGGAATCGGGGCAGTCATCAATATAGATGGAAGTGCAGATAATAAAGTCCTGGACGATGCTCTCTCAATAGTAGAAAAGCTGGAGCACAGGGCTGGTAAAGATGCGTCTGGAAAAGTTGGAGATGGTGTAGGTATTCTTGCCCAGATCTCACATGACTTTTTTAAGAAGGCTACAAAAAAGATAGGGATAGAACTTGGCAAGGCAGGAGACTATGGAATTGGTATGTTCTTTTTTCCACAGGACCCTATGAAAAGAATGTTTGCAAAGCGCATGCTGGAAGTCATAGCAGAAAAGGAACAACTGAAGGTCCTTGGCTGGAGAGATGTGGATATACATCCGGAGATCCTGGGAGAGACTGCTAGAGAATGTATGCCTTATATTTGCCAGTGTTTTATAGAAAGACCAGAGGATGTTGAGAGAGGAATTGAATTTGACAGAAGGCTCTATTACCTGCGCAGAGAGTACGAGAAATCCTCTGATGATACTTACATCTGTTCTTTTTCATCCAGAACTATCGTTTACAAAGGAATGTTTCTGGTAGGGCAGCTTAGGAACTTCTATGAAGATCTGTTATCACCGGATTATAAGACAGCAATTGCCATGGTACATAGCAGATTTTCTACTAATACTACGCCATCCTGGCAGAGGGCTCATCCATACAGAATGATCGCTCATAACGGCGAGATCAATACTATTCGAGGAAATAGTGATCGTATGCTGGCCAGAGAAGAGACTATGTCTTCAGAGACTTATGGTCACGAGCTTTCAAAGGTATATCCTGTTATTGCATCATCTGGCTCAGATTCTGCAATGCTTGATAATACTTTGGAATTTCTCTACATGAATGGCATGGATCTGCCTCTGGCAATGATGATCACAATACCTGAGCCTTGGAAACACAATGATTTCATGACTCAGAAGAAAAAAGATTTCTATCATTACTACGCAACAATGATGGAGCCTTGGGATGGCCCTGCAGCAGTTCTTTTTACTGATGGTGAGATATTCGGAGCAACTCTGGACAGAAATGGTCTGCGCCCTTCCAGATACTATGTTACTAAGGATAAGAGACTGATCCTGGCTTCTGAAGTAGGCGTACTGGACATTCCAGAGGAGAGCATCCTTGAAAAATCAAGATTATCTCCTGGCCATATGCTCCTTGTAGATACCAGAGAAGGCAGGATAATCACAGATGAGGAGTGCAAGGAAAAATATACTAATGCCAGTCCTTACGGTGAATGGCTGGATGGCGCTCTGCTTCATCTTGAGAAACTTACAATTCCTAATAAAAAGATCCCTACTCATACTCAGGAAGTAAGGGACAAGCTCTACAAGGTATTTGGCTATACCTATGAAGATGTTAAAGAAGAAATCATGCCAATGGCAATCAATGGCGTTGAACCAACAGTTTCAATGGGTACGGATGTGCCGCTGGCAATGCTTTCCAAACATCATCAGCCATTATTCTGCTATTTCAAGCAGTTATTTGCACAGGTTACCAATCCGCCAATCGACTCGCTCAGAGAAAAAGTCGTTACGGATACGACTGTTTATATTGGTTCAGATGGTAATCTGCTCCATGAGAAAAAGAATAACTGCAGAGTATTAGAGGTAAACAGTCCTATTCTCACAGGTGTAGATCTTATGAAGATCGAAGTGCTGGATCAGCCTGGATTTAGGGCAGAAAAGATTTCTCTTTTGTATTATAAAAATACTCCGGTAGAGAGGGCCATAGATCAGCTGTGTATCTCAGTTGACAGGGCAGTTGCAGATGGCAAAAATATCATCATCCTTTCAGACAGAGGCGTTGATGAGAACCATATGCCAATCCCTTCACTCCTTGCTGTATCTGCAGTTGAGCAGCATCTTGTCAGGACAAAACAGAGAACAGCAGTATCACTTATCCTTGAAAGCGGCGAACCACGTGATGTTCATCAGATCGCATGCCTTCTTGGATTTGGTGCAAGAGCGATCCACCCTTATCTGGCACATGAATGCATTGCTGAGCTTATAGATATAGGAATACTAGATAAGGACTACCATACCGCAATTGCTGATTATAACAAGGCGCTGCTGAGTGGTGTTGTCAAGATTGCAGCTAAAATGGGTATTTCAACACTGCAGTCTTATCAGTCAGCCAAGATATTTGAAGCAATCGGCCTTTCAAAAGAATTTACAGAAAAGTATTTTACAGGAACTACCAGCAGAGTAGGTGGAATTGGAATTACTGAAATTGGAGAGGATGTAGAGCTAAGACACAACAAAGCATTTGATCCATTGGGACTTCCTACCAATCCTACATTAGATTCTATGGGCTTCCACTGCCTTAGAAGCGGTAAAAACATGGAAGACCACATGTACAATCCAAAGACTATCGTTACTCTCCAGAGGGCAGTTCGTGAGGGCGATTACGAGAGATTCAAGGAATATGCCCAGATGGTAGATGATGAGAACAGTCCTCATACCTTAAGAGCTTTGATGTCATTTAATCCAGTAAATAAGGCAGTGCCTATTGAAGAAGTAGAGAGCGAGGAAATAATCGTGAAGCGCTTCCAGACAGGCGCTATGTCATATGGCTCTTTGTCCAAAGAGGCTCATGAAACCCTTGCTATTGCTATGAACCGTCTCGGAGGCAGATCCAATACAGGTGAAGGCGGAGAAGACGTGAGCAGATTTGGAACTGAGAGAAACAGTGCTGTAAAGCAGGTGGCTTCAGGAAGATTTGGTGTCACCAGCAGATACCTTCAGAGTGCCAAGGAGATCCAGATCAAGATGGCACAGGGCGCAAAGCCTGGAGAAGGCGGACATTTGCCAGGCAAAAAGGTCTATCCATGGGTAGCATCAACCAGATACTCAACACCTGGCGTGGCACTGATATCTCCGCCACCTCATCATGATATTTATTCAATTGAGGATCTTGCGCAGCTAATATATGACCTGAAAAATGCTAACGATAAGGCTCGTATATCTGTAAAACTTGTTTCAGAAGCTGGCGTAGGAACTATAGCTTCCGGTGTTGCCAAGGCTGGTGCCCAGGTGATACTTGTTTCCGGTTATGACGGCGGTACAGGTGCAGCACCATCATCCTCAGTACACCACGCAGGCCTTCCTTGGGAGCTGGGTGTCAGTGAAGCTCATCAGTCTCTTATAGACAACGGCCTTAGAAGCAGAGTTGTGCTTGAGACAGATGGTAAGCTCATGACAGGACGTGACGTGGCCATCGCAGCACTCCTTGGAGCAGAAGAATTTGGTTTTGCTACAGCTCCGCTGGTATGTATGGGATGCATGATGATGCGTGTATGTTCCAAGGATACATGCCCTGCAGGCATAGCTACTCAGAATGAAGAACTCAGAAAGAGATTTTCAGGAAAACCTGAGTATGTTATGAATTTCATGTTGTTTATTGCAAGACAGCTTCGTGAGATCATGAGCACACTTGGATTTAGGACTGTTGAAGAGATGGTGGGAAGAACAGACTGCCTGAAAGTCAGAGAAGTTCCAATGTCCAGATGCAAAGATGCGGCTGATCTGTCCAAGATACTGGATAGTAAATATGCTCACAGTGAAAAAACACATTTTGAAGCAGCTGATGTGTTTGATTTCAAACTTGAGAATACGCTGGATGCCAAGGTACTTATTCCTGAGTACGACAAGGAAAAGGATAGTATTGCCAAAAAAGGTTCATCAGATAAAAAGATCAGCGTCCAGATCTCAAGTACAGACAGAAGTTTTGGAACATTACTTGGAAGCAGGGTAACAGCGGATTTCCAGGATACATTAAAAGAAGATGCTCTTGTAATAGAAGCTTATGGTGGCGGCGGACAGTCCTTTGGTGCATTTGTTCCAAATGGCGTCACACTAAGGCTCTATGGAGATGCCAATGACGGTTTTGGAAAAGGATTGTCAGGCGGAAAGCTTGTAGTAAGACCTTCAAAGGAAGCTACTTACAAAGCTC
Source organism: Butyrivibrio sp. (assembly GCA_015056495.1). Lineage (GTDB taxonomy): Bacteria > Bacillota > Clostridia > Lachnospirales > Lachnospiraceae > Butyrivibrio. The sequence goes on from SVGC01000041.1 coordinate 10,163, forward strand.
ATGATAATATCATAATCGGTAACGTGGCTTTATATGGTGCAACAGCCGGAAAAGCATACGTATGCGGCGTTGCAGGTGAAAGATTCTGCGTTAGAAACTCAGGTGCAGTAGCTGTTGCAGAAGGCTGCGGTGACCATGGTCTTGAATATATGACTGGCGGAAGAGCCGTAATTCTTGGTATGACAGGTAAAAACTTTGCAGCTGGTATGAGCGGCGGAATTGCATATGTCCTTGATAGAGAGCATACACTTTATCTGCGTATGAACAAGGACATGGCAACTCTTACTGAAGTTACTGAAAAATATGATATCGCAGAGCTCAAGTCTCTTATCGAAGATTATGTAAAAGAAACAGATTCTGAATTTGGAAAAGAAGTCCTTGCTCATTTTGAGGAATACCTTCCTGACTTCAAAAAGATCGTTCCAAATGATTATCAGAAGATGCTTACACTTATCAGCAGATACGAGGAACAGGGCATAGATCATGATCATGCAGTATTAGAAGCATTTAAGGAGCTTACATAAATGGGTAAAGATACAGGTTTTCTAGAATATACAAGAAAAAATAATATAGATGTTCCACCTAAGGATAGGATTGAAAATTTTGAAGAGTTTCATAAAATGCTTGATAGCGAGAACAGGCGCAAGCAGGCTGCAAGATGCATGAACTGCGGAGTTCCTTTTTGCCAGTCAGCTATGAATCTCTCTGGTATGGTAACAGGATGCCCACTGCATAATCTGATACCGGAATTTAATAATGAATTATATTTAGGACATGATAAGCATGCCTTTGACAGATTGCATAAGACCAGCAATTTCCCTGAATTTACCGGCAGAGTCTGTCCTGCATTGTGCGAAAAGGCTTGCATGTGCGGTCAGTATGGAGAAGCCGTAACAGTCCATGATAATGAGCTGTACCTTGTTGAAACTGCTTATGCAAATGGCGATATCAAGCCTATGATACCTTCCATACGAAGCGGTAAAAGAGTTGCTGTCGTAGGAAGCGGCCCTTCCGGCCTGGCAGTTGCGGATGAATTAAATCATAGAGGACATACTGTTGAGGTATTTGAACGTGAAGACGAAATAGGCGGTCTTCTGATGTATGGCATTCCAAATATGAAGCTTGATAAGAGCGTCATTTTCCGTAGAAGAAAGCTCATGGAGGAAGAAGGCGTCGTATTCCGTACTTCAGTAAACGTAGGCAGCGATAAGAAATCTCAGGAGCTGCTTGATAAGTTTGATGCTGTTGTATTGTGCTGCGGAGCCAAGAAGGCTAGACCTCTTGCAGTAGCTGATCCTGAAAAAGTGTCTGGAGTATATTATGCAGTTGATTTCCTGACCAGGACCACAAAAGCTCTGATGAAGGCTTCTGACAGATCAGTTGAAGCTCTTAAAAAACAGGGCGGTTACATTGATGCTGCCGGTAAAAACGTTGTTATCGTCGGTGGTGGCGATACAGGTAATGACTGCATAGGCACCGTCATTCGTCATGGAGCCAAGAGCGTAACTGCAATTGAGATGATGCCAAAGCCTCCTGTAGAGAGAGCTGCCTCCAACCCATGGCCAGAATGGCCTAAGGTCTTAAAGACTGATTATGGCCACGAAGAAGCAATTTACTTATTTGGAGAAGATCCAAGAGTATATGAGACCACAGTCAAGAGCGTAGCTACAGACAAAAAAGGAAAGCTTAAGTCCATTGAAACTGTGAAAGTAAAGTTTGAAAACGGCAAACTGGTTGAAGTTGCCGGAACTGAGAAGACTTTAAAATGTGACCTGTTACTTATAGCAGCCGGCTTTATAGGCTGTGAGGACTACGTGGCTGAAAGCTTCAATGTTAAACGCTCACCTCGCGGAGCCGTTGTAACCGATACTGACAGCTATAGAGTTCCTGGCACCAAGATCTTTTCAGCTGGCGACATGCACAGAGGCCAGTCCCTCGTAGTCTGGGCCATCAGCGAAGGCAGAGCCTGCGCCGCAGAAGTAGATAAATTCTTTATGGGATACAGTAATTTATGATAAATTGAGATAGTGGGTGAGTCACTGGGGACGTATCAAAATGACTCATTGTGTGCAATGAGTCATTTTGATACGTCCCCGGTGACTCAAGACAAAGTATACCTATATTCATAAGTTTTGTACGATTTAGGCATACATTTTTAGAACATTCTGGATTTTTGAATGCCGGTGTATACCTAAAAGGCGCAAAATTGACTTCATTAGGCATACAAATCGCAAGCTGAAGAGCTGATAATGGGAAAAAGTATGCCTAAAACAATGATAACAAATGATATTAGGCATACATCAGGCAAATATCCGGGCGCTTTGCCCGGATATTTTTCTGATAGCATATATACGCATGCGTATATATAATTCTAAGTATATAATAAAAGTGGAAGGAGGATGCGACTATGTACATTAAGCAATATCTTAAAGACAACAGTATATCTATATATAAAGTGGCGAATAGTGCTCTGGTTGCCTATCCTACGGTATTTAACATCGTTAATGGGAAAGTAGATATCCTTAACTGCGCTCTTGGTGTTGTAAAAAAGATAGCGGATGCTCTTAACCTCACAATAGATGAGCTTCTTACCCTGTGCGATAAGAATTATTCCTTCAACCTTTTCAGAAGTGAGCAGTGTCATCTAGTAAATCGTATTGGTGAGATAGATTACGTGATCGACCTTTTGGAAAAGAAAAAGATAGATTATTACTGGAAACTGGATATGAAAGCAGAAGCTTTTTATCTTCTTGCAATGCTTGATTATCTAAGCAGGCGAAACGACCTTCCTAAGTGTACTGAATATGAGAACATCAGACGATATAAGTTGGAAAAGCCTGTATTTCCTACTGATACAGAGTTATCAGAAAAGCTTTTGGGGAAGGATGCACACCAAGAAGCTTTGAATCACGCAATTCCCGAGTTCCTAAATTTTAATATAGTAGAATGCGAGATTATAAATGGATAAGGTTTTATTTACGAAAGATAATATAGACAATCTGCTGTTCCAACTTGCGAAAGAGTATAAAAAGATCAATAGAAAGAACACACCTGCAGAAATTGTTATCATAGGCGGAGCTGCAATAGTGTCAAAATATGGCTTCCGGGCTTCTACCACGGATATCGATAGTTTGATTTTTGCCTCATCTTCAATGAAGGATCTAAAACACTAAAACCAAATACATCTATCCACATAGACCAGTACTGACGCCAGTCTCTATTGGTCTATTATTATTTATGAAATATTTTGGGATATCCGCAAAAATTTCATGCAAACGATTGTAATAAAGGCAAGGCATGTTATAATTTATACATGAAAAAAATGCGGATAACCGCAAAAAAATCGTGAGGTAAAAATGTTTGCAAGAAAGCAATACTTAGATCAGTTAATAAAGAAAAGAGATAATGGTCGCGTAAAAATCATTACAGGAATGAGACGATGCGGCAAGTCTGTATTATTATTTCAACTTTATAAAGAATATTTATTGTCTGAGGGTATAAACGAAAGCAATATTATCAAGCTTGCACTGGATACCTTGGAATATGCAAAATATCGCAATCCTATTGAACTAGATAAATACATTAGGGAGAAGATTGTTGATACTAAAACAAGATACTACGTTTTTATCGATGAAATCCAGTTTGTTTCTGAAATCAGAAACCCATATGTAGATGATCCTGAGGCTAAAATTACATTTATAGATGTGATTATGGGACTTATGCAGATTGAAAACGTGGATGTTTATGTGACCGGAAGTAATTCAAAGATGCTTTCATCAGATGTCTTAACTCAATTTAGAGACAGGGGTGATGAAATAAGAGTCTATCCATTATCTTTTGCTGAATTCTATGAGGTTTATGAAGACGATAAAAGAGGTGCATGGCAAGATTATTACACATATGGAGGCATGCCTTATTTAGCGAATTTGAGTACTCATGAAGAAAAAGCGAAGTATCTTAAGGATTTATTTGAAAGAACATATATTAGAGATGTTATTGAACGACATAAAATAAAAAATGACTCTGAGGTTCTTGATGCTTTATTGAATGTATTAGCTTCATCGATAGGCTCACTGACTAATCCTAGCAAACTGGCGAACACATTTAAAAGTGAAAGACAAATTTCAATTGGCTCAGAAACAATAGATAGATACATTGGATATTTTGAAGATGCGTTTCTAATAAAAAAAGCTGTTAGATATGATGTGAAGGGGCGAAAACATATAGGAACACCAGCAAAGTACTATTACAGCGATATGGGGCTTCGGAATGCCAGGTTAGAATTTAGGCAGTTAGAGGAAACTCATATCATGGAAAATATTATATATAATGATCTGATTCGAAGAGGCTTAAATGTGGATGTTGGTGTGGTTGAATATAATACAAAAGATTTAGATGGAAAAAAAATAAGAAAGCAGCTTGAAGTTGATTTTGTTGTTAATAGAGAAAGTAAAAGATTTTATATTCAATCTGCACTGAGCATTGCTGATCCGGAGAAAAAGGAACAGGAAATTGCATCACTTAAACGAATACCTGATTCATTTAGCAAGATTGTCGTTGTGAGAGATTATTTGAAACCATGGCAAGATGATAACGGTATAACCTATATTGGAATTGAACAGTTCCTGTTGAATGAAGATATTTTGGCGTAAAAAAAAATCCCGCTTTTAAGATCCACAAAACTTCCACAACTATGATGGAAATATGAGTTGTGGAAGAAATAACGTCGTTTATACAGAAGTGTATCATCAAGACATAGAGCAGTAAAAACAGTATATCGGACTTACAAATCAACACTTTTTACAAAACGTGTCGGGACATGTGCTCCTTAAATCAACACATTTTGCAAAAAGTGTTGTTCTTTTTGCATGCTCATTTTTCTATAATGGCTTCAAGCTCAAAACAGAGAGCAAGAAAACAAATTGAAAATAAGAGAGGAAAAGATAAATGAGCAAAACAAATAAGATGTATCTGGTAACAGGAGCAGCAGGATTTCTTGGAAGCACAGTCTGCAGAAAGCTTGTTGAAAGAAATGAAAAAGTAAGGGCGTTTGTCCTTGAAGGTGATAAGTCAGCCGCATATCTTCCGGAAGAAGTAGAAATCGTATACGGAGATCTTTGTAATAAAGATGACCTTGAGAGATTCTTTGAGACGCCTGAAGACACAGAGATGATCGTGCTCCACATAGCAAGCATCGTAACAGTTAATCCCGACTACAGCCAGAAAGTTATGGACGTAAATGTCGGCGGGACAGAAAATATCATAGAGATGTGCAGAGAACACAATGTATCAAAGCTTGTCTACTGTTCATCAACAGGAGCAATACCTGAGGAAGAAAAAGGAACAATAAGAGAATGTGAGGGTTCGATTCCACTTGACCCAGAGAGAATCAAAGGCTGCTATTCATTGTCCAAAGCCATGGCAACCAACGTAGTACTTAAGGCTGCAAAGGAAGGGCTTAATGCCTGCGTAGTTCATCCATCAGGCATCCTTGGACCGGAAGATTTTGCAATGGGCGAGACCACAAAGACTTTAGTTGACATCATCAATGGCGAGATGCCTGCAGGAATCGATGGAAGCTTTAATCTGTGTGATGTAAGGGATCTGGCTGACGGACTCATTGGGGCAGCTGATAAGGGCAAAAGCGGAGAGTGCTACATCCTTGGAAATGAGCCTGTTAGTTTTAAGGATTTTACAAAGCTTGTTTCAGAGGAGAGCGGTTGCAAGCAGATGAAGTTCTTTTTACCAATATCAGTAGCAAACCTGATTGCCGGGGTACTTGAGAAAAAGGCTAAGAAGACTGGAGAAAAGCCTCTTATGACAACGTTCTCCGTTTATAACCTTGCAAGGAACAACCGCTTTGATTCAAGTAAAGCAAGTAAGGAACTTGGTTATACTACAAGATCATACAGAGAGACCATACGTGACGAGATCAGATGGCTCAAAGAAACAGGAAAAATAGCATAATTTTGGAACTTGCTAAAGAGATAACAGGAGAAGCATAATGACGGAAAATAAGAATGTAGAAACAATACTTAAGAATGGTGACAAGGCTTTGTCTGGAATGCCTTATTTATACAGATCCAAGGGCCTTCCAAGTGAGGTTTATGATGTCAGGATGAGGGAAGACATAAATGGTGAACTTCTGAAACTGGCGATAGAAGACACTCTCATCAGATACCCTTACTTTGGCGTCAGATTTATAGAAAAAGATGGAGATTTCTATGCGGTAAGGAATGAAATGAAGCTTGAGGCACATCACAAAGATGGATTTATCCCACTGGGCGGACATAGTAACAACTATCATCTCATGGGAGTTACATATTGGGAAAAGAGCCTTAAACTCTCTTTTCATCACGGACATACAGATGGAAGAGGTGCAAAGACATTTCTCGAGACATTGCTCAGATTCTACAGTGATTATAAAAATGCTGACATGGGTGAATATGAGCAGATAAGAGAAGAACACCACTTGCTGGCATCTGAACTATCGGAAGCTGAACTTACTGATCCGTGTGAAAAGAAGTACGAGCTAAATGGAAAAAGCATGAAGATTGAAGGCCTGTCCGACAAGGGATATAAGCTTCCTGAAACAAAGAATAAAGATGATCATAGGCGTTATGAGATCAGTTTTTCACAGAAGCAGTTTATTGATGCCTGCAAGAGCATCGGCGCATCTCCGATTACATATCTGAGTATACTGATGAGCAGAGGGATAAAAGAGACTTCTTCAGACTGTGATAAGACTATAGTAAGTAATTTCCCTATGGACGCAAGACATATATTAGGTTGTGATGACACCTTCAAAAACTGTGTTAAGAGTATGACTCTGCCTTACGGAAGAGAAGAGGAGAACCTTTCAGACAGTGAAATAGCTGCGAAATATAAAAGGCTTTTCAATGCCCAGAAAGAGCATGATTACTGTGCAAAGGAATTTAATAATATCAATATGCTTCTGAGTGTCATAGGACATTTTCATTCATTTGCAGGAAGACAGAAACTCCTTGGATTCATGGAAAATCTTGCGCTGGACACTTATCTTATAAGTTACATAGGTCAGTTTGATATGCCGGATGAACTTGTGGATGAGGTACACCTGTATTCAAACTGTTCAAGCGGTCTTGTGCTCAATATGACATGTCAGAGTGGGAAATTTATCATTGATCTGACACAGGATTTTTCGACTGACAAATATGTAAATGCACTTAGGAAGCAGTTTGAAAACGCTGGAATAGATCTGTTAGTATCTGATGAGATCATATTTGAAACGCCATTTGATGAACTCTCAGAAATCATAACATCACCGGCAGACACTGGAGAACAGGTAAAAGACTGGCTTGATAAGTTTGTTGCTGCTGCAAAGGCCTCATCACAGGCTGCAAAGGAACGTGCAGAAGCGGTCAGAAATATGAGCCCTCAGATTACTGCGCTATATTATGATGCTGCATCAGGCACAATGAAGAGCTTTGATCCAACTAAGAATACTCAGGAAGAGATGCAGAAACTAGTGGAAAATGCCCCCTCTTTGTTTATTTCGTAAATATTCAATAAAATTCTTGACAACATACATACAATAGCAGTAGATTAATTTTGTATGTAAGACAAAGGCGTCTTGGAGACATTGGTCTCCGAGACGCTTTTTTATGATATAGGAAATTTCTCCGAAATTCCTATATCATAAGAAAATGCTTTCTTATTATTTTTTAGGGAGAAATATTAAATGGCATCAATCAATAAAAACTATCTTAAGCTTCCGGGAAGCTATTTATTTTCAACAATTGGTAAAAAAATAAAGGAATACAGCGAAAATCATCCTGATGCACAGATTATCAGGCTTGGAATCGGTGATGTGACTCAGCCGCTGGCTCCTGAGATCATCAAGGCTCTTCATAGTGCAGTTGATGAAATGGGAAATGCTGAGACTTTCAAGGGATATGCTCCGGATCTTGGTTATGAATTTCTTAGAAGTGCAATAGCAGAGAGAGATTTCAAGAAAAGAGGCTGTGACATATCAGCAGATGAAATCTTTGTTTCTGATGGTGCAAAGGGAGATTGCAGCAATATTCAGGAGATTTTTGGTCTGGATAATACTATTGCTGTTTGTGATCCGGTATACCCTGTGTACGTTGATTCTAACGTTATGGCAGGCAGAACAGGAGAATATGATTCTCTCACAGAGCGCTTTGCCGGAGTCATCTATATGCCATGTACTGAGGAAAACGGCTTTTTACCAGAGCTTCCTAAGGAAGTTCCGGATCTCATTTACCTCTGTTTTCCAAATAACCCAACCGGTGCAGTTATGAAAAAAGATCAGCTTCAGAAGTGGGTAGATTATGCCAATGAGCATGATTCTATTATCCTCTATGATGCAGCATATGAATCATATATTTCAGAAGATGATGTTCCGCACAGCATCTATGAGTGTGATGGAGCAAAAGATTGTGCTATAGAGATGCGTTCATTCTCTAAGACAGCCGGATTTACTGGACTGCGCCTTGGATATACAGTAATACCAAAAGATCTTACCACTGGCGGAGATAAGTTATGGCCGCTGTGGGCAAGAAGACATGGAACTAAGTATAATGGTGCTCCTTATATTGTTCAAAAGGCCGGAGCTGCAGTTTATACAGACGAAGGCAGAAAAGAAGTTGAAGAACAGATTGCTTATTATATGACAAATGCCAAGATCATTCTTGAAGGTCTTAAGGAAGCTGGTTATACAGTGTTTGGCGGCGTAAATGCCCCATATATCTGGCTGAAGGCACCTAATAATATGACGAGCTGGGAATTTTTTGATCATCTGCTTGATAAAGCTAATGTAGTTGGTACTCCAGGATCAGGCTTTGGCCCAAGTGGAGAACACTACTTCCGCTTAACTGCATTTGGAAATAGGGAAAAGACTATAGAAGCGATTGAGCGTATAAAGAAATTGTAAAATGGAGAAATACAATGGCAAAGTTTATTTTCGTAACAGGTGGTGTAGTATCAGGTCTTGGAAAAGGCATAACAGCAGCTTCTCTTGGAAGACTGCTCAAGGCAAGAGGTCTTAAGGTTGCAGCCCAGAAACTGGATCCATATATCAATGTGGATCCGGGAACCATGAGTCCATATCAGCATGGTGAAGTGTATGTAACAGAGGATGGTGCTGAGACAGACCTTGACCTTGGTCACTATGAGAGGTTTATTGATGAGAATCTGACTAAGTTTTCCAATCTTACATCAGGTAAAGTGTACTGGAATGTGCTTAACAAGGAGCGCCGCGGTGAGTACCTGGGCTCTACAGTACAGGTAATCCCTCATATCACTAATGAGATCAAAGGATTCATCTATAGAGCTGCAAAAGAGACAGACGCAGACGTTGTTATTACAGAGATCGGTGGAACTATTGGTGATATTGAGTCACAGCCATTTTTGGAAGCTGTAAGACAGGTATCTCTTGAAGTTGGAAAAGAGAACTCTCTCTTTATCCATGTAACACTTGTCCCATATCTCCAAGCCAGTGGTGAACATAAGTCAAAGCCTACTCAGCACTCAGTTAAAGAATTGCAGGGAATGGGTATCAACCCTGATATCATCGTTCTTAGATGTGATGAGCCTCTTGAGGAGAGCATTTTTAAAAAGATATCCATGTTCTGCAATGTAAAAGAAGACTGCGTCGTTGAGAACAGAACTCTGGATAGTCTGTATGAAGCTCCGCTCATGCTTGAAAAAGGCGGCCTTTCTAGAGTTGTCTGCAGAGAACTTAATCTTAATACAAGCGAGCCAGATCTTCATGAATGGATCAAGCTGGTTGATAATATTAGAAATAGAGAAAAGAATGTGACTATCGGCCTTGTTGGTAAGTATGTACAGCTCCATGATGCTTATCTGTCTGTAGCTGAAGCCCTTGCACATGCCGGATTTGCCCTTAATGCTCATGTACATATCAAATGGATTGATTCTGAGAATCTGACAGAGAATAATTATAAAGAAGAACTTAGTGATGTTGCCGGAATCATTGTTCCAGGCGGCTTTGGTGACAGAGGCGTAGAAGGAATGATCCTTGCTGCAAGATATGCAAGAGAAGAAAAGGTTCCTTATTTTGGAATCTGCCTTGGTATGCAGATTGCAGTTATTGAGTTTGCAAGAAATGTAGCAGGAATTGCTGATGCATGTTCCGGCGAATTCCACGATGCATCTGACCACAAGGTAATTGATTTCATGCCTGGTCAGTCCGACGACGTAGATAAGGGCGGCACACTCAGACTTGGTGCATATCCTTGCCATATCACAGAAGGCACTCTGATGGAGAGATGCTATGGAACACTTGATATCAGCGAGCGTCATCGCCACAGATACGAATTTAATAATGATTATAGGGAAAAACTAGTTTCAGCAGGCCTTACAATTTCTGGTATGTCACCAGATGAAAGACTTGTAGAGACAGTTGAAATCGCTGACCATCCATTCTACATTGGTGTGCAGTATCATCCGGAATTTAAGTCTCGTCCTGACAGACCACACCCAATCTTTAGAGAATTTGTAAAAGCTGCATTGCAGTAAAAAAGGCCCGTTCTGTCGCGGGTCCCTGCTTAAAAATATGACCTCGATCTGAATCTCTCAAAAGAGCCATTCAGATTGAGGTCAATTAATGTATTTTTATCATTACGTGTCAAAAACACTGCAAATAAGCTATTTGAAGCTGACTTAGTCGCAGAGCCTATCCATCCAAGCACTTGCCAGTTCTGGCCAAAGCCCTACATCTTTTTGAAGTGACATGTCGATACCATTTGCAGGCTGCTCATTATCTCCAAAGAACTGATCGATCAGTTCCTGCTTTCGAGTGTCAGAGACATTTACGCCGTTACCTTCTTTTACTGCAAAGGCAGCGCGCATGGTCTGTTCCATAGTATAATCGCCACCAGACCAACCGGTGAAGTAGTCTTTGTTGGCTATGGATAAACCATGGAATCCAGCAGGGAATACGTAGTGGGCAAAAGGAACCTTTTTGCTGCGAAGTGCCATGGCAAAGAGGTAGCTGTTTTCTACCGGAACCAGATCATCTTCCTGTGTCTGCCAGATAAAACATGGTGGTGTGTTTTCTTTTACATGCTTTTCTAATGAAAAGTAGTCAAGCTCTTCATTTGAAGCATCTTTTCCCAAAAGCGCAATTAGAGAGCCTTCGTGAGTATTATCGCCCGAAGTGATCACTGGATAAGAGAGGATGACGCCATCTGGTCTGTTAGAGTATTTCTGTAATTCAGGATCAACGTCTTTTACATCATCAAAATGCACAGCCAGACTGCCACATACGTGAGCTCCGGCTGAGAAGCCACAGATGATCAGCTTGTCAGGATTGATGTTATATTTATCAGCATTTTTTCTAATAAATCTCACAGCTCTTGAGATATCTTCAAGTGGCTGCTTCTTAAGCGGTACAGACATAGTGATATCTGTTGTATAGCTTAGGACAAACACATTCATGCCGCGGTTGTAGAATTCCATAGCAACAAGCTCGCCTTCGTGAGGTACGCACATACAATAGCCGCCGCCCGGAGCAATCAACATGCAATCATTTTTTTCATTATCCTTATGAAGATATGCGTGTATATTTGGAGTAAATCCATAGGCTGCAGCATAGTTGTATTCTTTATTCTTCCATATATTTTCACGGAAAGAAATGAGAGTCTCTTCAGGCATTCCAATGAGCTTGTACTCATCTTCAGGATAGTCAGGTTTCCATTTATCTATTTTTTCTGAAGGGATAGTGACTTTCAGAACTTCATAATATGCCTCTTTTGCTTCACATTTACCTTTAAACAGGAGAGGATAACTGGTCTCTCTTCTAAAGCCTGACAGCCAGCTGTTTTCATCCAGTAGATTCCAAAAAATAACACTTGTTATGTTGGCTTTGCCACTAGTCTTGGCTTCCAGATATATTTTGAAGAACTCTTTATATCTAAGTGCCAGAGCATGCATGGACTCTTCACTTGGATCAGCGTTGTGCATATCGAGCTCAGTTATATGTATCTTAAGTCCGAGAGCTCCGTACATCTCAACTGCTGTGCGGTAGTCATCAAGATCAGGATGATCCATGAGTAGGTGAGACTGCATACCCATACCGTCTACAAGGTTCTTTTCCATCAATGGTTTCAAAACATTTTCTATTATAAAGTCTCTTTTCCATGGCTGAGCTGTCTCATAGTCATTGTAAAAGAGGTCAGTGCCTGGGGATACGTATTTTCTAGCATATTCAAAGGCTTTGATAAAAAAGTCTTCGCCAACTGTTTTATACCAGATAGATTTTCTAAAATCACCTTCATCGACGATTTCATTTACAACATCCCATGCATAGATGACGCCAGGGTAGTTCTCCTGAACAAATTCAAGGACTCCGCGGATATAGTTTTCAAGTCTTGCCAGGATCGTTTCTCTGTCTGCCATTGGGAAATGCTCATTGTAATGCTGGCAAAAGAACCACTTAGGGGTCTGGTTATGCCATACTAGAGTATGTCCTCTCATGGCGATTCCTTTTTCTTTGGCAAATTCCAGATATGGTATTGCATGCTCAAAAGTAAGAGCAGGGCAAAGATCATATTTTTCCGGATCAGATTTATTTTCATCCTGATCAAGGTAGTACATAGGTTTCATGTCATTTTCACAGGTAAAGCTGTTGAACTGTTCTGTTAACAGCCTCATATGCGCAGGAGTATGCAGATTCCATCTGGAAATCGCAGCTCCTATCTTGAAATATGGTTCATAAGCGGTTTTTAGATTCATAAGACCTCCCCAAAATATCTAAACGCTTTCTATTCAAGCTTTCTATTTATTGATCATAAGGATATAAAAATATGATACGGAAAAAGATAATATTGTAATACTTAATATTTGCTTTTTTATTCTCAAAAATGGTTTATATGAAGTCCGTTCGCAAATCCAGTCAATTGTGTTATCATACATATCGGAAATTGTATGAGGGATTGTAGATCCTTCATAAGTCGGAAAGGCACAAAATAATTATGAAAAAAGCTAATAAATTGAAATTATCTGATATAGGAAGTATGTCCTTTGCAACATTGATAATCGCAGCGGCGGTATATTTCTTTTTGATGCCAAGTAAGACTTCAATCAGTAGTGTATCAGGTTTGGCAATAGTTCTAAGTAATCTGATACCGTTTCAGGTGTCAACAATTACAATGGTTCTCAATGTAGTGCTTCTGATCATTGGCTTTTTGACCTGCGGAAATGAATTTGGTACAAAAACTGTCTACACAAGCATCCTGCTCCCGGTATATCTTGCAATCTTTGAGCAAATATTCCCTGATATGCAGTCTCTGACAGGCAGTGATACTCTGGATGTTGTATGCTATACATTTACTGTAAGCATCGGTCTTGCCATATTATTTGACATGAATGCATCATCCGGCGGTCTTGATATCGTAGCTAAGATCATGAATAAGTACCTGCATATGGATCTTGGAAGAGCCATGAGCCTGTCCGGAATGGTTGTGGCACTGTCATCAGCTCTTGTCTACGACAAGAGAAGCGTTGTATTATCAGTGCTTGGAACATATCTAAATGGCATTGTGCTGGATCACTTTATTTTTGGACGCAGCATCAAAAGAAGAGTATGCATCGTATCATTGAACCATCATGACGAGATATTAAAGTTTATTCTTGATTCTCTCCATAGCGGTGCCAGTCTATATGAGGCAACAGGCGCTTATACTAAGGAAAAACATTCTGAGATCATTACGATTGTTGATAAGCATGAATATCAAAAGCTCATGGATTTTATCATCTCTACCGATCCAGATGCGTTTGTAACTGTGTACAATGTCAGCAATATGCGCTATCGCTTAAAAACTATACAGTAATACTTTAGTTATAAGAAAAAACTATTTGCTATTTTAAATTGTGCGCAATATAATAGTATAAGCAGAGTGTATGGAAGGAGAGAAAGATGAGCGGTTTTATTGATTTTGCAAAGACTAGAAGAAGCGTCAGAACCTTTGATGGTAATGATGTAAAGCCGGAACTGATAGATGATTTAAAGAATTTTTCTACTAATATAGTTAATCCATACGGAATTGATATTACAATTGCTTTCCATGATGCAAAAGAAGAAAAGCTATCAAGCCCGGTCCTTGCAGGAGAAAAATGTTATGTAACTGCCAAGGTTAAAAAGGCACCTCATGCTGAGGAAGCCTATGGATACAGCTTTGAAGCATTCCTAATGCATGCACATGAGCTTGGACTTGGAACAGTATGGATTGGTGGAACAATGCCAAGAGAGAAGTTTGAAGCTGCTGCTAATGTGCAGGGCGATGAGATCATGCCTTGCGTAAGCCCATTGGGTGTGACAGCAGATAAGATGTCCATTAAGGAAGGTCTTATGCGTAAAGGTGTTAAGGCAGATACCAGACTTGAATTTGAAAAACTTTTCTATGAAAATAATATCAATCTTCCACTTTCTACTGATAGAGCCAAAGAGATTGGAGTTCTGGATGCACTTGAAGCTGTAAGGCTTGCGCCATCTGCAGTAAATAAGCAACCATGGAGGATCATTATCAGAGGCAACAGAGCTATATTTATAGAGAATAAGGACAAAGCCTTTGCTAACAATACCGAATATGATCTGCAGAAAGTTGATATTGGTATTGCAATGTATCATTTTGAACAACAGCTGATATCTGATGGCAAAAAACCTGTTTTTGAGGTTGAAAATCCTGATCTGGATCTTGCTTCAAATATGGAATATATCATCACATGTAAATGGTGATCAAGAAAGGGGAATAATAATGGAAAGAGTAGCACAATTTCTTAAAGACGCCGGAACATATTATCTGGCAACAGTAGAGGGAGATCAGCCAAGAGTAAGACCTTTTGGTACAGCTCATATTTTTGAGGGCAAGCTCTACATTCAGACTGGTAAGGTAAAAGAGGTATCAAAGCAGATCCACAAAAATCCTAAGGTTGAGATCTGTGCATTTAAGGATGGCAAATGGCTTAGAGTTGCCGGAGAGCTTGTAGAGGACGATAGAAACGAAGCTCGTCAGTCAATGCTTGATGCATATCCATCTCTTCAAAATATGTACAAGGCTGATGATGGTAATACTGAGGTTTTCTATCTCAAAAATGCTACAGCAACATTTAGCTCATTCACTAGTGAGCCTGAAACAGTTAAATTTTAATATTTTATTTAGAATATTGCTTTCAAAAAAGCCTGCGAAAAATGCGATTCCATTTTTCACAGGCTTTTGTACTACAAGATTGATAAGTGAATCAATGAGTCATTCTGATACGTCCCCAGTGACTCATATGGATGCGCACTCGCCCGATAGGAATATGTTGCATAAATGCAACCGCGCTCGGCGCGAGAATGTCGCAAGCGACATTCTTTTCTATCGAAGAGTCTCAGCTCTTTCAGCAATATTCTGCTTGAAATTGATGATCTCATGATCGTATTCTTCATCCATGTATGTTGAGTGGATGAGGAAATCAGCAGTAGCCTTATTATTGGCAAAAGGTATATCGTATACCTGAGCGATTCTCATAAGCGCTTTTACATCAGGATCGTGAGGCGCTGCTGTAAGAGGATCAGAAAAGAATATAACGAAATCAATCTTTCCTTCAACAATCTTGGCGCCAATCTGCTGGTCACCACCAAGAGGACCTGAATTATAACCACGAACAGGAAGGTCTGTAGCATCTGTGATCATACGTGCTGTTGTGCCTGTTCCGCATAAAAAGTGCTTTTTTAAAGTTTCTGCATTCTCTTTGCACCACTGGATCAGCTCAGCCTTTTTTCCATCATGTGCAATAAGTGCTATATTTTTTTGTCTTTTGATTGTAAGTGTTATTTTATCTGACATATTAGTATTCCTTTTATATATGTTATATTGATCATAATCTTTGTTTATGATTGTGGCAGTTTACCAATATTACTCCTGCTCATATAAGAGCTCTAAGTCGCCATCTACGAAGCCAACTGCAATAGCTTTATAGTTCTCTTTGAGCTGATCGGCATATTTGCCTTCATTCATATATTTTAATAGAATCTGGATCATATCCTCAAGGACTTCATCCCATTCGTCGTCCTGTTTCCAGGTAAAAACTTCATCAGAATTGTAAATTGGGTCGCATGCCCAGTCATCATCGTCAGGATCGTATTTTTCACTGACTTCAATGTCCATGGACCAGTTGTTGCCGCCGTCTTCGTACAGGTTGAAGCATACGCCTTCTCCTTCAGATATGCCCTCCAGCATTATTGAATCCAGCCATTTTGAAACATCTTCAAACATCTCGTTCTCCTTCTATGCTTACATAAATCATTTTCCTGTTTAGTTGGCAGTATTGTATTTACAGCCTTACAGGAATTGTAACCCAAATGAATCATGTATTATTAATCAGCATAAATGCACATTTAACTTTTGTAAATAATTATTATATAATACTGAATGTTGCGCATTTTTGTTCATAGAAGCTGTTACTTAAATAGAGTGAAGAGATTTATTCAAAATTTTGAAAAATCAATCATTTAGGACGTGTTATTTGGACAAAAGACAGCTATAAGAACTTGTCATAGCATCTTAAAATGCTGATATAAAGGAAAAACTAGGATATCAGGTTTTGAAAAGGAGGAAAAATTGTTATGTACGAGGATGATCTAAGGGAAAGGATATCTGCCATTGAGAGTAAGACGACTTACGAAGGGCAGATGACGAAAAAAGATTATATTGTTGCAGGAATCCTGACGTTAGCTTGCCTGCTCATAGTGATAGGTGGTGCTTTCATTGGGTAATAGAACGAATTCAATTAATAATGATATAGATAAAGAAGTTACATGTGGAATTTTGCCTGTTAAGGAGAGCGAAAGACAGTTGGGATTTATCGATGCGCTGCTCATCCTTTCAGGCTATTGTATTGCGACCTGGAGCTATACTCAGGGAGCTTATCTGACGGGGCTTGTAGGATTTAAACAGCTTCTGATAACCTCATTTGCCGGAGCACTTTTGATGCTGCTCATATATCAGTTGCCGGTCATCATGTCTACAAGATTTGGAATAGACATATGGATATGGCTTCGAGCAGTTTTTGGAACAAAAGGGGTAAAAATCGTATCCTTTGTGATAATTGTAGTTAATTTTCCATGGTATGCAGTGTGCTGTGAGTTGTTTGCATCTTCTATGACCAATCTTTTTCACGTATTTGGCGTAGATCTGCCGACCTGGACATTTCTGGGACTTAAGCTGTTCTGCGTAGGACTTGGCACAGCTATTGCATGGCGCGGAGTTAAGACTATCACCAATACTACAAGGATATTGGTGCCGCTTTTGTTATTGGTAGGCGGCTTTGTAGTATGCGTTGCTTTCAGGTCAGTATCTTTTGCAGACATATGGTCTTTCCAGCCTGACAATGTCTCTTTTGCGCCGTCAACTGCATATACACTGGCGCTGGAAGCTAATTTCGCCTTTGTAATAACACTTGTAGGAGGCATGGCTGAGGTTCCAAGATTATGTAAAAAAGAGAGAAGTGCATACTATGCAGGTGTTCTCGGACAGGGACTTGCCGGATCATTTTTCGTTGTTGTGGGAGCTGTAATGGTCATCTCCATGAAGATCGTGACTGGTGTTGAAACTACTGATCCTACTGAGATGCTCTCAACTCTTGCTTCTCCTGTAGTAGCGCTGGCATCGCTTCTATTGGTGGCTTTTGCCAATATCGGAACACAGGCTGTAGGCTCATATCTGTATGGAGTAATGCTCAGGTCAACATTTCCTAAGATCAGTTACCACGGGCTCATATCCATATTAGGCCTGTATATAGCAGTTTTGTGCGTATGGGGCAAGATCATAGATTATTTTGGCAGCTTTTTGACTATTTCTGCATGTATTTATGCGCCTCTGGCAGCCCTTTTGTTTGCGGATTTCTTTATTATCAGAAAACAGAAGCTGGATTTTAAGAGTGCCTATGAGCTTGATGGCCATGAGCTATATAAATACACAAATGGTTACAATATTTTGGGCTTTGTATGCCTTATAGCAGGCTGCTTTATGTCTCTTTTAATCTACAATCCTGTTACAGGAGAGATCCTTAATAAACAATTGTTTGTACTAACACCTACCGGTGCGGCATTTATTGGAACACTTATTATGTATGTTTTACTGTCCATGCTGCCGCCTATTCGCAGATATAATAGAAAAGACATCAGCATAAATCCTGATACTGTGCCTTTTGACAGAGGGATGACACCGCCGAGACAGAGCCTTTTGCTCTTACCATTTATCTGGCTCAGTTGTTTTCTGGCTACAATAGGATATGGTCTCAAGATAAAAAAAGTAAATATGAAGGGCTTTAAGCCGCCGTATCTTGTACTTGGTACACATCAGTCATTTACAGACTTTATAGTTACACCACTGGCTCTTTTTCCACATAGGGCTAATTATGTTTCTGAGCTGGAAGGCTTTGAATATTATGGCGAGTGGATCTATAGACGTCTTGGATGCCTTGGTACCAGAAAGTTTGTATCAGATCTCATGCTGATCAAGAATATAAAAAAGGTACTTGATAGAGGCGACAGTCTTGTATTGTATCCGGAGGCTCGCTATGCCAATGTTGGTACGGCTTCCAAGCTGCAAAAATCAGTTGCCAAGATGGTAAAGATCTACAAATATCCTGTTGTAGTCCTTAACATGAATGGAAACTACCTGAAATCTCCAATTTGGAATCTGACAACCAGAAAGCAGGCAAAACTCTCTGCTACTATGATCGGAGCCCTGACACCTCAGGATATTGAGAACATGAGCGTTGATGAGATCCATGAAAAGCTTGAAAGCCTCTTGCAATATGATGAATATCAGTACCAGCGTGATAACAATATCAAGAT
>SVGC01000042.1 GCA_015056495.1 Butyrivibrio sp.
GTTAATAGGCATGAGGTGTAAGTGCGGTAACGCACTCAGCTGACATGTACTAATAGGTCGAGGGCTTGTCCACAGAAGCAAGCAGGAAATGCAGAAGATATTCAGTGTTCGGTTTTGAAGGAACAAAAACTTACAAAAATAACAAAAAAGTTGTTGACACGGCTTTGAAAGTTTGTTATAGTAAGCAAGTGCTTCGAGTTCAGTTCTTACAAGAACTTAGAACATTATGGCCCGGTGGCTCAGCTGGTTAGAGCGCCGCCCTGTCACGGCGGAGGTCAGGGGTTCGAACCCCCTTCGGGTCGCTTTTTTATGAATATTTTTTCGATTGATGGGATCTTAGCTCAGCTGGGAGAGCATCTGCCTTACAAGCAGAGGGTCACAGGTTCGAGCCCTGTAGGTCCCATTTTAAATGCCGATGTGGCTCAATTGGCAGAGCAGCTGATTTGTAATCAGCAGGTTAACGGTTCGAGTCCGTTCATCGGCTTTGGTTGTACACAGTACAACAACTTAATAATATGGATGGCTTCCCGAGTGGCCAAAGGGGACAGACTGTAAATCTGCTGCAATTTGCTTCGGTGGTTCGAATCCACCGCCATCCATTAAATTTAATATCGCGGGGTGGAGCAGTCTGGAAGCTCGTCGGGCTCATAACCCGAAGGTCATAGGTTCAAATCCTGTCCCCGCTATTTATGTGCCCAGATAGCTCAGTTGGTAGAGCGGAGGACTGAAAATCCTTATGTCGTTGGTTCGATTCCGACTCTGGGCACGCTTTTTTTATTAATTCTTTAATTGAACTTCTCAATTTCTTTTCCAATAATTTAAGTACATTTTCAAATACTTTAATACAATTATAACTTTATATTCTCTAACCTTATGATAATATGTTACTATGTTTAAGTGGCCTTGTTACTGATTAGGGGTATCAGGAAGCAATTAAGTTATTATTCAGTCAGCGGATTTTGCCGAAAATTGGATCGTAATGAAATTTAGAGCTTACTGTATAGGTAAATGCTTATAGGCCTTATAAGGGTAGCAAAATGATTATAAGAAATGATTTTCCCAAGCTTTGGGCACAGATCGATATAAAGGATGATATACGTGAGAAATTGATAATGCATGCTGAAGACATACTAGAGTCTGATAAGTTTCATCTTACCAGTACTTTTATTCAGCATGGAGATGTATCCGTATATGAGCATTGTTTGATGGTTGCAGCATGTGCGATCAAGATCAATGAACAATTAAAGATCAAATGTAATGAAAGAGCTTTGATCAGAGGGGCTTTGCTTCATGATTATTTCCTCTATGACTGGCATAATGGGGCAAGCAAGGATAATATCCATCCAAAGCTTCATGGATTCTACCATCCTGGTATTGCGATGAGAAATGCTAAGAGGGATTTTAAGATAACAATATTAGAGCAGGAAATAATAAAGAAGCATATGTGGCCACTAACAGTTATCCCTCCAATGTGCCGTGAAGCATGGGTAGTAACTATGGCTGATAAGTATTCTTCTTTGTTGGAAACAATTAAAGTCAGAAAAGGACACGGAAGAACAAAAGCTGAATATGCCTGAATTTTATAATAAATTAGAGAATTTATATAATAGTAATATGTATCCTTTGCATATGCCTGGTCACAAGCGCAATGCAGAGGATATTGTTTTGAAAGACATAAGTAAGATCGACATAACAGAAATAGATGATTTTGATAATCTGCATGATGCCAATGGTATCATAGCTGCAGCTCAAGAACGGGCAAATAAGTTATATGGTGCAGATGAAACATTTTTTTTAGTAAATGGCAGTACATCCGGTGTTCTAAGTGCTATCTCAGCTGTAGCCGGAGAAAATGACACGATACTGGTTGGCAGGAATTGCCACAAAAGTTTATATCATGCTGCATATCTAAGAAAGCTTAATCTCAAATATATATACCCTGAATATCTAAGAGAATATGATCTATATGGGAAGATAGATCCAGACACCTTGGGAAACATGCTGAATCCGTCCATTAAGGCGGTGTTTATAACATCACCTACATATGATGGTATAAGCTCTGATATCGCTAAAATAGCTGATATCGCCCATAAAAATGGTATACCCCTTATCGTTGACGCTGCTCATGGCGCTCATTTTGGTTTTTCAAAAGAGCTTCCGGAGAATGCAATAAAGCAGGGAGCGGATCTGGTAATACATAGTGTTCATAAGACATTGCCATCAATGACTCAGACAGCTCTTTTACATGTGCAGGGCAAGCTTATAGATCGGGATAGGTTAAGGAGATTTTTAAGAATATATCAGACTAGTAGCCCGTCATATGTGTTTATGGCATCAATTGATTCCTGTATGGATTATCTTGATGGAACGAATAAAGGATTTTTTGATAATCTTATAAAATACAAAGAAGAAATCATACAAGCAACCGCCAATACCAGACATATTAAGGTCTTTGGAAACGATATAATAAATGATGCCGCAAAAGTGGTTATTTCTGTCAAAAATACCACTATGACAGGTCAACAATTATATGATATACTTCGTGAGGATTATGATTTGCAGCTTGAAATGGCAGGCGCAAGTTATGGACTTGCGATCATTTCAGGACTTGATACTCAAGAGGGTATCAGGCGTCTGATAAGAGCTATAATAGAGATAGATGAGCAGCTGTCAGAAAAAACCGATAACAGTTATGATGAGATGTTGTATCACAATGAAGTAATTATGCCGATTTATAAGGCATGGGACAGCGATTATGATATACTTAAATTGGATCAGGCAACAGGTGCTTGTTCTGCAGATTTTATCAATTTATACCCACCTGGAATACCCCTGGTAGTGCCGGGAGAGATCATTACCCAAAAGCTCATAGATGATCTGAAGAGATTTATAAAACAAGGCATGAATGTACAGGGTGTTTTAGATATAAATGGTTGTAGTAGTGTTAAAGTAATAGTAAAGAAATAGTAAGGAAGAAAACATGCGAAGAACAAAAATTATTTGTACCATAGGACCAGCAAGTGAGAGTGAAGAAAATTTAAGAGAGATCATGAAAGCAGGCATGAACGTTGCCCGTTTTAATTTCTCACATGGCTCCCATGCTGAACATAAAAGAAAGTTTGAGAGGATCAGAAAACTTAGAGAAGAGCTTCACCTTCCAATAGCTACTATGCTTGATACTAAGGGTCCTGAAATAAGACTTAAAGACTTCAAAAATGGTAAGGAGATGCTTGAAGCAGGTCAGAAATTCACATTGACTACCAGAGAAGTTGAAGGTACAAAGGACATAGTATCTGTAACATACACAGATCTTCCAAAAGACTGTCGCGAAGGCATGAGAATACTTTTAGATGATGGTCTTATTGAATTACATGTTGATAAAGTAAATGATACTGATATTGAGTGTACAGTAGAAAACGGCGGAAAGATATCAGATAAGAAGGGTGTTAATGTTCCGGGAGCAGTGCTTACAATGCCATATCTTAGCGAACAGGATACATCAGATATTATTTTTGGCTGTGAAATGGGATTTGATTTCATTGCTGCTTCATTCGTAAGAACAAGACAGGATGTATTGGATATCAGAAATATCCTTAAAGAGCACAATAGCCCAATGAAGATAATTTCAAAGATTGAAAGTATCCAGGGTATTGCCAATCTTGAAGAGATACTTGATGAGTCAGATGGTATCATGGTAGCTCGTGGTGACCTGGGCGTTGAGCTTCCATTTGAAGAAGTTCCGGTACAGCAGAAGAAGATGATCAAACTTGCTGAGGCACAGGGTAAATATGTTATCACAGCAACACAGATGCTTGATTCTATGATACATAATCCACGTCCTACAAGAGCTGAGGCTACAGACGTAGCAAATGCTATATATGACGGAACAACAGCGATCATGCTTTCAGGAGAGACTGCTGCTGGTGATTACCCAATCGAAGCTGTTAAGACAATGGCCAAGATTGCTGAGAGAACTGAAAAGGACATTGACTACGTAGGCAGACTTAAAAAGAGAGACAGCAACCACGTCAATGATGTGACAACAGCAATTTCACATGCTACATGTACAGTAGCAGCTGAAGTTGAAGCAGATGCTATCATATCAGTAACAATGTCAGGATTTACAGCTCGCATGGTTTCAAAATATAAGCCAAGCTGTCCTGTAATTGCTTGTGCAGTTAATCCTACTGTATGTCGTCAGACTAACCTGTTATGGGGAGTAATTCCTCTTCATATCAGACAGGAAGATACAGCGGATGAGCTTTTCAGAGAGGCTATAAGCTCAGCTATCGCAGCTGGATATATCAAAAAAGGCGATAAAGTAGTTATTACTGCCGGAGTTCCTCTTGGTATTTCAGGAAGAACTAATATGATAAGAGTTGAGGAAGTATAATACTAATAAGTACTAAGATATTGTGAAGGAAATGATGATGGGGAAAATAATATTGATCATGGGCAAAAGTGCCTCTGGTAAAGATCATATATATAAAGGACTACTTAAGAACAGTTCTTTAAATTTAAAAAAAGTAGTCTTATACACTACCAGACCGATGCGTCAAGGCGAGCAGGATGGTGTTCAGTATTATTTTACCGATGAAAAAGGTTATGAAAAATTTCGGGATAGCCGAAAGATTATAGAAGAGAGAACCTATGATACCATGTATGGCCTGTGGAGATATTTTACAGCAGATGATGGTCAGATAGATCTTGAAAGCGGTAATTACCTGATGATCGGTACCCTGGATACACTTGTTTCACTGAAAGATTACTTTGGTGCAGATAATATAATCCACATCATGATCACAGCAGATGATGGGCAGAGACTGGAATGGGCTTTGAAGAGAGAGCGCAAGCAGGAAAAACCAAAGTATGATGAGATGTGCAGAAGATTTTTGGCAGACGAAGAAGACTTTAGTCAGGCAAGGCTTGACTGGGCAGGCGTTGAAAATATCATAGCAAATGATGGAACTTTGGAAGATTGTTTAAAAAAAGCTGAGGATTTCATAACTGCTTATATTGTGTAGTGTAACTTAATTTATATCAGCGGAGTCCTTATATAAGAGGAAGGTCGAACTCATATGGATATAAAAGTAAGTAATCTTCAACAGCCTAATCAGGTTACACCGACAGAAAGTGTTAATCAGGCAAATGGTGATTTCAAGTTTATACTGACTAGTAAGCTGGATGATGCATCTCTTGCAGAACGACTAAATCTCATGATGCAGGAGATAACCCAACAAGGGGATAAGATCGGTAAGAAAAAAGATATTCGCGAGATGCAGCGTTATCGAAAGCTCATTAAGGAATTTCTAAATGAAGTTGTATCGAGATCCCATACCTTTAGTCGAGAGAATTTCCTTGATAGAAAAGGAAGACATAGGGTTTATGGTATAATAAGACTGGTTGATGAAAATCTAGATGAGCTTGCCAGAGAACTGGTAAAAGAGGAAAAAGACTCAATATCCATCCTTGGTAAAATAGGAGAGATACAAGGTTTATTATTAGATATATTTACATAAAATAAGGGGTTGTTGCATTTAGAAAAATGAGTCACCAGGGACGTATCAGATTGACTCATTTTGGAACAAACGAGTCAATTTGATACGTCCCCAATGACTCATTTTCTTAAATGCAGCAATCCCTATTTAATTTATTGGGGGAAATAAATGTCGGATTTTATCGATATTATTGATCAGAAACAGATAGTTGAGCATATGCAGAACGCCCTAAGTACAGGCAAGATATCCCATGCTTATATTATCGAGGGTGAAGAAGATGCTGGTAAAGAATTTATCACCAACATTTTTGCAAAAGCCATTCAATGTGAAAGCAAAGAAACAAGGGATGGATATATAGAAGCTTGCAATAAATGTCATTCATGCATTCAGGCTGCAAGCCATTCACATCCGGATATCATTACAGTTACCCATGAAAAGCCAGCGACTATAAGTGTTGATGATATAAGAACACAGGTCAGAGATGACGTTATCATAAAGCCATATTCTTCAAAGTATAAGATATACATCATTCCCGAAGGCGAAAAAATGAATGCGGCAGCTCAAAATGCACTTCTAAAGACATTAGAAGAACCACCTGCCTATGTTATTATTTTTATTCTGACAAGCAATCTGTCAGCATTTCTGCAGACCATCATAAGCAGATGTATCGTGCTCAGTATGAAACCGGCAATGGATGAATCCATAAAAAAGTATTTGATGAGCAGCTTTCATGTTGTTGATTACAAAGCTGAAGTCTGTGCTTCTTTTGCAAGAGGAAATGTAGGAAAAGCGCTTGAACTGGCAGAAGATGAGCATTTTGAAAATCTCAGAAACAACACAATAGATCTGATAACTAAGTTGTCCAGGCTGGAAATACATGAGATCAATGAAAAAGTGCAGAGTATAATAACCCCAAAAGAAGAGGAACAGGAAAAAACAAAAGAAAAGGAAAGTAAGTCGAAAAAGGATAAAGATAAGAAATCTGATGAAGGAAAAAAGAAAACTTCAAAAGCAGATCTCCATGTCTTAGATGACTTTTTTGACGTACTGCTATATTTCTTTAGGGATGTGCTTGTTTATAAGGCTGAGGAAAAGACCGATCACTTGATTTTCAGCGATAAATTATCGTATATTAGAGATATTACTGACCATTGTACTTACAAGGGAATAAATCATATAATAGAATCATTGGAAGTAGCTCAAAACAGATTGAGGGCTAATGTTAACACTGAATTAACACTTCAAATGTTATTCATAGATATTAAGGAGAATATATGACAACAGTTATCGGCGTAAGATTTAGAACTGCCGGAAAAATATACTTTTTTTCACCGGGGAACTTCGATATAAAGAAGGGGGACCATGTTATCGTTGAAACTGCCAGAGGCGTGGAATACGGAACAGTAGTAGGTGAGCCAAAAGAAATAGAAGATGAAAAGGTGATCAAGCCTTTAAAAGCAGTTCTTAGAATAGCTAGTCCAAAGGATGACGAGCAGGAGAAAAATAATAGAGAAAAAGAAAAAGAAGCTTTTAAGATATGTCTTGAGAAGATCCACAAGCACAATCTTGAAATGAAGCTTATTGATGCGGAATACACTTTTGATAATAATAAAGTGCTGTTTTACTTTACTGCAGATGGAAGAATTGACTTTAGAGAATTGGTAAAAGATCTGGCTGCTGTATTTAGGACAAGGATCGAGCTTAGACAGATTGGTGTAAGAGATGAGACCAAGATCATAGGTGGTTATGGTATCTGCGGAAGACCTTTATGCTGCCATTCATATCTGTCTGATTTTGTTCCTGTATCGATCAAGATGGCCAAGGAGCAGAGTCTGTCACTTAATCCTACTAAGATTTCAGGTGTATGCGGAAGACTTATGTGCTGCCTCAAAAATGAAGAGGATGTATATGAAGAGCTTAACCGTAAGCTTCCTGGAATAGGAGACATCGTTGCTTCTACAGAGGATGGACTTAAAGGTGAAGTCATCAGCACAAACGTACTCAGGCAGACAGTTAAGATACTTGTAGAAGAGGATGACGAAAAAGAAGTTCACGAATATGCAGTTGATCAGCTTAAGTTTATCAAGAAGAAGCAGAAGCATAAGAATAACAATAATGGAAAAGTAGATGAGGAACTCAAAGAACTTGAGCAACTTGAGCGCATTGAGAAGCAGGAAGGAAAATCAAAATTAAATGACAATTGATCTGCTACCGGGAGAAAGAATAGATGATCTACAGAGGAACGGATACAGGATCATACAGGATCCGTCCAGATTCTGTTTTGGAATGGATGCAGTATTATTGTCAGGATATGCGCAGGCTGGTGAAGGAGCTAGGGTGTTGGATCTTGGTACCGGAACAGGTATCATACCGATACTTATGGAAGCAAAAACAAAAGCTGCCCAGCTGATAGGACTGGAGATACAAAAAGAAAGTGCTCAGATGGCAAGAAGAAGCGTAGCACTAAATGATCTTCAGGATAAAATACAAATAGTAGATGGAGATATCAAAGAGGCAGGGCAATTATTTGACGCTGCCTCTTTTGACGTTATTACATGTAATCCACCATATATGATAAGTCAGCATGGACTTCAAAATCCTGATAGTCCCAAGGCTATAGCCAGGCATGAAGTACTATGCACATTGGAAGACGTTATAAAGGCATCTGCCAGGCTTTTGAAGCCAGGTGGCAAGCTCTATATGGTTCACAGACCTTTTAGACTTGCAGAGCTCATGGTAGTGATGCATGACTACAAGATAGAACCCAAGAGAATGAGACTTGTGCATCCTTTTATAGACCATGAGCCCAATATGGTACTGATAGAAGGCGTAAGAGGCGGAAAGCCAAGAATGACAGTGGATAGCCCGCTGATAATATATGAAAGTCAGGGCGTATATACCAAGGAACTGATGAATATATATTATGAATAGTGGCTCCTTAAATTTTTAGAATTGCGAGAGTTATTCCACATACAGATCGGAGGAAAAATGGCAGGCAAGTTATATTTATGTGCAACGCCAATCGGAAATCTGCAGGACATGACCTTTAGAGTCCTTGAGACATTAAAGGAAGTAGATGTTATAGCTGCAGAAGATACAAGAAACAGCATTAAACTATTAAATCATTTTGATATACATACATCCATGACAAGTTATCATGAGTACAATAAGGTGGAAAAGGCACTGTACCTCATAAGCCTGATGCAGGAAGGCAAAAATGTGGCTCTCATCACTGACGCCGGAACTCCGGCCATATCAGATCCCGGAGAAGTCCTCGTAAGAATGTGCCATGAATCAGGTATAACAGTAACATCTCTGCCTGGACCAGCTGCTTGTATAACAGCTCTGACATTATCGGGACTCAGCACCAGAAGATTTTGTTTTGAAGGATTCTTACCTGGAAATGATGATAAAAAGGGCAGAAAGCAGATACTTGAGGAGCTTGCAAATGAGAGCAGGACAATGATCGTATATGAAGCTCCACATCATCTAAGGGCTGTATTAAAGGACTTATATGAGAGTCTTGGAGATAGAAAGATAACTATCTGCAGAGAGCTCACCAAGAAATTTGAAGATATACAGCCAACAAGCTTATCTGGTGCCATAAAGTTTTATGAAGAAAATGAGCCAAGAGGAGAATACGTCCTTGTAATTGAAGGCAGGAGCCTTGCTCAAAAAGAGCTGGAAAAGCAGGAAAAGTGGCAGGAAATGACCATTGAAGAGCATATGGAATATTATGAAAATCAGGGAGTTTCCCATAAAGATGCCATGAAGAAAGTAGCTGCTGACAGAGGCGTAGGAAAAAGAGAAATCTATCAGGAACTATTAAAGTCACAAGAAAATCAGTAGAGTTAAAGTGACCATAGCAGTATTTTTGTTAGCGGTATTTAACTGAATAAAAAGTTGAAAATAGTGCAGAATTCATAGTTTTTTAATACATTTTTTTAGCAAAATTATTGTTAAAAACTTGACTTTGTAGTATAAATAAAGACAGTGATGAGAATTTGGCAGAAAATTCCGCCAATTTGAATTAAATATAATTTAAAAGAAGGAGAGGTTACTATAATGGCAACTATCGATTTAAGTCAGTATGGTATTACAGGAGTTAAGGAAGTCGTTTACAACCCATCTTATGAGCAGCTTTTTGCTGATGAGACAGATCCAAGTCTTGAGGGCTATGATAAAGGTCAGGTTACAGAGCTTGGTGCTGTAAACGTTATGACAGGTATTTATACAGGTCGTTCACCTAAAGATAAGTTCATCGTTGAAGATGAGAAGTCTAAGGATACAGTATGGTGGACATCTGAGGAATATCCAAATGATAACCATAAAGCATCACAGGCTGCATGGG
The DNA here is from genome assembly GCA_015056495.1 of Butyrivibrio sp. Taxonomy (GTDB): domain Bacteria; phylum Bacillota; class Clostridia; order Lachnospirales; family Lachnospiraceae; genus Butyrivibrio. Next base: position 9,850 of record SVGC01000042.1, read on the forward strand.
ATGCTTGTAAGAAGCTTGCCGTAGATGAGCTCTCTGGAAAGAAGCTTTATGTCATCGATGGTTTCTGTGGAGCAAACAAGGACACACGTCTTGCTGTTCGTTTCATCATGGAAGTAGCATGGCAGGCTCATTTTGTAAAGAATATGTTCATCCGTCCAACAGAAGAAGAGCAGGCTAACTTCAAGCCTGATTTCGTTGTTTACAACGCTTCTAAGGCAAAGGTAGAGAACTTTAAGGAACTTGGTCTTAATTCTGAGACAGCAGTTCTTTTCAACGTAACATCTAAGGAACAGGTTATCCTGAACACTTGGTATGGTGGAGAAATGAAGAAGGGTCTGTTCTCAATGCAGAACTACTTCCTTCCACTTCAGGGCATGGCATCAATGCACTGCTCAGCTAACACAGATATGGATGGTAAGCACACAGCTATCTTCTTTGGTCTGTCAGGAACAGGTAAGACAACTCTTTCAACAGATCCTAAGAGACTTCTTATCGGTGATGATGAGCACGGTTGGGATGACAACGGCGTATTCAACCTTGAAGGTGGTTGCTATGCTAAGGTTATCGGACTTGATAAAGAGTCTGAGCCAGATATCTACAACGCAATCAAGAGAAATGCTCTTCTTGAGAACGTAACAGTAGATGCTAACGGCAAGATTGATTTTGATGATAAGAGCGTTACAGAGAATACTCGTGTATCATATCCTATCGAGTTCATCGACAAGATCGCTCAGAAGGTAAATAAGGTTTCTGCAGGTCCAGACGCTGATAACGTAATCTTCCTTTCAGCTGATGCATTTGGAGTACTTCCTCCAGTATCAATCCTGACACCTGAGCAGACAAAGTACTACTTCCTGTCTGGTTTCACAGCTAAGCTTGCTGGAACAGAGAGAGGTATCACAGAGCCTACACCTACATTCTCAGCTTGCTTCGGACAGGCATTCCTTGAACTGCACCCAACAAAGTATGCAGAAGAGCTTGTTAAGAAGATGGAAAAGAGCGGAGCAAAGGCTTACCTTGTTAACACAGGTTGGAACGGAACAGGAAAGAGAATCTCTATCAAGGATACACGTGGTATCATCGATGCTATCCTTAGCGGTGACGTTCTTAAGGCTCCTACAAAGAAGATTCCTTACTTTGATTTCGAAGTTCCTACAGAACTTCCAGGAGTTGATCCTGCAATCCTTGATCCTAGAGATACATATGCTAACGCTTCTGAATGGGAAGAGAAGGCAAAAGATCTTGCTTCAAGATTCCAGAAGAACTTTGTTAAGTACACAGGTAACGAAGCTGGTAAGGCACTTGTTGCTGCAGGTCCTCAGCTCTAATTATCAGTTAGATAAGACTCTTATGAGTTTTGGTTAATTGAAAATTGCCTAATAATTAAAATCAAGGCGCCATACTGACGAAAGTTAGTGTGGCGCTTTTTGGAGTAAAAATGGACTACTTGAATAATCTGGACATTAATACATTAAAAGTCATCATGATAATCGTGATTGTTGCGCTGATCATATTGGTGGTAGTAGCAATAATTAAAGACATATTGAACAGACGCCCTCATCCAATGGATGAACTGGAGGGACTTGAATTTGAATATTACTGCGCAGATTTATTGAAAAATAATGGTTTTATAGATGTAGAAGTAACAAAAGCCAGTGGAGATTTTGGAGCAGATATACTTGCAGAAAAGGATGGGATTACCTATGCATTTCAGTGCAAATGCTATGATAAGCCTATTGGAGTTCATGCAATAGAAGAGATATATGCTGGAAGAGATTTTTATGACAGAATGGTTGGAGTTGTCATGACTAATCAGTATTTTACCGATCCGGCAGTAAAAATGGCAGAGAAATTCAATATTCTCCTGTGGGACAGGGGCTATATAGATGAGATGGAAAAAGACTGACATTTATAAGAAAGAGATAAAGCAGTAAACTAAGTATGAAGACTCTGAATCAGTATTTAAAAGAAAAATATGGCTGTAAGGTCTATAAACTGTCCATATCTGCCAAAGTCACCTGCCCAAACAGAGATGGGACACTAGGCAGCAGAGGCTGCATATTTTGCTCCGAAGGTGGATCAGGTGATTTTGCAGCCAATGCTAATCTTCCTATAAGACAGCAGATTGCAGAGGCAAAAGAAAAAGTAAGTAAAAAGATAAAAGGCAAAGCTCTGTATATAGCTTATTTTCAGAGTTTTACCAATACCTATGCCAGTATTGAATATCTCAGGGATATCTATATGCAGGCCATAGAGCCTGATGATATAGTAGCCCTGTCAATAGGCACCAGACCAGACTGCCTGGGACCAGATGTGATCAGACTCCTGTCTGAAATAAATAAGATCAAACCTGTCTGGGTAGAACTGGGACTGCAGACCATACATGAAGACAGCGCTGCGTACATCAGAAGAGGATACACACTGGATGTATATGACAAGGCAGTGAGAGACCTTAGAAAAGAAGGTATAGATGTAATAACCCATGTAATATTAGGACTCCCCGGAGAAACTGATAAAGACATGGAACAGACAGTAAAATATGTCGTTGATTCAGGTGTTCAGGGAATAAAGTTGCAGCTCCTCCACGTTCTTAAAAACACTGACCTGGAAAAAGATTACATTGAAGGTCGCTTTGAAGTAATGACAATGGATGAGTACATTGAACTGCTAAAAAAGCTCGTAAAACTTATACCGGACGATGTGATAATCCACAGACTTACCGGAGATGGTCCAAAGAAAAGCCTGGTAGCGCCACTTTGGAGTGGAGATAAAAAAGTTGTACTAAACAGAATAAATAATGAAGTTATAACAAGGAATAACCATGAAAATCAGGATAGAAGATGATTTTGATCTAAAGAAAATAGCTGAAAGCGGTCAGTGCTTCAGGTGGAATCCCAATGAAGATGGTGGTTACAATATTGTAGCCAGCGGAAAAGTACTTAATATAAAGCAAGGTGCAGATAAAAATGAATTTGAAGTAGACTGCACCAAAGCAGAATTTGAAGGATTCTGGAAACACTATTTTGACCTGGAAAACAATTATACCCAGATCAGAAAAAAAGTAGATAAAGATGAGGATGCTTTTTTATACAAGGCAGCAGAATACGGTACCGGCATCAGAATACTGAATCAGGACCCGTGGGAGACGCTGATCAGCTTTATCATATCTCAGAGAAAGAGCATACCTGCAATAAAATCATCAATTGAAAAATTGTGTAAGGCAGCAGGTACTCAGATCCAAGACAGTGAACAGTATGCCTTTCCGACTATTGAGCAGCTTGGCAGGTTATCAATAAGTGAACTTAATGATTGCGGTATGGGCTATAGATCAGAGTACTTATATGAGACAGCCAAGAATGCGCTAAGCGGAAGACTGCAGCTGGATGGCCTAAGCAGTATGGATGATGAAGCCTTATTGGCAGGCCTCATGGAACTAAAAGGAGTCGGGATCAAGGTGGCATCCTGCACTATACTGTTTGGCTTTCACAGACTTAATGCCTTCCCTATAGATGTCTGGATAGACAGAGTTCTCAAAAATGAATATAACGGAAAATTTCCTTTTGAAAAATATGCTCCATACAATGGAATAATGCAGCAGTATCTCTTTTTCTATTACAGAAATCTGGAAAAACATTAGTCATTCACTAAGATATTTTTCAAAGTAACATCCCTTCCGGCAACAATATGACTATCGGTGGAACCACATTTTGGACAACGATAGTCATTTTCTTTATCCGGATTATATTCCCCATGACAATTATTACAAACCGCTGTTACAGGAACTTCTATAACTTCCAGCTCTGAACCCTCAAGCCTGGTTCCCGCAGTTGCCTCGGGATAATATTTATGAAGATAATAAGGAAGAACACCAGTCATGGCGCCTACCTCTACAACAATCTTATCAACATGATCTATATCATTATCAATAGCAGTCTTCTCTGCCAGATTTACCATTCTTACTATGTAACTTAATTCGTGCATTACAATACCCTCAACAATGAGTCACCGAGGACGTATCAGATTGACTCATTGCATACAATGAGTCAGATTGATACGTCCCCATTGACTCCGTCCCCGGTGACTCATTTTACCTATAAATTGTAGCAATCTTTTAATAATATAGCAGAAAAAATGAAAATAGTATATTTAAGACGGATAAATATTTAGACAATTACTTTTATGAGAAAAGCAGCAGAACTTATTAAAACTGCAATACAAGAACCTATTGAGAACGTTTCTCTATATACCAAAAAATATATAACGTAAATAAGTGGATTAATAATAAAAATTTTCTGACTATTTAAGACCATAATTATAAAAAAAGTGTATAATGTAAAAGGATTTCTATACAATTCTTTATAGGTGGAGGTTTGGGAATGGCTATTGAGAGTATCATACCGTTTCTAATTGTATTTCCATTTGTTATGGCAATCGTGATGTTTATTACACGCGTAAACAAAGTGAGAAATGCAATTTCTTATGCAAGTGCAGTCGTCATTATGGCTGCAGTAGCTCTTTTGACAGGTCAGTGGATAGCTGGCGGTTGTCAGGAGCATGTTCTTTATTATGACACAGAGCTGGTAGACCACATTATCCTTGTGGCAGAGCTTGTGTTAATGGTAGTAGTAACTTTCCTTTGCTTTAAATATCGCAAATATTGGATTAGCTTACTGTCTATCGTGCCAACTCTTTTCATAGCATATTTTGAATTGAAAGGACCAGAAATGGCAGAAGCTGGACACATTTATGTGGACCATCTTTCAATTTTGATGTGTCTTATAGTAGGAGTTATTGGCGGTCTTATTGTAGTCTATGCAGTCGGATATATGCATGGCTATCATCATCATCACACAGATATCCCTGACAGAAGATACTACTTCTTTACATTGTTATTCCTGTTCCTTGGAGCAATGTTTGGATTTGTATTGTCAGAAAACCTGTTGTGGATTGATTTCTTCTGGGAACTGACAAGTATCTGTTCATTCCTTCTTATTGGTTATACCAAGGAACCAGTTGCGATCAACAACTCATTTAGAGCACTCTGGATGAACCTCTTAGGTGGTACAGCTCTTGCTATCGGTATCATCTATTTTGGATACACATCAGGAGTCATTACTCTTCATGAACTTGTAAATATGGGCGTCGCAGGCGAAGTTGTAGCAACAATACCTGTAGCACTTATAGCTTTTGCAGCACTTACCAAGGCTGCTCAGCTTCCATTTTCAACATGGCTTATCGGAGCCATGGTTGCTCCTACACCATCATCTGCACTTCTTCACAGTGCAACAATGGTTAAGGCAGGTATCTATGTTCTGTACAGACTTGCACCTGCTATGAGCGGAACTACAACAGGAACAATGATCTCCTTCATCGGAGGTTTCACATTCCTGATCACATCATTCATGGCAATTGCTCAGAGTGATGGTAAAAAAGTTCTGGCATTTTCAACAATTTCAAACCTTGGACTTATGGTTGCCTGCGCTGGTGTAGGTACACCTGAAACAATTTGGGCTGGTGTATTCCTTATGCTGTTCCATGCTATATCCAAGTCACTGCTCTTCCAGGATGTTGGTGCTACAGAAAACGCACTTCATTCAAGAAGCGTAGAAGATATGCACGGACTGCTCTACATCCTGCCAAGACTTGCAATCTTCATGTTCATTGGTATTGCAGGCATGTTCCTTGCTCCATTTGGTATGCTGATATCTAAATGGGCAGCTCTTAAGGCATCTGTAGATGAGAGAAACATCATCCTTGTTATGATGATCTGTTTCGGTTCAGCTACAACATCCTTCTACTGGACAAAGTGGATGGGTAAGATCATCAGCCAGAGCCATTTAAAAGAGACTAAGTACAAAGATATCACAAAGAAGAATGAGGTAATCTCACTTACAATCCATGCAGTTCTTATGGTATTGTTGTGTGCATTATTCCCACTTCTTTCAAGGATATATGTAACACCTCTTATCGGAGAGATGTTTGGAGATGCTATAGAAGTAATGTCACAGGGACTTCTCTATGCACTCGTAGTTGTTATCCTTTTAGTATTCGCTGTTCCATTCCTTGCTTACCTGTATGGTAAGAAGATGCGTAAGACAATGGTACTTTCTTACATGAATGGTGTTAATACAGGTGAAAACAAGAAGTTCGTTGATTCCTTCGGTGAGGAAAAGACACTTTGGCTTTCTAACTACTACATGCACAAAGTTATCGGTTCAAGAAAACTTATGGTACCTAGCCAGGTATTTACTGTAGCAGTTCTTGTAGTAATGCTTTGTATGATAATAGGAGGTGTTAGATTATGAGTAAAGGTTTAATACTAATGCTCTGTTATATCTTCCTGGCTCCTCTTATTGGCGGGCTTTTAGAAGGTTTTGACAGAAAAATCTCAGCAAGAATGCAGCGAAGAGTTGGACCACCACTTCTTCAGCCATTCTATGATGTGATCAAGCTCTTTAACAAAGAGACAATCACAGTTGAAATAGCACAGACATTTTTGATCCTTACATATTTTATCCTGATGGTAGTAACAGGAGCTATGTTCTTCCTTGGAAGTGACATACTTATGTGCTTCTTCGTACTATCAACTGCTGCAACATTCCTGTATTTTGCAGGTGTTATCACAAGCTCACCTTACTCATCAGTTGGTGCTCAGAGAGAGCTTATCCAGATGATGACCTATGAGCCAGCAGTACTTCTTACATGCGTTGGTTTCTACCTCGCAGCAGGAAGCTTTAATGTAGCAGACATTGCACAGACTCCTATAAGCTACATTGCTTATTTACCAGGATTCTTTGTAGCATTTGTATTTATACTCACTATCAAGATGCGTAAGTCACCATTTGATACAAGTGCTTCACACCATATGCATCAGGAGCTGGTAAAAGGTATTACAACAGAAATGGCATCCAAGAATCTGGCACTTTTCCAGGTTACAGAATGGTACGAGAACGTATTCCTTATGGGTGTTATCGGATTGTTTATCATCAATACTAATCCAGTAAGTATAGCAGTAGCCGTAGCAGTAATTTTACTCACATACTTCCTTGAGATCCTCATCGACAACTCAAGTGCACGTATGAAGTGGCAGGAAATGCTCAAGATCACATGGGGAGTAACATTATTTACTGCAGGCGTAAATCTTATTATTTTGATGATTGTTAAATAAGTAGGTAGAGGTAGGAAACATGGCAAACATAAAAAGATCTCCTTGGCTGCTCCACTATGACGGAAGTAGCTGCAATGGATGTGATATTGAAGTTCTGGCATGCCTTACACCAGTATATGATGCTGAGAGACTTGGCGTTATGAATACCGGTGATCCGATGCAGGCTGACATATTGCTGATAACTGGTGGTGTCAATGCGCAGAATGCACCAGTTGTCAAACAGCTCTATGATCAGATGCCAAATCCAAAGGTAGTAGTTGCCGTTGGAGTATGTGCATGTACAGGCGGTGTATTTAAGGATTGTTACAACATATTAGGTGGTGCTGACACAGTGATCCCTGTTGACGTATACGTACCAGGCTGTGCTGCAAGACCACAGGCAATTATAGACGGCATAATCCAGGCTGTTGAAATCTTCCAGAAACGTTCTGATGATTACAAAGTCCAGGAGAAAGCAAGAAAGTCTGGAAAAGAGGTGCAGGTAAATGGTTGAGATAAAAAATCCTGAAAACATATTAGAGGAAATCGAACTTTCAGACCTGCTGAAAAGAGCTCTTGAACTCAAGAAGGACGGACTTCGTTTCTCACAGGCTTGTGCTGCATATGTAAACGATAAGTTTGAACTTAGCTACTCTTTTTCCAATTATGAAACATATCAGCTTCATACATTAAGAGTTGTAGTTGACGTTGAGCAGGAAGTACCAAGTATTACAGAAATCGTTCCTGCAGCAGTATTTTATGAGAACGAGATGAAGGAAGTATTTGGCGTAAAGATAAAGATGATCAGCCTCGATTATGAGAACAAGCTGTATCGTATCCGCCAGGAAGCTCCACTTGGACCGAAGAAGGAGGAAAACTGATATGGGAATGAGAAGCGTAGTGCCTTTTGGTCCACAGCATCCTGTACTTCCAGAGCCAATACATCTGGATCTTGTAATTGAGGATGAGAGGATCATTGAGGCGATTCCATCAATTGGATTTATCCATAGAGGACTTGAAGGACTGGTTGATAAAAGAGATTTCAATCAGATGACATATGTAGTAGAAAGAACATGCGGTATCTGCTCTTTCCAGCATGGTATGGGATATTGCGAAGCTGTTGAGCATATATTTGGAGTAGATGTTCCTAAAAAGGCTAAATATTTAAGAACTCTCTGGGCAGAGCTTGGAAGAATGCACTCACACCTTCTCTGGCTTGGACTTTTAGCTGATGGATTTGGATTTGAAAACCTCTTCTATCAGTGCTGGAGAGTAAGAGAAAAAGTTCTTGATATGCAGGAAATGACATCCGGTGGACGACTTATTTTCTCTGTAAATAAAGTCGGTGGTGTTATAAAAGACATCCCACAGGAACAGCTCAATATCATCTTAAAGACGATGGATGAAGTTGAAGAAGAACTTAAAGTCATCAAGAATACATTCTTTGAAGACTATTCTGTACAGTCAAGACTTAAGGGCGTTGGCGTTCTTACAAAAGAGCAGATCAATGCACTTGGAGCTGTAGGACCATTTGCAAGAGCAAGTGGAGTCAATGTAGATATGAGACTTACAGGATACGGTGCATATCCTGATCTTGAATTTGCACCAATTGTAAGCACAGCAGGTGACTGCTACGCAAGATGCTATATCCGTACAATGGAATTATTCCAGTCAATCGACCTTATCAGACAGGTCATTGGCAAGATGCCTTCTGAGACAGACTTATTTGTTCCTGTAAAAGGCAATCCTGATGGAGAGTATTTCATGAGAGTAGAGCAGCCAAGAGGTGAGGCATTCTATTATGTCAAAGCCAATGGTAAACCTAACTTGCAGCGTATGAGAGTTAGAACTCCTACTTTTGCAAACATACCGGCACTATGTGAGATGCTCAAGAACACAGAATTGGCAGATGTAGGATTATTAGTACTGACAATTGATCCATGTATCAGTTGTACAGAACGCTAATGAAGCTCGAAAGGTAGGATAAAAATGGCAATAATGAAATTTGCGCCAGAAGCGCTTAAAAATTTATTTTTAAAGCCGGTTACAACAAGCTACCCTGCAAAGCCAGCTGAGTATCCGGAGCGAAGCAGAGGACATATTGATATTGTGATCGATGAATGTATATCTTGCGGAATGTGTGTAAGAGTATGTCCATCAAGCGCACTCTCAGTAGACAGAGAAAAGGGTACATGGACTATCAACAGATATGACTGTATCGTATGTGGTTTCTGCGCTGAGAAATGTCCTAAGAAGTGTCTGTCAGTTAATCCTGGATATCAGACACCAGGCGGTGAAAAGCTTGAAGCTGTTTATACCAAGTCTCCTGAAGTCCTTGCAGCAGAGGCTGCAAAGCGTAAGGAAGCAGCAGAAAAGGCAGCAGCCGCAGCAAAAGCAAAAGCTGAAGCAGCAGCTAAGGCCAAGGCTGAAGCTGAAGCTCAGGCAGCAGCCGCAGCAGCACCAAAAACAGAGTAATTATAATAATTACCTATATCCCCGCGCATCAACTTGCGCGGGGAATTTTAGACATGGGGAATATATGGAAAAAAGCCTTGTTGTATATGAGTTAACTATATATGGACTTGTACAGGGAGTGGGGTTTAGGCCATTTGTGGCTGAGCTTGCTGAACAAAATGAAATCAATGGCACTGTACGAAATGCTGGTGGCATAGTGCATGCTATTTTTGCAGGAAAAAAAGCAGATGTAGAAAAAGCTATATCTATACTAAAAAGCCTGGATGGTCATTCAGACATACTTCCCGGGGCAAGAGTAGATAGTATAGAGATTAATGATAATGAAATTGATACTGAGTCAAGGCAGATAATAGATGCCGGTCAGTTTAAAATAATAGATAGCACAAAGCAAAGCGACAGGATACGATTCATGCCGGCAGATATAGCAACCTGTGACAGATGTGCAAAAGAGCTGAATGATAAAAACAATAGAAGATACAGACATCCTTTTATAAGCTGTGTAAGCTGCGGACCAAGATTCTCCATCATGGAAAAAGTTCCATACGATAGAGATACCGTTACCATGAAGGGTTTTGAGCTGTGCCCGAAATGCCAAAAAGAGTATACGGAGCAAGGCAATATCCGAAGACACGCTCAGACTATATGCTGCAAGGAATGCGGACCTGAGCTTGTAATGTATCTTAATAAAGATGCTTATGAGAGACTTGATATAGATATAGACGCATCCGGCAGTACTATTATTGAGAATGAATCCAATATTATTGAAATCGATAATAGAGATAATAATGATGTACTTATAAATGTAACAGCGACCGCAATTAAAAAAGGGCTGGTAGTGGCAATAAAAAATGTCGGCGGCTACCATTTTGCTTTTGATGCCAAAAACAGCGAGCCTGCTAAGAGACTCAGAGCTTTTAAAAATAGAGAAAAAAAGCCATTTGCAGTAATGTTTTCAAGTATTGAAGAAATCAAAAAATACTGCGAAGTATCTGAAACAGAAGAAAAGCTCCTAACAGGAACTGCCAGACCAATAGTACTTTTGAGAAAAAAAGAAATAAGTGGATATAATGCAGATAAAAATGTGGATATAAATGGACTTTCAATGGAAGTATGTGGAGAAAGTCATTATATTGGAGCCATGCTCCCCTGTGACCCGGTCCAGATATTATTGCTAAAAGAGTGCGGGCCACTGGTCATGACCAGCGGCAATCTGGGCGGAGAACCGATCATTACAGATAATGAGAGAATGCTGGAACTTATGGAAAAGACCATACCAGAGGTGGTTCTGGCAAATAACAGAGACATATATAATGGTCTTGATGATTCTATCTATCAGGTGACAAAGACTAAGACCAGAGAAGTAGTACAGATAATAAGGCGTGCAAGAGGTCTTGTACCGGAGCCGGTTATCATCGATAAGTATTATGGTGAAGATATTTTTGCTGCAGGCGGTGACCTCAAAAATGCATTTGCGCTGGGAAGAGATAACTTCGTATTTTTGAGCGGACATTATGGAGACCTTGAAGAATATGCGGCCCAGACCAAAAGGAGTGATGGAATAGATCACATGGAAGAACTGCTGGGAATAGAGCCAGTAGAATATGCCTGTGATAAGCACCCTGCCTATTACTCCTCAAAGGATATAAGAGATAATGAGCATATAGAGATACAACATCATTATGCGCATATAATGTCAGTGGTTGCAGAATATTCTATAAATGAGCCTGTGCTTGGGATAGCAATAGATGGTACAGGGTACGGCGATGATAAAACAATCTGGGGCGGAGAATTTCTCTTGTGCCATGGCATAGACTATAAAAGGAAAGGTCATCTTCAGACGGTAACTGTTGCTGGTGGCGACCAGGCTGCCAGAAAGGCTGACCAGCTAGCCATGAGCTATATATACTCTGCTATAAAAGCAAATGTTTTATCAAGGGAAGATAATCCGTATAAGGCCGATACCCGTATGCCTATTATAGAGAAGGCAGTGGATAACAAGATAAATACAGCAGGAATATCATCTATAGGAAGACTCTTTGATGCAGTATCAGCAATCCTTGGGATATGCACAGAGAATACCTTTGAAGGAGAGTGCCCTTCAAAGCTTCAGGCAGCTGCAGAGAACTATGAGAGAACTCCGAATACAGACAATGGTACACGGAAGCTCTTTTACCATATCGAAAATAAAGATGGCGTATTCATTGCCGATACTGACAGGCTTATTGCCGATATTATCAGATTAAAAAAATGCGGTTTCAATGCAGAGAAAATAGCTTACGAGTTCCATCAGGCAATTGCAGATATGTGTTTGGCTATGTGTGATAGAATATTAAGAGATACAGCTGTAAACAAAATTGCAATAAGTGGCGGCTCAGCCTACAATGCTCTTTTGTTAAGACTTCTTTTGCCAAAGCTTGAAAAAGCAGGGTATGAAGTATATATAAATGAAAAAGTTCCAAGCGGAGACGGTGGTCTTGCCCTGGGACAGGCATATATTATGGCGATGAATGATTCGTATATGAAGTAATAGGAGAAAAAGATTATGTGTGTAGCACTTCCGGGAGTAGTAACTGATACATCAGATGAAAAATATGCAACAGTAGATTTTAATGGCAATACAGTACGTGCAGCTAAAGGGCTTGTGGATATAGCTGTAGGTGACAGAGTACTTGTCCATGCCGGTTGTATCATCCAAAAAGTAAGTAAGGATGAAGCGGAGGAAATGGAAGAACTGTTTAAGGAGCTGGATGTACTGTGATAAATAAATATTTAGAATATTTAAAAAATTATGATGGCGCAGACGTAACTATAATGGAAGTCTGCGGAAGTCATACAGCGGCTATTGCCAAATCAGGCATAAAGTCAGTGATATCTCCAAAGATCCATCTGGTATCGGGGCCTGGATGTCCTGTGTGCGTAAGTCCTTCGGGATATGTGGATAAGCTGATTGACCTTGCCCTGAATCAGGGGATAACTATTGTAACTTTTGGCGATCTGCTCCGAATCCCAGGTAGTAAGTATACTCTAAATGAGATTAAGGGTCAGGGCGGATCCGTCGAAATGGTATACTCTCCAATGGATATGATTGAACTTGCAGAAAAAAATCCTGACAGGCAATACGTATTTGGGGCAGTGGGTTTTGAGACTACAATCCCTGTATATACGCTATTATTGGATCTTATAATTGATAAAAAGCTTGAAAATGTGAAGATACTGACAGCGCTTAAATGCATGCCGCCGGTAATTGACTGGCTCTGCACCAATGGTGCCCATATAGATGGATTTATAGCACCGGGACATGTCAGTGTCATTACCGGTAAAAATGCATATATTCCGCTTTCTGATAAATACCAGATACCATTTGGAATCACAGGTTTTGAGCCTAAAGAGCTGGTTGCAGGCATATATGGTATAGTAAAGCTCTTGGAGAATAAGGATAAATATACAGGGCAAAGCGGAGCACTGGTTAGGAATTTCTACACATCAGTTGTAACTGATGAAGGAAATGCTATGGCTCTTGAAAAAATAGACCATTACTTTGAACATGGCACAGCCGTGTGGAGAGGTATGGGAAGCATAGCAGATTCAGGCCTTTACTTAAGAAAAGAATATGAAAAATACGATGCCGGCAGCAGGAATCTTGATGATGACAAAAAGATCAACAATGCTTGTCGCTGTGATCAGGTACTTATGGGCAAAATAAGCTCTAAGGAGTGCCCGCTTTTTGGCAAAGTATGCACACCACTGAATCCGCAGGGAGCCTGCATGGTATCCTCTGAAGGCAGTTGCTATCAGAACTATCTGAATAAATAATCATAAGAATTACGACATATTTGCTATAATAGATAATTGATGTAAGAATCTAGCGAATATCAGAAAGAAGGCTTTGGAAATGATAATTACAATGGCACATGGAAGCGGCGGAGCAGCCACTTCTGAGCTTATAGATGAAATATTTGTTAAGGCTTTTGATAATAAAGTACTTACCGAGATGGAAGACAGTGCAGTAGTCGAGGGTAGTGGCAGGATAGCCATGACCACAGACAGTTTTGTAGTAACACCTATAGAATTTCCGGGAGGTGATATAGGAAGACTGTGTGTATGCGGTACAGTTAATGATCTTCTCATGAGAGGAGCTACACCTAAATATCTTACCTGCGGATTTATCATCCAGGAAGGTGCGGATACACAGGTACTCCAAAAGATTGTAAAGTCCATGGCTGACACTGCAAAAGAGGCAGGAGTCAATATCGTAGCCGGCGACACAAAAGTTGTTGAAGGAAACGGGCAGATAGTTATAAATACTGCCGGCGTTGGCTTTGTACCAGAAGGTATAAACATATCAGCTAAAAATATCACTGCAGGGGATGTGATCATCGTATCCGGTAATCTGGGAGATCATCATGCAGCAATCCTGGGTAGCAGGCTGGCCATTGATAATAAGATTGAGAGCGATAACGCTCCTCTTGGAGAGATGGTCAAGGGACTCCTCGAGGCTGATATACCGGTACATACTCTTAGAGATGTTACAAGAGGTGGTCTGGCTACAGTATTAAAAGAATTATCGGAGAGCTCCAGAGTGAGGATAGAACTTGAAGAAGATGCGCTGCCTGTAAGTAATCAGGTAAGAGATTTTTGTGGACTATTAGGACTTGATCCGCTATATATGGGCAATGAAGGCAAGATGATAGCAGCAGTTCCTGCCGAATATGCTGATAAAGCTGTTGAAATAATCCGCAGCAGCAGATACGGCGAAAAGGCAACAGTCATCGGACAAGTATTAGAAACTGAAAATACAAAAGGTGAGTTATATTTAAAAACAGCAATCGGAGGCCTTAGAGCGCTGGACGTACTTCAGGGTGAAGGCCTTCCAAGAATCTGCTGATTGGAGGTGTCTATGAGTAGTTGTGATACATGTGCATATAATGAATATGATGAAGATCTTGAAGAATACTGTTGCAGCGTAAATATGGATGAGGATGACTATGCCAGATTTGTAACAAGCAGTTACAGGCAGTGTCCTTTTTACAAAAATGGCGATGAATATGCAGTTGTAAGACATCAGATGTGATCAGTTTTATAGATAAAAAAATAGCAAGGAATGAGCAAGATTGTACCATGTAAAAACGTTGATAGCTAAACGTTTACATGGTACAATTTGCTAAAAAGCTGAATTATGAAGGGGTGTAGGGGTGTTATTTAATTCGCGAGATTTCTTGGTATTTTTTCCTGTAGTCGTATTATTATATTTTATTATTCCTAAAAAGCTTAGGCATATATGGCTGCTGGCAGCCAGCTATTATTTCTATATGAGCTGGAATGCCAAGTACGCTGTTCTGATAGCGATGTCCACACTTATAACATGGGTGTGTGGCATCTTCATAGAGCGCTTAGAAGGTGAAAAGAAAAGTGGCAAAAAGAAATGTGTTTTAGCCTTAGCCTTCATAAGTAATCTGGGTATTCTGTTTTTCTTTAAATATTTTGATTTCCTGTTAGAAATAATAAACATGGTCTTAAGACCGTTGAATATGGAGGTGATCAACAATCCATTTGATATTATCCTGCCGGTGGGTATTTCCTTTTATACCTTTCAGGCGCTTGGATACACAGTGGACGTATATAGAGGCAAAATAAGTGCTGAGAAAAATATCTTAAATTATGCACTGTTCATATCATTTTTTCCACAACTGGTTGCAGGACCTATTGAGAGGTCAGAAAGTCTCTTGAATCAGATAAGAAGACAATCAGAGATTAATGTATGGGATTATGAGAGAGTTGTAAAAGGACTTATCATGATGGTCTGGGGACTATTCATAAAGATGGTGATCGCAGATAGGATTGCAGTAGTTGTAGATACTGTATTTGACAGCCCGTACAGATATGGGGCTACGGGACTGATTGCAGCGGCAGCAGCATTTTCAATGCAGATATATTGCGACTTTAGCGCCTACTCCATCATAGCCATAGGAGCTGCAAAAGTCTTAGGATTTTCCCTTATGGAGAACTTCAATGTACCGTATTTTGCAAGATCAATTGCAGACTTCTGGCATAGATGGCATATATCCTTAAGTACTTGGTTTAGAGATTATCTATACATACCGCTGGGAGGCAGCAGGTGCTCCAGGATCAAAAAATATCGCAACATTATGATTACCTTCCTGGTAAGCGGATTGTGGCACGGTGCAGGATGGACCTTTGTAATCTGGGGTGGTCTTCATGGCTTATATCAGATTGTTGGTGACATGACTAGAGGCATCAGGAATAGGATCAAAGATGTATTACATATAAATACTAATGTATTTAGTTACAAATTTGGACAGGTAGTGGGTACCTATATTTTAACCACTTTTGCGTGGATATTCTTTAGAGCTGATACCCTGCAGGATGCAATTTACTACATATTCAGAATATTTAGACATATCGATCCATGGGCATTGTTTGATGAATCTCTTTATACACTTGGACTTGATAGATTTGAAAGTAATGTTTTGATCGTGGCTTTACTTGTCTTGCTGGCGGTCGATCTATTGAAATACTTCAGGAATATCAACCTTTCAGATTTTCTGATGGCTCAGAATCTGGTATTTAGATGGATCGTAATAATAGGTCTTATTGCAGCAGTGCTTACCTATGGCATGTATGGAATTGAGTTTGACTCGGCACAGTTTATATATTTTGAATTTTAGGCTCTTTTATGGTGATCACGTTATGAAAAAAGCTATTAAACTTATTTCATTTTTTATAATAACAATACTGGTTCTGGCAAGGGTGTATCATATACTGTCCTGGAAGGACACCTACGGCAATTATGTATCGTCAGTACAGCAGCTAAGGTCCACACCTAAAAACACTATCGATGTAGTCTTTGCAGGTAGCAGTCACTGTTATGCTGGAATTAACCCCGATGTATTATGGGATTATTATGGCATCTCAGCGTTTGACATGGCTATATCCGGACAAGACAGATCATCAACTTACCATTATGTAAAGGAAGTCTGCAAGACTCAGAATCCAAAAGTTGTATTCGTAGATCTATACGGAGCAACCTTTGACAGACATGCTGTTCAAGGCAATGTCTATCGAAACATGCTATCTATGCCATTATCACGCAATTCAATTGACCTGATATATAGTTATGTTGAAGAAGATCAGATGGACTATGTATTGAAATGGCCTATAGTACATACCAGATATAGAGAACTGGAAAACTACGACTTCTATCAATATCCCTACAGCACCTATGGACGAGGATATATGTACAATTATGATGTGTGGCCTGTAGATCATGACTATGAGATGGCGATGAATACTGCCGTTACAGAGATCAGCGACGAGAACAGGCAGTGGATCGATAATCTTTGCGAGCTTTCTCAGCAAGAGAGTTTTGATATCTATTTTATGACTCTTCCTATGGAAACTACTGAAGAGGAAAAAATGATATTTAACGGCATCTATAAATATTTGGATGAAGAAAATATTCCATACATTGATTTTGGTGATTTGGAAAGCACTATTGGATTGTACTACGGTTCGGATTTTTCAGACCCGACTCACTTAAATACATTTGGCGCCGAAAAACTCAGCAGATCTATAGGCTCTATTTTGGAAGAAAAATACGACCTGGAGGATCATCGCGGAGATAGCAGATATTCACTATGGGATAAAAGCCTATTATATGGGCAACATAGATATTACAGCGATATAATGCAGGGACGTGTGGATATTGACGCTTTCACAAGCTGGCTTAAAGGATATGACAACTGCTATGTGATACTGGCAACGTGCAGTGGCTACCGGGACGGGCAGGAAGATATAGCAGGTGCACTGAATAATTTTGGCTTAACCAATGCTGACTACGAGAATGGCGGGATATGGATATTTGAAGATGGTGAACTTGTAAAGGCACTTAGTAAAGAACCGGATGAGTACAATAGAGACCTTGATAGCTATACTACGTTGCATATAGATACAGATAAAGAAAGCCAAAATCCAATAATAGAAATTAATGAAGAAAACGTTTTGACCACAGATTACGGATTAAATATTATCGTTTATGATAAAATCCTTGGCAATGTGGTTGATATACGATCTTATCAAGATCAGGTCGAATTTGGGTATTGATGCTTTATATAAGAACTTGAAATGGCTTTGAAACACATGACATGTTTCAAAGCCATTTATAATACAGTCATTTATATAAAAAAGTGGTAATACAAGCAAAATCAGATTTTCTCAAGTTCAAGCTCCTGAGCACGCTGGCGCAGCTGCAAGGCTTTGACTTTTTCTTCGGTATCAAGGATAGAACTGCAGAGTTCTGTAATCTCTTCATCTTCAGCTTCCAGAAGACCCTTTGAGAAAGCAGTCTTAAGACTGAGAGTCTTTTCTCCGATGCTGAACAGGACAGTAAGCCTGTCTCCGTCATGTTCAATTACTTCGCCATCTCCGAATTTAGCATGAGTAACAGTCATGCCAGTCATATCAAGGTTTTCAAGCTCGTCAAGCTGGCTTGTTGCCTTGTTGATATGCTGCTGGATCTCATAGATGTTGTTTCTTATTATTTTTCTCTGAGCTTCAAGCTTGAGCTGGTTTGCAGTGAGTCTCTTCTTCTTTGGAATTGGATGAGTCTCATAGAAACCATATTTCTCTGTGCAATGAACGATATCGTATGCAAGCAGATGTAACTTTTTATCAACATCTCTAAGACTGCAAGGACATGATGCGACTGCAGATTCATAATCAAGACGGTTATATACAGTCTTTAACAGGTCATCATCACTCTTTATATAATCAATGAGTTCTTCACACATACGATAATATGCTGGAAGGCTTACAGTGCCATCAGCAACCACGTCCTCTTCATACTCTGCAAAGAGACTAAAATGCTCGGCAGCATCGAGTTCAAACATGAAATCCTTATCAGCACGCATGATACCGAGGTATACAAGAGCTGAACGGATGTCCTGTTCATAGACAGCCTGATCACTCTCAGACATATAGTTATCTATCATGGTATTAGTCATACCAACAAAACGAAGGATATTATTGTAGCGTTCTTCAATATCTCCGCCATCATCACCAAAAAGAACTTTAAATGCAGTAAGTGTTTCATTTGCTTTATCAGCCTGGTCGCTGTCGCATAGAGTTGAGATGCCGGTAGCAGGCTGCCAGTTCTCTTCTGTGCAGAGCACGCTCATAGCTCTAAGAGCCATCTTGAGCTTGACTAAGAAGTCATCAGCAAACGGATTCATGCCGTACATGAATGCGGCAGCTCTCCACTTAAAGAGCTCATCGTTTTCTCTATTATTTATAAATTCATACTGACTTAAATAATTCTGGATAATCTCCTGAAGATTTTCTGTGTTCACAAAACAATTCCTCTGTTTCTATTTGTTTATATAATGGTTAGCTGCTTAAGAACCCCGCAAAGCTAAGATATAACTTAAGATTATCCCCTAATACATAAGAAAAGGCGTGAACTACTCCGACTTAATACTTCGTATTTGAAGTCGGAGCTTCCTGCTTCAACCACTACTGCATTGGCTACGATG
>SVGC01000043.1 GCA_015056495.1 Butyrivibrio sp.
CATGTACTAATAGGTCGAGGGCTTGTCCACAGAAAGCAAGCAGGAAATGCAGAAGATATTCAGTGTTCGGTTTTGAAGGAACAATGTTTTATAAGTTCCTAGAGGTCGCAAAGCCTCTCTTAGAAAACTTCGTTTTCTAAGCATGTTGCATGCGCAACATAAATTATTAAAAAATCAGACTTATGTATGCAAGCATCCAAAGTCAGCTTTTTTCAATAATTTGCTTTGCTTATTATTCCTCAATAGCTCAATGGTAGAGCGCACGGCTGTTAACCGTGATGTTGTAGGTTCGAGCCCTACTTGGGGAGCTTTTTTAAGTTATTTTATGTATTAGTTTGATAATTTAAAATTGTTTTACATGGCTCCGTGGTCAAGCGGTTAAGACATCGCCCTTTCACGGCGGTAACATGGGTTCGAACCCCGTCGGAGTCACTAGGTTTTTACCTAATTAAATAAGCCGATGTGGCTCAATTGGCAGAGCAGCTGATTTGTAATCAGCAGGTTAACGGTTCGAGTCCGCTCATCGGCTTCTTTTACGGAGATTTAGCTCAGTTGGTTAGAGCAACCGGCTCATAACCGGTCGGTCCCGGGTTCGAGTCCCTGAATCTCCACTGTATATAATGAAAATTATATATTCCCAGGGGTCTTAGCTCAGCTGGGAGAGCATCTGCCTTACAAGCAGAGGGTCACAGGTTCGAGCCCTGTAGGCCCCACTAAAGCGGTATATGGTAACATAACCGCTTTACTTTTATCAAAATATTGATAGATGCCGGCGTGGCGGAACTGGCAGACGCCCGGGACTTAAAATCCCGTGGGTAGAAATACCCGTACCGGTTCGATTCCGGTCGCCGGCAGTCAAGAGTAGAGAATCATAAGTGATTATGGTTCTCTTTTTTTTGACCAAATTGCACCTGTGTAATGGTATAATTTAATGAGAGATTATTTTTGCTTAGAAGGAAAAAGGGGATGTATTAGCAACAAAAATAATCTGAAAATACTATTATTTGGAGGGCTTGCATATGGCTAATGTTTTTCATGTGGATCATCAAATTGACAAAAAGGATGTGAAGGACTCTCAGACAGAGTGGACGAAAGTACTTCAGTATTCAGATATTAACTGTGATAATAGATTATCTGGCGGACGCCTGATGGAGTGGCTTGGTGAAATGGCTGAGACTGTTGCAATAAGACATTCAGGTAATCCGGTCATAACAGCATGTGTTGATAATATGCAGTTCAAACAGGGTGTTAAGCTTGGGGACATTGTAGTAATCATAGGTAAGATGACTTATGTTGGTAATACTTCCATGGAAGTCAGAGTTGATACCTATGTAGAAGATCGCAGAACAGGATATAGGCATGTTCTTAATAGAGCATATTTTACTCTTGTAGGCGTGGATGTAGACGATACACCTGTTACTGTACCATATGGACTTAATGTAAAAACAGAAAGTGAAAGAGCAGAGTGGCAGGGAGCCGAGAAGAGACGCGAGCTTCGTGCACAGAGACGTAAGGAAGGTTTTTAAACAACGCTTAAAGAAGAAATTTGTTACTGAAGCGAACAGTTAGTGAGTGAACAGTAAATGAAATTGTATTTTGGTGCTAAATGCGCCAAAATACAATTTTTATGAGGGGATATCATATGAGTAGCAATGATGAGCAGAATAAAGAAATAAAGAAAAATCAAAAGATAGAATCAAGTCTACAGGAAGAAGCAAATAAAAACGAAACAGGCAAAAACGAAACAGGCAAAAACGAAACAGGCAAAAACGAAACAGGCAAAAACGAAACAGGCAAAAAAGAAACAGACAAAAAAGAAACAAATAAAATAGAAACAGATAAAAAAGAAAATGATAATGCAGAAGATAATGATGCCAATGAAAAGAAAGATATTGAAGTGGCGACTGATTCAGGCATTGATGAAAATAAAAAAGTAAAAAGATCAAAAATTTGGAAGATAGTCAGAGTAGCATTGATAGTTGCTTTGGTTGGAGTCATGGTTTATGAAGGTATTGGAATCTATACAGATCAAAAGGAATATGAGCAGGCTGAAGAAGAATATGACGAGATAGAAGATAGTTATGTAGTCTTTAAGGGCGGTGTTCAGGAAGAGGCAAGTCTCCCATATCCTGATTTTGATATCAATCATAATTCATTAAGAATTATCAACGATGCTTATATTGGCTGGCTGTATTTCCCGGCTATGGATATCAGCTATCCGGTTGTAAAAGAAAGATATATAGATGAATTTTTAAGAGTAACCTTTGATGGAAAGCATAATACTGCAGGTTCTATTTTTATGGACATTGCAAGTAACGAAGATTTCAGAGGCATGAGTGATTTCGTTTTCGGACATAATATGCGAAATGGCTCAATGTTTGGATCTTTAAAACAGTTATATCTATCAGATGAAGATTTATTAAAGAGCAATGACAGTGTATTTGTTTATACTGATGAATACATTTTCCAATACAAGGTTTTTGCTTATTACAATACGAGAGTTGGAAGCGATGCTTACCAGCTTGTTGAAACAGAAGAAGAGTATGATGAATTTTTGTCATTTATTAAGAGTCATACAGCATATAAAATACCAGATGATATTGATTTTTCACAGTATCCATCACTGCTTACACTATCGACCTGTTCAGGTAAATCAGGTAGCGGAAACAGATTTGTTGTTCATACTGTAAAGGTTGGGGCCTGGAAAGTAACTGATTAATGATGAACGAGTCAGCACATTTGTGTTTCAAAAATCACCATGCCAGTACACAAGGCATTGATTTAGTAATCTGAGAGTGTTATTATTTTAACGAGTGTTTTATAAAATAGAAGCATATCTGAATTTTCTACTATTATTTTTGATGAAAAATAATGATATAAAGTTTGGATATTGAGTACGCAGGAGGTACGTTACAAATGAGTAAGAGCTTTGATGAGATTCTTGAAAAGCTTAAGAGTGCTAGCCGTAAAAAACTTGCAGTATCAGTAGCACAGGATGCGCCTGTACTTGAGGCTGTTAAGGCTGCAAAGGAGCAGGGAATTGCTGATGCAATCCTTGTTGGTGATAAGGAAAAGATTGAGGAGATAGCAGCAAAGCTTTCAATGAACCTTGCAGATTACGAGATCATTGATGTTAAGGATATTACTGAAGCTGCTACAACAGCAGTACAGCTTGTACACGATGGCAAGGCTGATATCTATATGAAGGGTGCTCTTGATTCCAAGACATTCCTTAGAAGTGTACTTAACAAGGAAGTTGGTCTTCGTACAGGTAAGCCTCTTTCACACGTATGTGTATTTGAGATCAAGGGAATGAACAGACTCTTATTCCTTTCTGACGTTGCATTTATGCCATATCCAACACTTGAGGATAAAAAGGCTATTATCGAATATACGGTAAATGTTGCAAGAGCATGTGGTATTGATTGTCCTAAGGTTGCTCCTCTTGCAGCTGTAGAAGTTGTAAATGAAAAGATGCCTGTTACAGTAGAAGCAGATGCTCTTACTAAGATGAACGAAGCAGGCGAGATCAAGAATTGTATCGTTGACGGACCTCTTTCAATGGATCTTGCTATTGATCCTGAAGCTGCTAAGCATAAGGCCGGAGCTCTTGATCGTAAGATCGTAGGTGATGCAGATATCTTATTATTCCCAGATATCCACGCTGGTAACCTTGTATATAAGACAATCGTTCGTATGGCTGATTGCAAGAACGGAAATATCTTAACAGGAACAAAGGCACCTGTTATCCTTACATCACGTTCAGACAGTGTTGATGTAAAGCTTAATTCTATTGCACTTGCTGCAGTAGTTGCAGAGGATATGAAGAACGGTCAACTTTAATTTTGGAGGATAAATCGTTATGGCAATTAAGAGTTTAATTATCAATCCAGGTTCTACATCAACAAAGCTTGGTATTTTTGAAGATGAGACAATGCTCAGAGATGAGACTCTTCGTCACAGCACAGAAGAAATCTCACAGTATGATTCTATCATTGCTCAGAAGGATTTCAGAAAGAATATTATTCTTGATTTCCTCAAAAAAGAAAATATTGATATCAAATCTTTCGACGTTATCGTTGGTAGAGGTGGTATGTTAAAGCCTATCCCAGGCGGAACATATGCTACTACTGATGCACTTATCAAGGATCTTGAGATCGGTGTTTCTGGTCAGCATGCATCAAACCTTGGTGGTATCCTTGCAAGAGATATTGCAAAAGAAATCGGTGTTCCATCATACATTGTTGACCCTGTAGTTGTTGATGAGCTTTGCGATGAAGCAAGATTTTCAGGTGTTGAGGGAATTGAGAGAGTATCAATTTTCCATGCTCTTAACCAGAAGGCTGTTGCTAGACGTTATGCAAAAGAGCACGGCAAGAAGTACGAGGATTTAAATCTTATCGGTGTGCATCTTGGTGGTGGCGTATCTGTTGCAGCTCACAAGAATGGTAGAATAATCGACGTATTCAACGCACTTGATGGTGATGGA
This sequence comes from Butyrivibrio sp., assembly GCA_015056495.1. Taxonomy (GTDB): domain Bacteria; phylum Bacillota; class Clostridia; order Lachnospirales; family Lachnospiraceae; genus Butyrivibrio. The sequence goes on from SVGC01000043.1 coordinate 4,490, forward strand.
GCATTTTCACCAGAGAGAGCTGGCGGACTTCCTACAGGTGGTCTTATTAAGCTTTGCTTCTCAGGAAAATATTCTGAAAAAGAAGTTTACAAGATGGTAGTTGGTAACGGTGGTTTCAATTCATATCTTGGAACTAATGACGTCAGAGAAGTTGTTAAGAGAATTGACGAGGGTGATGAAAAGGCAAAACGTGTCCTTGATGCATTTATCTTCCAGTTATCTAAGAACATCGGTGCTCAGGCAGCTGTACTTAAGGGACAGGTTGATCAGATATTCATAACAGGTGGTATCGCTTATAACGAGATGATCACAAGTAGAATTACTGAGAATGTTAAGTTTATCGCTCCTGTAACAGTATATCCTGGTGAAGATGAACTTCTTGCACTTGCTCAGGGTGCTCTCAGAGTCATGAATGGCGAAGAAGAAGCTAAGGAATATTGATCTGTTTTGATCGTATAATTTAATAAACGACTGATCATTGAGGCGCTTGGTAATTCTGAGCGCCTCTTCTACTCGTAGTTTGGAGAATTTGAATGAAGTATTTGAAACAGTTATTGATCATTTTGACGATTTCATTTATTGGTGAAATCCTTGCCTACTTTATTCCATTTCCGATTCCGGCAAGTATATACGGAATTATAATTTTGTTTGTATGCCTGAATCTGGGAATAATAAAGTTATCTCAGGTAAATGAGACAGGAAAATTTTTGATTGAGATCATGCCTATTATGTTTATTCCTGCAGCAGTAGGAATAATCGAAAATTGGGAAACCATGCATGATTCAATTTTGAAATATATTATTTTATTGATCGTTTCTACAATAGTTGTAATGGTGTGTTCAGGTATAGTTACTCAGTTTGTCATAAAACTTGATAAGAAGGGAGGAAACAAAAATGTTTGATTTCCTTACTCAGGCGACTTTCTTTGGGGCAGCAGCTAGTATTGCCTTTTACGAACTGGGTGTTTTGATAAAAAAGAAATTTAAATTTGCCTTTTTTAATCCGCTTTTGATAGCTATTGTTTTTACAATACTAATGCTTATTGTATGTAAAATTGATTATGACAAATACAACGAAGGTGCCAAATATATAAGCTATTTCCTGACACCGGCTACTGTATGTCTGGCAATCCCTCTGTATGAGCAGTTTGAGCTGTTAAAAAAGAATGTAAAAGCCATAATGGCAGGAATTCTTGCAGGAGTATTATCCAGTGTCCTGACAGTTCTTGGAGTGTCAGTTTTATTTGGATTTAGTCATGAAGAATATGTTTCATTTCTTCCAAAGTCAATTACAACAGCTATAGGCATGGGCGTAACAGAGCAGCTGGGTGGATATGTTCCGATCACAGTTGCAGTTATCATCATGACAGGTGTATTTGGTAATGTTATTGGAGAAGCAGTTTGTAAGATATTTAAGATCACTGAACCAATCGCCAAGGGAGTGGCTCTTGGAAGTGCTTCACACGCCATTGGAACAGCCAAGGCCATGGAAATGGGTGAAGTAGAAGGTGCTATGAGCAGCCTTTCAATTGCAGTATCTGGAATAATTACTGTAGTAGTTGCAGCTGGATTTTCGTATATTTATTGATTTTTTAATAAAAAAATGAAAACAAGCCTTTGAAGATCACTATTTAAGGGCTTGTTTTCAGTGTTTATAGAAGGCATGACAATGAGTAATATTGCTTTAAAAAAGATAATAAAGCATGCAGTGACTAAACAGTCGCAGATAACAGATGCTTTTATATTAAATGCTATTTTAGCTCTCAGTGGAGGCTTTCAGGATGCATATACATATGTGATGCGTGGAGGAGTTTTTGCCAATGCGCAGACAGGTAATGTTGTGCTTATGAGCGTAAACTTTCTGGAAGGAAATGTCGCTAAGGGTTTCGCTTATCTTATGCCAATACTCTCTTTTGTATGCGGCGTATTTGTAGCAGATAATATTCAGTATTTTTTTAAGAATGCCAAAAAGCTGCATTGGAGACAGATGGTCCTTTTGATAGAGATACTCTCTCTTTTTGTGGTGGCGTTTATTCCTCAAGAGTTCAATATGATAGCCAATATGCTTGTTTCTTTTTCCTGTGCCATACAGGTACAGTCTTTTAGAAAAGTTGCAGGGAATGCTTACGCAAGTACAATGTGTATCGGCAATCTGAGAAGCGGAACTTCTTATTTTGCTTCATTTGTCAGAAGCAGGGATCATGTGCAGTTGCAGAAATCCTTGTACTACTGGGGAATAATCCTTATTTTTGCAATAGGCGCAGCCATTGGCGGAGTATGGTCCAAGATATTCGGCATAAAAATCATCCTTGTTACTTGCATTATTTTAACTGTAGCATTTTTTGTCATGGAATTAGACCGTGAATGACATTGATGAGTTTAGGATGAGACCCAAATCCTTATTTTTAGTAACAGATATAGGTTTTTGCCTATAATGGAATTGCAACATAACATTGAATAGTGGCTAGAATTTTGGTAAAATGTATGTCAGTCTGTGTGAGTGGGATTTTTTTCTGCGACAAGCACATATAGCAGTAGAACTGTTTATGGAGAAAAAATGAGTAGTTTTATAGACAAAATTATTGGAACGCATTCAGAGCGTGAACTTAAGAGAATAAGAAGTACTGTCGATAAGATTGAATCTCTTAGAGAATCAATGCAGGCTCTTTCTGATGAAGAACTTAGAGCTAAGACAGATGAATTTAAAAAGAGACTTTCTGATGGAGAAACATTGGATGATATCCTTCCGGAAGCTTATGCAGTAGTAAGAGAAGCTGGTAAGAGAGTTCTGAACATGGAACACTTCAGAGTACAGCTCATTGGTGGTATCATTCTTCACCAGGGCCGTATTGCAGAGATGAGAACTGGTGAAGGTAAGACTCTTGTTGCAACACTTCCTTCTTACCTGAATGCTCTTGAAGGTAAAGGCGTTTGCGTAGTAACAGTTAACGATTACCTTGCAAAACGTGACTCAGATCAGATGGGACAGATCCACAGATTCCTTGGCCTGACAGTTGGCTGTGTACTTAACAGCATGACATCTGAGCAGAGAAAAGAAGCATATAATTGCGATATTACATACGTAACTAACAACGAACTGGGTTTTGATTATCTTCGTGATAACATGGCTGTTTATAAAGAACAGTGTGTATTAAGAGGTCTTAACTATGCCATTATCGATGAGGTAGACTCAATCCTTATTGATGAAGCTCGTACACCTCTTATTATTTCAGGTCAGAGTGATAAATCTACTAAGTTATATGAAGCCTGCGATATTCTTGCCAAGCAGATGACACGTGGTGAGGATGTTGAGAATCTTACCAAGATGGATGCCATCATGGGTGTTGCCCGTGAGGAGACAGGTGATTTTATCGTTAACGAAAAAGATAAAATCGTAAACCTGACAGAAGCAGGTGTTGCCAAGGTTGAGAAATTCTTCAGAATAGCTAACCTTGCTGATCCGGAAAACCTTGAAATCCAGCATAATATCATATTAGCTCTTCGTGCTAATAACCTTATGCAGAGAGATCATGACTATATTGTAAAAGACGACGAAGTACTTATCGTTGATGAGTTTACAGGTCGTGTAATGCCAGGAAGACGTTATTCAGATGGTCTTCACCAGGCTATAGAAGCAAAAGAGCATGTTAAAGTAAAGCGCGAGAGTAAGACACTTGCTACAATTACTTTCCAGAACTTCTTTAACAAGTTTGATAAAAAGTGTGGTATGACAGGTACAGCTCTTACAGAAGAGCGCGAGTTCAGAGATATCTATGGAATGGACGTTATTACTATTCCTACAAATGAGCCTGTTATCCGTATTGATCATCAGGATGCTGTATATAAGACTAAGAAGGAAAAACTCAACGCTATCTGCGATGCAGTTGTTGAAGCACATTCCAAGGGACAGCCTGTACTTGTTGGTACTATTACTATTGAGTCTTCAGAAGAAATTAGTAAGATGCTTAAAAAGCGTGGTATCCAGCACAATGTCCTCAATGCCAAGTTCCATGAGCTTGAAGCTGAGATCGTTGCAGATGCCGGTAAGCATGGTGCTGTAACTATTGCTACTAACATGGCTGGTCGTGGTACAGATATCAAGCTTGATGAGGAGGCAAGAGCAGCTGGTGGTCTTAAGATCATTGGTACTGAGCGTCATGAAAGTAGACGTATTGATAATCAGCTTCGTGGTCGTGCAGGTCGTCAGGGCGATCCTGGTGAATCCAAGTTCTACATCTCACTTGAGGATAACCTCATGAGACTGTTCGGATCTGAGAGACTTATCTCTATGTTCAATTCTCTTGGTATTCCAGAAGGTCAGGAGATTGAGCACAAGGCACTGACTAAAGCAATTGAATCTGCTCAGAAGAGAATCGAAGATAACAACTATGGTATCAGAAAGAACCTTCTTGAGTATGACCAGGTTATGAATGAACAGAGAGAGATCATCTATGAGGAGCGTCGTAAGGTTCTTGATGGCGAGAGCATGCGTGATACTATCTATAAGATGATCACTGATATTGTTGAAGAGAGCGTAGAGACTGTCGTTGGTGAAGTTACAGATGCAAACGAATGGAATCTTGGAGAGCTCAATGAGCTGCTTCTTCCAACAGTACCTATTCAGAGAGTAACAAGAGGAAGACTGAACAAGCTTACAAAGGCAGGAGCTATACAGCAGCTCAAAGAAGAAGCTGTTAAGCTCTATGAAGAAAAGGAAGCTGAGTTCCCAGAACCAGAGACAATCAGAGAGATAGAGCGTGTTATCCTTCTCAAGGTCATCGACCGTAAGTGGATGGATCATATTGATGATATGGATCAGCTCCGTCAGGGTATTGGTCTTCAGGCATATGGTCAGAGAGATCCTCTTGTTGAATACAAGCTTTCAGGATATGAGATGTTCGATGAAATGACTAAGAACATCAAGGAAGATACTGTAAGACTTCTTTTCCATGTTCATATCCAGGAAAAGGTTGAACGTGAGCAGGTAGCTAAGGTTACAGGTACAAATAAAGATGATTCTGTTGCTAAGGCTCCAGTCAAGAAAATGGAAGCTAAGGTATATCCTAATGATCCATGTCCTTGCGGAAGCGGCAAGAAGTATAAGAACTGTCACGGAAGATTTGATAATTGATTTATTAGAAAGTAGGAAAAGCATTAATGGTAGTACTTGATCAGATGAAAGTAGAATTGCAGAACCTTAGAGGTACACTTGATGAGGTTACAGCATCACTGGATCTGGAAAACAAAAAGAAGATAATTGAAGAGCTTAATCGCGAAATGGAAGAACCAACATTTTGGGATAATGCTGAGAAAGCCAACAAGAAGACAAAAGACCTTCGTACAATGCAGGATCTTGTTGAGAACATGGAAAAACTTCATGGTCAGTATGATGATATCATCGGTCTTATTGATATGCAGAATGCTGAAGGCGTAGATGATGATGATATGGCTGCTGAGATCAGAGGCGAGCTTGATGAGTTTGAAGCTATGCTTGAAGATATCCGTATCAGCAATCTCTTAAATGGTGAATATGACAAGGACAATGCAATCCTTCGTCTTAATGCTGGTGCCGGTGGTACAGAGGCATGTGACTGGTGCAGTATGTTGTATCGTATGTATACAAGATGGGCTGAGCGTAAGGGATTCTCAGTAGAAGTTCTTGATACACTTGATGGTGATGAAGCCGGAATCAAGTCAATCACATTCCAGGTAAACGGAACTAATGCATACGGCTATCTTAAGTCTGAAAAGGGTGTACATCGTCTTGTTCGTATCAGCCCTTTCAATGCACAGGGTAAGAGACAGACATCATTCGTTTCTATGGATGTAATGCCTGATATCGAAGAAGATGTTGATATTGAGATCAGACCTGAAGATCTGCGTGTAGATACATACCGTTCATCAGGTGCCGGTGGACAGCACATCAACAAGACATCATCTGCTGTACGTATTACACATATCCCAACAGGTGTTGTAGTTGCTTGTCAGAATGAGCGTTCACAGTTCCAGAATAAAGATAAGGCTATGCAGATGCTGAAAGCTAAGCTGGTTATGCTTAAAGAAGAAGAAAATCAGGCAAAGCTTGATGGTATCCGTGGTGAAGTTAAAGATAATGCATGGGGAAGCCAGATCCGTTCTTATGTCCTTCAGCCATACACAATGGTTAACGATACAAGAACAGGTGAGAAATCATCAAACGCTGATGCCGTACTTGATGGTGAGCTTGATCCATTCATCAATGCATATCTTAAGTGGCTTGCAACAGGCGGAAAGCCAGTTGGTGAGTCAGACGATATAGAGTAATAATTTTATAAGATGATTTTGGAAAGTGCAGTTGACTTAGTTGGCTGCATTTTTTATATCATAGGAAATTGCTTTCCTATGATATAAAAAACGCTCCGCTAAGGATGCGCACTCGCGCGATAGGTAAATGTTGCATAAATGCAACCGCGCTCGGCGCGAGAATGTCGCAAGCGACATTCTTTGTTCACATATAGTTCAAGAAGCGATAGTGAAGAAATATTGGAGGACAGAAGGTATGGATAGCAAAGGGATGATTGACAGCATAGTAAGCAATGTGGGGAAAGTTATCATTGGAAAAGATGATACTATAAAGCTTGTGGTTACATCAATGATTGCAGGGGGGCACGTTCTTTTAGAGGATGCTCCTGGAACAGGAAAAACAGTTCTGGCTAAGTCTTTAGCAAAATCAATTGACATTTCCTATAATCGAATTCAGTTTACACCAGATTTACTGCCATCAGATATAACAGGATTAAATGTTTATCAGATGAATAAAGGTGAGTTTGTTTTTAATCCGGGACCGGTCTTTTGCAACATATTACTTGCAGATGAAATTAACCGTGCAACTCCCCGTACACAGGCAGGTCTGCTTGAATGTATGGAAGAGAGACAGGTGACTCTTGATGGTGTTACAAGAAAGCTCTCTGAGCCATTTTTTGTAATTGCAACTCAGAATCCAATTGAAACATCCGGAACATTTCCACTTCCGGAAGCTCAGCTGGACAGATTTATAATGAAGCTCTCTGTTGGAATGCCTGATGTTGATCAGGAAATTGCTATTATGGAGCGATTTGAAAAAGGAACTGTTTCTGTTCTGGATAACTTGAGTGCTGTAGCAAGCGCTGAAGATATAATGGAACTGAGGAATCAATCCATGAATGTCAGTGTACATAAGGCTTTGAAGGGTTATATCGCAAACCTTGTAGCAGCAACGCGTTCAAGAGATGATATACTCTCAGGCGTTAGCCCAAGAGGAACTCTGGCACTTTATAGATGTGCACAGGTATATGCAATGTCAGAAGGAAGAGATTATGTTGTTCCTGAAGATATCAAAAAGCTTGCAGTACCTGTACTTGCTCATAGAATCGTTATGACAAGAGGATTTGGAGCTTCTTCAGGAGCCGCAGCAGCTATAGAGAGTATTTTGAACCAGATTCCAGTTCCAACTGAGGAGTTTAATAAATAATATGCCTATATTTCTGATTCCTATAGGTCTGGTACTACTTTTTTTACTGGAAAAGACTATCTATAAAAGATATTGGAACAGAGATCTGAAAGTTAAGATCAAATTTCAGTCTCAGCCTGTGGTAGAAGGAAATATGGCCACATTGACGGAGGAGATAACCAATCGTAATTTCCTGCCGCTTCATATACTACAAGCCAGATTTCAGACCAATAATGGATTGAATTTTGTAGATGCATCCAATATGACTGTATCAGACCGTACAACAATAAATGATGTATTTAGCATTGGTTTTTATGAGAAACTGACAAGAAATCTTAATATCAGATGTGATAAAAGAGGTTATTACACTATTTTGGCTACAAGCCTTACTGCAGCTGATCTGTTCAGCAATTCCAACTATTACATGGAATTGCCGCAGCATACCAGTATGTATGTTTATCCCAAGTTTTTAAAGGGAGATTATGAGACGGTAGTATATAAGCAGTTGATGGGAGATATAGTTACCAAACGCAGCCTGTATGAGGATCATTTTACATTCAGAGGCATAAGGGAATATACAATGCATGATCCTATGTCAGATGTTAACTGGAAAGCTTCAGCAAGAACAGGTAGTTTAAAGGTTAATCTCCATGATCAGACCTCCGGAAGGCAGGTACTTATTTTGCTCAATCTTGATGAGCCTGCCATACTCTACGAAACAGAGCTCATGGAAGATTGTATAAGGCTGGCTGCTACAATAGCTTCGGATCTGATAAATGAACACATACCTGTAGGCGTTATATCTAATGGACTTGATAGGGTGACAGATCAGAGGATCGAAGTGGAAGAAGGTGCTTCTAGGGGACACCTAAACACAATATTACAGTCATTGGCCCGAATAGAGCTCAGTAAAGAGCGAACTTCTTTTTATGATATTGTGGAAAAAGAGATTTATAAAAAGAACGACAAAGTAACCTACATAGTCATCTCTACCAGCCAGAGAAAAGAATCTGCTGAGGTTGTGGAAAGGCTTGCAGAAGAGGCAGGTAAGATCATGTGGTTACTCCCTCTTACAAAGAGCATGGAAGTAAAGCTTAAAGAGTATTCAAATATTGATTTTATAAGAATTGTACATGAATGATTTAAGCATATAAGGCTGTTTTAATAATATCTGAATTTTTTACTATAGAAAACAAAGACCACTTGGTGGAGCAAAATGGAGCTAAATAAACTAGATATATTAAAAATTTCAAATAACATATGCATGGCTTACATGCTGGTTTGGGTGATACAGACCTATTACCTGCCTGCAACGGGAAATCTTATGTTGGCCAACAGTGCGATAATAGTATTTGTCATCTTAAACGATACCTTATTTGTCAGAAGCGGCAAATTAGGGCTGTATACCTTGGGAAGAGCACTATCACTATGTGTTTTAGTCTTAATATCACAGCTATTTGATGGCTCAGAGCCAAGGATTGCTGTAGGGATCCTATGTATACTTCTTTCTTACTATGGATATATGCATGGAAGTGAGTTGATATTGCCCAAGATCCAGGTTATAGCATATTATGTGGCGCTGTATGTCATAGGCTTTTTTACAGGAAACAGGCAGATATATCCGGTAGCACTGGTACTTGTGATCATCACAGCTGTCTTGTCAGTGCTTCTGTATAATGAACTCAATATACAAAGGCATTTTATGATCCTAAAAGGACAGAACATGGTGCCCTATGAGGAAATTAAAAGAACAAACAGATTTATGCTGGTAATAGCAACTGTGATAACAGGTGTTATGTCTGCTATGGCTATTCTCAGTGACTATGGAGATAAGATCTACGCTGCATTAAAGAGAGGGCTCATAGCTTTTCTCACCTGGTTATTTTCGTTTTTACCAAAGGGAGCTGATGAAGCTATTTATGAGGATACACAGCAACAGGGTGGAGTTGATTATTCTGATATATTAAATTCAATTCCGCAAAAGGAAAATAAGTTTTTGGAAGCCTTTTGGAATGCAATGACAGTGGTTTTATACTGTTTAACCGCATTAATTGTGGTTGTTCTTTTGTATAAGATAGCAGTTGCATTTTATAATCGTTTTAATGAGTATTCCAAGAAGGAAGCAAGAGATAAGATAGAATCTCTGAAGCCGAAGGAAACTAAGAGCAGGGTGAAAGCACAGGATAAGGAAAATGCTGTTAAGATTCCATTTTTTGCAACTAGTGCAGATATGAAAATAAGGCGAATGTACTATAAATTCATTAAGACTCAGCCTTATGAAAAAGATATCGATTCCTGCTATACTCCTGAAGAAATTGAAATGGTTGCCACAGGGCAAAATAAGTCTGTGACATATAGTTCAGATAGTGCAAAAGAGATGTATAAAGAAAATGACATGCTCTGGCAGATACATCTGCTTTATGAAAAAGCAAGATATAATCCGAAAGCATGTCAAAATGGTGATGCTCTTCAAATGAAGAATCTTATCAAACAACTGTGACCGGAATCACACAACATTCCAAAATAGAAATACCAGATTTGATCCAAGTAGAGCACAGGCAAGTGCAAAGTTTGTGATAAACAAAACTATCCTGCCTGCTGCTCTATTTTTTAATGCTGTCTGCATCTGAGCAAAGGCTATTGAAGTAAATACAAGGCAAGCCACCATATAACGGAAATCGCAGCTGCAGGTAAATGGGTATTTGATCACAAACATGATGTAGCTTAAAAGCATAAATACAAATGTTAAAAGCATGAAAAGATTGATCTCTGAGTGTACATTGATACAATCACTTTCGCTTAAGCATCCATGGACTGTGTTTATTGGGCTGTTTTCGGTCTTTTTTATAAGCTGGTAGACCATATAGCATATGGCGAATATACCTAAAACAATACCTGCCACGATAGCACCAAAATAAGCTATCTGCGCAATGGATAGGACGTAGTCATCAAGGCCGGCAGGAAAGACCTCTGCAAAAAGGGAAGTCTTAAACAATATGATCCAGGCATTGTGCTCGTAAGAAGCGCTGGCACCATGGAATGGCCATATGTAATTCCAGTCCAGAGGGAAGCCTATATATGACCATAGTGAGTAGCTGCCTGTGTACATGTAAGAATCACTGTATGGTATTGATGGAGCCGGGATACCAGGCTTTTCTCCAAAAAGGATGAGATTTCGTACTATGTATGACAGACCAATCGGTATGCATATTATTCCAAATACAACGTATTGCAGGAAAAGCTTTTTAGTAATGACAAGGTTTCCGGTTTTGATGGACTTGATAAAACAGGACAGATATAGCACAGCAATGGAAAAGGCACAAATTGCTACATTTAGCTTGGTTATCATACCAAAACCAAGGGAGAGAGCAATTAAAATAATGTTTTTAATGGTTTTGTCTTTTAACCATTCCATCATTCTCCAGATGGTGCACATGAGAAACAGCAGTGCCAAAGCATCGTTATTAACGGCTCCTGCAGCTACCAGCATTCTAGGATGAAGAGCAAATATCAAAAGACCAGCAGGGTAATATTTTTTGCTTAGGTTTGTAAGAGTAAGTATTTTGTACATTACTGCTATGCATAGGCAGGAATAGATAAGAGTTGGAATCTGAAGGTTTTCAAAGGCAACATTTTCTGCAATACCAATAGCCCTCTGCAAAGTCAGCCACAGAGCCTCTATCAGATGATGAAGAGGAGGGTGGAAATAACCAAAGTGTTCATAAGGATCCATGTTTGGCAAAGCTCTGAATTTATAAATATATTCAATATAGCCTATATGGCCATTGTTTATGGTATCAGTGCCATAGCCGGTGTAAGTTCCGACATCATTTTGCAGAGAATTAATATCTGCCATCAGCACGAAAAATGACCTGTTTATTATTCCAAATAGTGCTATCCAAAGACAGGTGCTTTGATAGTTCAGCTTTTTACTAAAGAAGAGATGTACAAATATTCCCAGAAAAATAGTGATCATGAAGATCATGGCAAAAACATGATTGCCGTGTGAAGCATTCTGTATAAATGGAGCAGTTTGTGCAATGGTTATCATCAATCCTGCAAAAAGTGATAAAACTGCTATTTTTCCGGCTGTATTATCTTTTTCAGTATTATTCATAACGACTTACATAGTGATCCTCAAATAATATATCAGAGGACCAAACCTTTCTATAAAATGACTAAATGTCCCAATGATTGGCTTAGGGATTGAAGGGACAATCAATATACACTTATTACATTCTGAATCTCATTGTCCACCACATTAAAACTCCACACCGAATGTCCGGCGAGCCTATGTTCAGTGAGAAAATAGGTATCATCAACCTTGGAAATATAATAAGGTGTGCCGCCACCGATAAAGTAGGTTGCGTAAATATCTTCATAGTCGCCAGCCATAAGACCTTCAAGGCTATTGGTACGGATAATAGTTGCAGCGTCCTGACTGCCTGTGGCATCAGTTGAAATGGTTATATAGAAGTAATCATCTATTGGTGTGATCTGGACCATTCCCGCCATTGAATCTGGAACAGCATATTCTGCCAAAACATCCAATGTAGATAGGTCGCAACACAGGATAGAAGCAGTAGTTGTTGTGCCTGTTACACCTGATACAAAATAGATAAGATCTCCAACGATAGTAAAGGACCTTACATAGGTGCTGTTTAGTCTCTCAATTGAACGAATCTCAGTCAGATACATCTGATTACTGTCATCGCCGTGTCTAAAGCAGTAGAGCTCTCCGGTAGTTGAACTCCAGGTATAGAAGGTATCGGTCCAATTGTCATATACAGTATAATGGGGCCTGTTTCCTATTTCATTAAAAACCTGAGTGTTGATAAACTTACCATCACATTTTTCATAGACAAGAACTCTGTTATTTTCTGTATCATCTACAAGGTAGACATCACCGTCACTGGCAATTGTATGAGCCTGCGTGACATCTGAAGTCATGACAGACCAGTTGGATATGTAAGTATCCAGACTATCTGAATAAATTATCTCGTTGTGGTAGCAATCGACTATGAAGTACAGACCATCTATCTGTGTAACAAAAGTAGGAACACTAAGATCTGTTTGAGGATTATATTGGACCTCAGTACTATCTGCCACGGTCTGTATATCTTCTTTTGCAACAAGCACATCTGCAGACTTAAGGCTGGTTGCAGCAAGCTCTTCTTCTGAAGTGCTTGTGCTATCAGCATTTCCGGTATCGTATGCAGAACCTGCGCTATCTCTGAGATTTGCAGCTTCTACAACTGAAGAAGGGCTTGAATAGTCTATTTGAACTTGCTCGTCAGTGATTGTATCACAACCGGATAATAATGCCATAGAGGCAGTCAAAGTTAACAGAAATTTATTTTGAAAAAAAGATTTTGTTTTACGATTAAAAATATGCATCTTATTGTATATTCCCCAACCACTTGCGTGTTATAATGTTTAAAGATGGATGAGCTTTAAACAGCATAATTTTAACATTTTACCCATGTTTTTGAAATACCTTGGGAGGAAAGTGGCATGCCAACGATCAGTGTATGTATGATAGTCAAAAATGAGGAAGCAAGGCTTAGACAGTGTCTGGACTGCCTTACAACTATCGCAGACGAAATAATAATTGTTGATACAGGCTCTACAGACAGTACTAAAGATATTGCAAAAGAGTATGGCGCAAAAGTATATGATTTTCAGTGGTGCGATGATTTTTCAGCAGCCAGAAATTTTGCTTTTTCAAAAGCTACCTGCGACTACATATATTCAGCAGATGCAGATGAGGAGATCGATGAGGAGAATATTGAACGTTTCCTTCTGGTAAAACAAGCTCTAAAAGACAATCCGGAAGTAGACATAGTCCAGATGTACTACTGCAATCAGCTGGCTTATCAGACAGTCTACAATTATGATAAAGAATACAGACCTAAACTCTATAAGAGAGTAAGGCATTTTGTCTGGGAAGACAGGATCCATGAGAGAGTAAGGCTTGACCCTGTTGTATTTGACAGTGATATAGAGATAATGCATCATCCTTCTGAAAATCATGCAGGAAGAGATCTTGATATATTCAGAAAGCAGGTCGATGCTGGAGAGCCAATATCAGCCCGTATGCTTAAGATGTACTCCAGAGAGTTGATGATGGCAGGCAGTGATGATGATTTTATCAAGGCGGAAAACTTTTTTAAACAGGCAGTGGCAGACCCGCAGCGCAGTGTGGATGAGGTAAAACAGTCCAGTGTCATACTGGTGCATATTGCCCGTATGAAAAAAGACGCAGAGGAACTCCTTAAATATGCTATCAAAGATATGGCTTCAGAAAGCTCCAGTGAAGTATGTTATGAGCTGGGAATGCATTATGAGGCAGCAGGTGATATAGATGAGGCGATCATCTGGTACTACAACGCAGCCTATGAGACGGAGCCTATAATAGATATCAAAAAAGGCACTGAGCTGCCAGTAAGAAAGCTGATAGAGTGCTACAGAAAAATAGGTAATGAAGAACAGGCGGTATTTTATGAAGGTGAACTCCTTGATTGATAAGACGAAGTTATTTTTATAGACTTGCTTTTAAAACTATAGATTTATATAATTTAGTGGTGTACCGTAGTAAAGTGTGCTGGGGTACACCATTTTTGCATGATTCAATAAGAATTAGAAAATGATCATATAAAAAGAGGAGTTAATCAATGAGCTGGGAAGATAACGTAAGAAAAGTAGTTCCATATACACCAGGCGAGCAGCCAAAGATAAAGAATATCATCAAGTTAAATACTAATGAAAATCCATATCCACCTGCACCAGGAGTTGTGGAGGCATTAAAAAACATGGATGTGTCAGATTACAGAAAATATCCTGATCCATCCTGCACCAAGCTGGTGGATGCAATTGCATCTTTTTACTCTGTAGATCCAGAAAAAGTGTTTGTGGGAGTGGGTTCAGACGATGTGCTGGCTATGGCCTTTCTGACATTTTTTAACTCTGATAAAAATATACTGTTTCCGGATATCACATATTCTTTTTATGATGTGTGGGCTGATCTGTACAGGATTCCTTATACACAGGTTCCTTTAAAAGAAGATTTTACAATAGATCCAGAGGACTATTATGTGGAAAATGGAGGAGTAGTCATTGCCAATCCTAATGCTCCAACTGGCGTAGCACTGCCTCTTTCTGCAATTGAAGAGATTGTAAGGAAAAACAGCGATGTCATCGTCATCGTTGATGAAGCATATGTGGATTTTGGCGGAGAATCTGCTCTTCCACTTATTGATAAATACGACAATCTCCTGGTCGTACAGACCTTTTCAAAATCAAGATCCATGGCTGGAATGAGAATAGGCTATGCCTTTGGATGCAAGAAACTGATCAAATACCTGTATGATGTTAAGTTCTCCTTTAACTCATATACAATGAACATGCCTTCCATAGAGCTTGGAGCAGCTGCAATAGCTGATAAAGACTATTTTGACAAAACAAGATCAATGGTCATTGCAACCAGAGAAAGAGCCAAGAAAGAACTGAAAGACCTGGGCTTTGAATTTGGAGATTCCATGACAAACTTCATTTTTGCCAAGCATCCGGATAAACACGGGAAAGACATCTTTGATTATTTGAGACAAAATGGTATAATAGTTCGTCGCTTTGATTTACCTAGAATAAGCGAATATCTCAGGATTTCGATAGGAACAGATGAAGAGATGGACGAGCTTATAAGGGTATTACGAAAATTTTTAAAAGAATGATTAAGGAGTTTTTCTATGCTTAAAGCTTTACTCAACTTTTTTATGGAATCATTAATTGGTCAGTATGTAACAGTTTTCTTTGTTTCAATGGTACCTCTCATTGAGCTTAGAGGTGCAATACCTTTTGCATACGGTTTTTCTCATACATCTACAGGATTTAACCTGCTTTTGGGATATGTTCTTATTGCTCTGGGTAATATGATCCCAGTGCCACTTATCTACTTTTTTGCAAGAAAAGTACTTGAATGGGGCAAGGATAAGCCTGTTATCGGTAAGTTCTTTACTTTCTGCCTTGAAAAAGGTGAAAAGGGAGGAAAGAAGCTTCAGGAAAAGGCTGGAAGAGGTTTATTCTTAGCACTTCTGCTTTTTGTTGGTATTCCACTTCCTGGAACAGGTGCATGGACAGGAACACTTGCTGCAAGTATCCTCGATATGGATTTTAAAAAGACAATCCTTGCAGTTATATGCGGAGTCGCTCTTGCAGGCGTAATTGTTGGCGTTGTATGTACTTTAGGTTTTGGTGCGTGGTTTGGTATCACAGCGTAAGGGATAGAAATGGAAGCTTATACAGATTTTGCAAAAGTATATGATACATTTATGGATGAAACTCCTTATAAGATGTGGGCAGGATATGTGTCAGGTCTTATAAAGGAGTTTGGCATTTCTGAGACTTATGATCAGGGCATCAGCGCTGCTCAGGATGGCGAAGAGATATCTGAAGAGATGGCACTCATGCAGGAGCGTAACCTTGTTGTCGAGCTTGGATGCGGCACCGGATCATTTACAGAAGAGATGGCAAGTCTTGGATATGATATGATCGGTATTGATATGTCAGAAGAGATGCTTGAGATAGCCAGGGAAAAAAAGGAAGAATCAGGCCATGAAATCCTGTATCTGTGTCAGGATATGAGGGACATAGATCTCTATTGCACAGCCGGAACATTTGTCAGTGTGTGCGACAGTGTCAATTATCTTCTGGAAGATGCAGACATAGTGGATTCCTTCAAACTGGTAAATAATTTCCTCTTCCCGGGAGGAGTATTTATCTTTGATTTCAACACGCTTCACAAGTATAGAGATGTCATAGGTGATACTACTATCGCTGAAAACAGGGATGATTGCAGCTTTATCTGGGAAAACTTTTTTGATGAAGATACTCATATAAATGAATATGACCTGACTATTTTTACAGCAATAGATGATAAAAATGAGACATTTGCCAGATCTATTGAGACACATCTCCAGAGAGGATATACTCTTGATGAGATGAAAGGCTTTGTGGAACAGGCAGGTATGGTATTTGTAAAGGCTATTGATGCTGATACTCACAAAGAGCCGGATGAAAACAGTGAGCGTATATATGTGATCGCAAGAGAACATGGGAAAGATTCTGTGAATATCTGATTTTTTATACTATTTTCTGATAAACAAGTAGTAGTTGTAATAAAGATTAAAGGTATTAATGGTTATGAATAATACAGAGACAAAAGATTATATGGTAAGAGCTACTGCAGCAGATGCGCAGATACGAGCTTTTGCTGTAACTTCAAAAGAACTTGTTGAGACTGCAAGACAGGCTCATAACACAAGAGCCCTTGCTACAGCTGCTCTGGGCAGACTACTCAGTGCAACTGTCATGATGGGTGACATGTTAAAAAATGACAAGGATCTGATCACTCTCAGAATAGATGGAGACGGTCCTCTGAAAGGTGTTCTTGCAACGGCTGATAATAAGGGAAATGTCAAAGGTTATGTAGGTAACCCTGATGTTGTACTTCCTCACAATGCCAATGATCATCTTGATGTTGGCGGAGGAATCGGCGCTGGAACTCTTACTGTAATAAGAGATACAGGACTTAAGGATCCATATGTGGGCACAGTAAGCCTCTACACAGGTGAGATAGCTGAAGATATCACATATTATTTTGCAGAATCTGAGCAGACACCATCTTCAGTAGGTCTTGGAGTACTGGTTGATGCTGATGAACATGTAATGGCAGCAGGCGGATTCATAATCCAGCTCATGCCGGGCGCTAGCGAAGAAACTATCAGCAAACTTGAAGAGAGTCTTAGAAAAATAACATCTGTTACAGATATACTCCGTGCAGGACATACTCCTGAAGAGATGCTGCAGATGGCACTTGATGGATTTGATGTTGAATTTACAGGAACAATGCCTGTTAGATTCTACTGTAATTGCGATAGAGACAGAGTTGAAAGAGCGCTTATGCTCATTGGTACCAAAGAGCTTGATGATATGATCGCAGATGGCAAAGAGGTAGAACTGTGCTGCCAGTTCTGTGGAAAGAAATATAAATTCTCCATAGATGATCTTGAAGCAGTTAAGATCAAGGCTAAAGCTTCAAAAGCCAATAGAGATGATCTTATAAATTAAAATATTTCTAAATACTAAATTTTGTCTAAAAGAGCTTGTCACATGAACATGTGGCAAGCTCTTATGTTATAATATTCATATATTTTTGTTATTTCAAACAGTACCTTATTTTTGCTCTGAGGATCCTTGGAGCAAGAGAAAAAGTAATGTTGGAGGGGACATGAACGGAGAGGTATTAAGAGCATCAGCCTTTGAGGAGGCAGGTAATCTGTCTGATGAATTGGAGGCTATAGCGGACGGACTTCAGATCGATCCGGAGAATTATGAGCTTTTTTATATGCTTGGGGCGTATCATCTACAGATGAGCAATGTTAATAAGGCATTCCTGTGCTTTGAAAGAGCTCTTTTTTATATGGTAAAAAAGTATTATGAGTCCCCAAGTAAAGAGATAGAAGAAGACATCAAGATGACTCATAAACACCTGAATGAGCTCAGGATAATACCCAATATGAAGGTTCGCCAGGTTTCCATCGTCATCGTATCTTATAACGACATCGAATATATGAAGCAGTGTCTGGCTGCCATAAGGAGCAGTGAACTGGAAGATAATTATCAGATAGTCGTTGTGGATAACGCATCTACTGATGGTGTTCTGGAGTATCTGAGGCAGCAGGAAGATGTTGTTTTAATAGAGAACAAAAAGAATGTAGGCTTCCCAAAAGGTTGCAATATTGGCGTCAGAAGCTGCAATCCTGAGAATGATATATTCCTTTTGAACAATGATGCAATATTAACTCCTAATGCGCTTTTCTGGCTGAGAATGGGCCTATATGACAGCAGAGATGTGGGAGCAACAGGTGCCATGTCATCCAATGCTACTCTTCAGACTATAGATGTCTATACCGCAAGAGAAAATGGAACTTCCGTCAAACTATCTGCCAGTGCGGTAGCTGATGCAGCCTATATCAAAAAGTGCCAAGTGGACAGACAGGGAAATATAGCTCTTACATTTAGACCGGAAGGCAAATTCATTACATACGAAGCCTTTGTAAACAGAGTCCAGGTACGCAGGCCTGATCTGTATTATGAATATGAAAGCAGGCAGAGGCTGACAGGATATGCTGTGCTTATAAAGCGTGAAGCGGTGATGGATGTACTGATGGAAGGTGACCTTTTGGATACCAGATTTTCTCCGGGATATTTTGAAGACGATGATCTGGGTATCAGACTATCCCTTGCAGGATACAAGCAATATCTGTGCCACAACAGTTACATATACCATTATGGCGGAAGTGGCTTTGAAGGCAAAAAGAATGCAATGGAAGCCTCCAGAAAAAAATTCATTAAAAAGTGGGGATTTGATATCTGGGAATACTCTTGTCCGGATGATGACGCTGTGGTTGAGATTTTTGCCAAGACCGCAGGAAAAGTATCTACGAAGGACAAAAAGAAAAAGACTGTCGCCATTGATCATAAAACAGATATTTCGGCAAGGATATCAGCTTATCCATTAAGGATATTGGAGCTGGGATGTGGTTTTGGTGCTACTATTGGAACCCTCAAATATATTTTTCCTAATTCTTACGTGGCTGGAATCGAGAGGGCGCCGGGAATTGCAGCTATAGGACAAGTGGCAGCAGGGAGCAGTTTTTCTGAAATATTGGTGGGAGATCCGCTGGTGATGCAGCTTCCATGGGGAGATAACTTTTTTGACTATATCATTGTATCTGATGGATTGCTCAAAGATAATCCTGACAAGGTACATGAAGTATTTGATAGTAAACTTAAGAAAGACGGAGGGTATATATACACATGATATGTCCAAAATGTCGTAAGAATGCTGGTGATAAGTTTAAGTTCTGCCCATATTGCGGAGAACCGCTGGATAACCTGGATTGCGTCAGATTGACCATAGTACGCAAGGGACAGCGATTTGATAATAATCCTCCAATGACTATATTTATTGATGATGATTCCGTTTACCATCTTAAGAGTGGTGAAAAAATAGTCATCAACAATATGCAGAGCGGTTGGCACAGTATCAAATTTGCTTTTAAAGTAAGGGAAAAAACAATAGATCTCAATATTACACAGAATCAGATGATCGAGGTTGAGTACAACTCATTGTCCGGACTTATTGAGACTATTTTGACTCCCAGGCACAATTATACTGTCAAAGATGGCAAAGTAACTGAGGTGGAAAACGCAGCTTCTGCAGCTACTGAGATCGATCTTGATGTGGCTGCCTCCAGAGCTGATGCAGCAGTAATTGCTGAGATGCGCGCCAACAACAATAAGCCTGTGTTTGAGATCAAGACTACAACAGGATTTTTGTCTGGAGAGCTTGTTATCTATGCTGACAGAGCTGAGTTTGTAACTGAGAATAAGAACAAAAGTATGGTCCTGCCTTATCTTGAGGTCAGAAGTGTTGAGAAGAAGATGGGCAATATAGACATCGTCGGTAAGGATGATAGTCATAACATATTTGTGATACCAAGGGAAAAATTCAGTGATGTATTTATCTACCTCAATGAGCATATAAAAGCATTGTCGCAGTCAGAGGAACAGGTTGATGATGAAAATCTCAGAAAGCTGAAAGCTTTATATGACGAGGGAATACTGACGCGGGAGGAATATGAGACTAAAAAGAAACAGATACTTGGTTTATGATTTATCGATAAAAAAATTATGACAGCTGTGTCTCAAACGATAATTTGATATGCAAAATATCAAAAAATAAGGTTTAACTATAACGGAAAAATGTGTATTATTTGTGAAAGTTTATAAAAAAATATAAGGTTAATGCTTTTTTCGTGATTGTGCTCAAAAAAGTTATAATTGTTAATAAAAATTTATGACAAATTTTAACAAAAAGGGTAATGACGAAAAAACGTTCATGATGTATACTTAACTAGCACCGAAGAGAATTTTTTCGTCTTTTGGATGGCAGTAGATTTTAGCACTTTATAGGAGGTAGCATCATGACAAAAGCAGAGATACTAAAAAAGGAGATTCTAGGTCAGTATAAGAGTGTTAGACAGTTTGCACTTGAAATGTCTATTCCATATAGCACATTGGTTACAGCTCTTGACAGGGGAATCGAGGGTATGGCTTATGGAACAGTTATCAGAATGTGCGATAAGCTTAATCTTAACCCAGTTGATTTCACATCCCTTGAGAAAGGCGCAGATCTTGGTGATAAGATCGTTGAGAACCGCGTTATGCAGCAGTATGTTAAGCTTAATAAGTCAGGACGTAAGAAAGTTCTTGATCTTATGAGCGATTTTGCTTCACTTGAGAAGTACAAAGCTTGATTTTTTTACATTATAATAATTACTAAAATTTGAATCCTTTTTTACCCATAGGGGGAACTTATGAGATACGATTATTTGGTTGTAGGCGCGGGACTTTATGGTGCTGTGTTTGCACATGAGATGGCTAGATCGGGTAAAAAAATCCTAGTTATCGACCGCAGAGAGAACATCGGCGGCAATATATATACTTATGAAGATATGGGCATCAACGTACACAAGTACGGTGCCCATATTTTTCATACCTCAGATAAGAAAGTCTGGAAATATATAAACAAGTTTGCTGAGTTTAATAACTATGTTAACTCTCCAGTGGCGGTTTATAAGGATGAACTTTACAATCTGCCATTTAACATGAACACATTTAGTAAGATGTGGAATATCAGAACTCCTGAAGAAGCTAAGGCTATAATAGAAAAGCAGTCCCAGGAGGAAATCGCTAGAATACGAAGCGAAAGAGGCGAAGAAGCTTCAACAGAGTTTGAAGCAGCCAACCTTGAAGAACAGGCTCTTAGCCTGGCAGGCCGTGATATTTATACTAAACTTATCAAAGGCTACACAGAAAAGCAGTGGGGACGTGACTGCAAAGATCTTCCAGCATTTATCATCAAGAGACTTCCATTTAGATTCATTTATGATAATAACTATTTTAATGATCTGTACCAGGGAATACCTATTGGCGGATATACTCTTATGATTGAAAGAATGCTTGGAATGGCAGCCTGTGAGGATGCTGCAGATAATGTTCCTGAAGGAAGCATTGAAGTCCGTACCGGCGTTGATTATTACGATTTTGTACAGATGGCTGACGGCGTTATTGCCAAGCCTTTTGCTTCAGTTAATGGTGATTCTTTTGAAAAAATAGTATTCACAGGCATGATTGATGAGTTCTTTGGATACAAGCTGGGAACACTGGAATACAGATCTCTTAGATTTGAGACAGAGAGCCTTCCTGAGGTAGATAATTACCAGGGAAATGCAGTAGTTAATTACACTGAGAGAGAAGTTCCTTACACTCGTATCATTGAGCACAAGCACTTTGAATATGGCAAGGGTAAGGGTACTGTTGTAACCCGCGAATATCCTGCTACTTGGAAGCATGGTGATGAACCATATTATCCAATGAATGATGAGCGCAACAATAGCCTGTATGCTCAGTATAAGGAGCTTGCAGATAACTTTAGTGGTGTGATATTTGGCGGTCGCTTAGGCCAATACAAGTACTACAACATGGATCAGGTAATTGCAGAGGCTCTTAAGGCTGCAGAGGCTTAAATATTTATACAATGGCGTATATCTTTGTTGATATGCGCCATTTTTTTCGTGTATTATAAATGAGAATTGATTCTGGTTTTAGATGATTTATATTTTGCGAAAATAAATGAAGTTGTCACAGTTTTTTTGCAGATGAAGATCTGGGTATGGGAAAGCGAGGAGAAAAAAGTATGCGATTTACTAAGATGGAAGGTTGTGGAAATGACTATGTTTATATAAACGGAGCTGTTGAAAAAGTAGCTCTTGAAGATAAACCGGAGCTTGTCAGAAGGCTTTCAGACAGACACTTTGGAATAGGCTCTGATGGAGTTATTTTTATCAATCCTGTTGAGGATGGCAGTGCTGATTTTGAGATGGAGATGTATAACGCAGATGGCAGCCGTTCTGAGATGTGTGGTAATGGCATCAGATGTGTTGCTAAGTATGTGTACGATCACAGGATGACAGATAAGGAAACAGTGAAGATTGTCAGTAGCGGTGCAGTGAAGATATTGGATCTGACTGTTGAAAATAGTTATGTTACTAAAGTAAAAGTAGATATGAATGCGCCTATTTTAGAGCCTTCAAAGGTTCCAGTGGCTCTTGATGCAGAAGCTATGAAGCGAGACAAGATTGTAGATTATCCTATCACTGTTAACGGCACAGAGTACCACATGACTTGTGTTTCAATGGGCAATCCTCATGCAGTAGTGTTCCTGCCTGAAGGAACAGATATCAAGGCTTTTGACATTGAGAGCGTAGGACCATTATTTGAAAATCATGAGTTTTTCCCTAACAGGACTAACACTGAATTTGTAGTGGTAGATGATGCCAGAAATGTCCATATGAGAGTGTGGGAGCGTGGCACAGGCGAAACTCTTGCCTGCGGAACAGGATGTTGTGCAACAGCAGTAGCCTGTGTATTGAATGACAAGACAGAGGATGAGATCACAGTACACGTACTTGGTGGAGATATTATCTGCAAGTGGGACAGGGAACTGAACACCGTATTCATGACAGGCCCTGCTACTACGGTTTTTGAGGGAGAAATCTGAGATAAAAATTTTATAGTTAAGATTGTGGAGATTGAGTCTGCGACAGGTTCGATGCCGGTCGCCGGCAGTAATTATGTATGGCTGTAAACTTAGAGTTTATCTGAGTTTGCAGCTTTTTTATTTGCTTAATGCATGTGGTACAAATAAATAATATTTTATTTGACATAAAATGCTCAAAACAGTATATTATCTCAAGTTCAGAAGCAAAACAGGCTCAATCCTAGGACACATCTGGGATTGAGCCTTTTCTTCTGTATGGCGCAAC
>SVGC01000044.1:0-22626 GCA_015056495.1 Butyrivibrio sp.
ATCAAACTGAGCTCACTATACCCTGTCCTGTGACAGGGGTGAGTTTTGATTAATCGTCAACGAGACACTACACTAGTTACAGAGTATCCTTGTAACAGGTTTTTGTGGCTGGGAGCATATCATTATAGAGAGAGACAACCACGATCTGCATTATCTTGATTATGTTATTGTGAAGCTTGGTATTAAAAGCTTTCTGAGTATGTTCATTTTGCCTTGCTGCAGTATAGATATGCATATGATTGCGGAGATGATATGCTTCACGAATCTGGGCATAATGCATCGATGTAAGGCTTAAGATTCCGCTTTTTTCTATAGCATCGAGCTTTTGTGCAAAGTTATTGACTTTCGGCATGAAAAATTCACAGTGGTTATGCTTATTACATTTTCCGCAGTATTTATGCATGTCGTCGAAAACTTGCCCAATAAAGGATTCAATAATGCACACATAGTTTATTATGGCGGCTTTATATACCATGGTTTCTAGTGGCCCCCAAATATTGAATCTATTCAAAATAAAATTGTATAAATCAGATAACTGTAGTGCATAAGCCATGTTGGTAGCAAGTTCAGCGTTTGAGAAGAATTCATTTAGCCTGTATTTCTTTGTGAAATAAGATTTGGTCCTTATATATCCTGAAGGAAATATGATCCTTGATTTCTTATTGAGTGCCATGTTTGTTGCAGGAGGCTTATAGCCCATACGGCGCAAAATATTTTCGTTTTCTGACAAAAGAGCAGATATTTTTTTGTTGTTTTCCTCAAGTTGTGCACTTAAGGATGAAAATGAGTTGTCCTTGCTTTCGTTTTTCATTTTATAATCTCCGGTTTGTGACTCTAGAGTTGAAATCCATTCTAGAAATATTATAACAGAGATTTATTTCAACTAAGCGTTTAATGCAGTAGGTTGTCGTTGGAATTACAATTAAGGACGTACGAAAGAAAAGGGAATATATGTATCAGAGCTTAGTGGATATTATGGGATTTGAAACCATCCCAGCAATTTGCACAGGTGATTTAAAGGAAGATAATTTTAGAAATGCCAGGTTATAAAGTAAATTTTAGCTTAACGTAGGCGAAAAACCACAGGCTCGCCTGTGGGATGAAGCCTTTTTCTTTTTGACATATACATAGAAAAATACATAATCTATGTAATAAATACATGAGGTACACAAAAATTATGGATAAAACCTACAAAGCAATCCAATACAAAGTAACCACACATCATGATGCAGTTGTAGACAAGGAAGAACCTTGGAATAATTCTCCAGCATATGACACATTTGAAATGAGATACTGTATAGTGTCAACCGATACTGGTGAGGTTCTTGATGATGCTCAGGGGTATGGGTATAAAACAGCACAAAAGGCATATGCCGCTTTTGCATATAAAAATAGAGACAAGAGTAAAGATAAGGAACATCTTGCAAGAAAGCGACATATTGAACAATGGATGGAACAGAACAAGTCTTTTGTAAAGCTGATGGATTCCTATGCATTTGAGATTGCTAAAGGTACAATGGCTCCCGACGATAAATTTGACGCAAAGTTTGTGAGGAAGCTTTTAAGAGAAGAAAGTTTGGAACCCGATTTTACAGCTGGTGAATTATTGAAAGTATGGAGGGGCAGATAAATGGCACGACCAAAAAGCGATAACGTACAAATCAACATTTCCATACCTTCTGAGTGGAAAAAGGAACTTGAAAACCTTGCACGTATATATTCAGTTGAAGAAGATAAAATACAAAATTTAAGGAACAATACAACAAAGAAAAAGCTCTAATCACTTGGATTAAGGCTAATAAACTTAAAATATTAAACAGTGGAATTAAAATAGCTAACAACTTAATAATCAGGGAGATTGACTGTACTTCCTTGTTAAAAAGCAAAAATTTACCGCTAATGTGGTCGTTGGACTGCTTGGTAATAAAAGTCCTGATTTAAACAGATTTACACTTGTAACTCCAAAGTCTGAAAATGATGTACGATTACAAGCTACACTTGCTAATCAGAACCCCACGGGCTTGCCCGTGGGTACAGTCAGATACAGGAACTCTTCATGAGTTCGGTTTAAAGAATGGTGTGGCAATCTATAGGCTTTTGAAGGATGTTGTTTAAAAAACTGAACCAGAGGTTTATGTTTTTTAATAACGAAAAATGATATACTGGTAACACGTTGTGGATTCCATTTTTAAGGAGGCAGCCATGGAGATTTTTGATGTGTTTGTTGACATGCAGGCAACTGGTGATCGGATCAAGCAGCTTCGTAAAGAGCACAACATGAGAGTGTTTGATCTTGCAAATGCTCTGGGGCTCGAATCAGAACAGGCCATTTATAAATGGCAGCGCGGTCAGTGCTTACCAAACGCTGACAATCTTGTAAGACTTAGCATATTGTTTGGATGCCATATTGAGGACATTCTTATTCATTACACAGCAGGAGAGGACGAAAGTCCTCTTCTTTCTTTTTACAGGAAATTTCTTTATAGTTTTTCAACCACGCGGCGAATGAGATTTGTAGTGCAATTCATTACAATAAAATAAAAATAGTTAAGGAGAAGGGTGGAAAGGTATGGCGTTTAATGAATTCTATAGACTGGTTGGTGAAGTAACAATACCTGAGGAAAAGAGAGAAGAACTAAATGACTATGTACTTAAGTTACTTGACAGAAGTGGTCTCAGAAAAATAAAGAAAGTCAAGATCGGTGACTTAGATACAGAAGTGGCTGAACGTGTAAAAAGAAATAAGAGTGGAAAGATACTTTTTGACTATTCAATATATGAAAATTACGTGAGAGGTGTGTCCTCCTATGATACAGAAACGTGCACACTTGAAGTAAATGAACCAGGCTTTAATGAAATGGGCATAGCTTTGGTTATGGTAATGGCTTTGTTGGAGTCATATTCAATTACGCCGTGTTACGTAGCTAGAGAAAAAAAGCTCATAGATATAAACACAAGTGCTTTGATGGTAGAGAATTTGATTGGTGTTAGGCTGAGATTTCCACATAGAGCAGATATATGGACGATGTATGTATTCTGCAAAGAATGTAAAGAAGTAGAGACAATTGAAGGATATAGTCTTGTGCATGTGTTTCCACTGGACTTTGAGCGGATTAATGTCTCGCAAATTTTCAATGTTCTTATGGTTAAAAAGGATTCTGAGTTTGTAAATGACTTGAAGGAAGTTAATTTTGATAGGCATCAGATAGAAAACGCACTTTTTATAGACCGATGTAACTTTCTGTATAGCACATTTTTGTCGTTGGAAAAAGAGAAAAAAGATATATGCATATTTCTTGAAAAGCTAATTCCAATGTCATTGGAAGAGAGAACAAAACTAGCTGAGGAGCAGACAAATTATGGGATTGTTGCAGAACTATCCAGGTACTTAACTTCGCAGGTGTTGGTGAAATGTTATTCGATTGTAAGGGGCACAGATTTTTGGCAGGAATGGGAACGATTCGCTGCAAATGGGTTTTATGTGGATTCTATAGATGATATGGATAAGTCTTATGAAAAAGAGCATAAAGTATTTCATTTTTACAAGGCAATACAGAGAATTGATGATGATGAGGCTCTCGGAGAATTTGGCGATAGGGAGTTGGCAATATCAGATGAAATGCGTCGTGAGATAGAAAAATGGAAAGAAAAGGCGAGTGAAGAAGTTCCGGATGAGCATGATTCATTAAATGAGCTCAAGGGCGTTATGGAAGAAATAAGGAATGACTGGGCTGTTCGCAGGTTGGATGCGGCTTTGTTTAAAGAACTAAAGGGAAAACCTGATTCAGAAAGTACAAAAAAGATAATGTATTTGCTGAAAACAATGTTAGATAGCGGTGTGGAGTTATTTCCTGAGTTGACTAAAAGTCAAGCAAAACAATGGGTTTTGAAACGAAGTAGGAGTGATTTTGATAAACAGAAGCTAAATGCACTTCTAGGGCTATTGGCAAACAAGGAAAAGAGAATGGAATTATTGGGATTCTAAAGGAGAAAAGGTATGGGAACATTTGGAGGATACTCTGGGCCAGAGATAATAAGTGTTGATAAGATAGAAGAATTTTCAAATGCGGTTTCTAAGATTCTTTATTATGGTGGAATGATGCATCTTAGGAACGTTGAAATGTACAGCAAAAAGATTATATTGCTTGATCCGGTAACTATAAAGACTGGGGAGGATGTTGATTTTTATTACAATTATTTTGAAGAAGATTCTTGGGAAAACGCTGGGTATATCTATGGTAGACAGCATTTTTACACAAATAAGATTGGTTCAAACGAGTTCAACTATGTCGTAACAGCAGTTCGATGCTTGTATGAACTATATGATGAAGGTGTAGGGCTTGCTGATATTAATGACGAAATTGTTTCAAGTGCGTATTATACCGGATGGATTAATCATTTACTGGATGCGGACTTCTCTATTAGTAGACGTTTCAACTTGTGGGAAGTGGTTGAAAGCTATGCATTTGAACATCTGGAATATAATGACGAGCCTATACAAGCAAGGCATTTGATGGGGATAATCCCAAGCTACCTAATGCAATATGCAGGAGGAGTGGACCTTACTGATTTACTCTATATAGATAATGGGACAGAAGCTCTATGTGAAACGGAGGTTATGGTAGGAACATATCCGGCGGATGTTTTGAAGTGTAAAAAAGCTATTGAAGTTGCTGTTGAAAAATATGGTACTGAGAAAGCATATTCCTTGATTCTTGAAATGCTCAAAAAGGAATATAGTGTGAGAGAAAGTGGATGTCAGGAATACATTCAAGCTTTAGCAGAATGCTCACTAAGCATACATGCAAGGACGATTCTTTATCTTACCTGCGAATTGCTTGATAAGCATTTTTGGGTTGAATGGAAGAGTGTAAAAGATGAGGTGTATAACGATGAAAAAATGCCTAAATATGCCTCAGACGAATTATTGTCCTATAGAAAAGAGGGACGTGAACGCCCAATAAGGAAGATAAAAACTTCAGAGTTTTTAAAGAATGATGGCTATTTTACATTCTATGGGACTCCTGATGAATTAAAGGGTTATCCGAATTATTACATTTCTGATGCAGATAGGTTGTTCTGGTGGGACGGCTCTGACGAAGTGGAAATAACTGATGAAACAGAAAAGTGGCTTAACAAAAGAGTTGAGGAATATAAGGAAGCGTTAAAGGGTACTCCGGATGAGTGTGATACGCAGCAATTTGTTAAGGAGCTAATTGATTTACTTTTTGATGTGGAAAGTAGATATAAGCGAGTATTTGCTTTTCAGGATATGTTTTATGAGTTTATAGCTAATGGTAGCAAAAAGGAGTATCGAGCAGCGGTAGAAGTACTAAGAAAGCTTTATGACGATAATGCAGAGGCGGGAAAAATTATCGAAAAGGTTAGGGGGAGCTGGGATCTTTCAAGTAAAAATGTTACCTGTAACAGAGGTAGGATGAATATGAGGAGATACCTAGCTTTGCTGGCTAATGTTGAACTTAGAAAAAAGTATCTCGGATTTTGATTGGTGATGAATATGGCAGCTTTATTCGGAAATTTACTTGAGGAGGATGAGAAGAAAAATGAGAAAATTAGCATCAATACAGAAGATAAAGGAAGTCTTTCCAATACCTGATGCAGATAGACTGGAACTTTTTCAGGTTCTTGGATGGAAGTGTGTTGGAGGAAAGGGAGAATTTTATGTTGGGGATCTGGTGGTCTATTTTGAAATAGATTCTTTTCTCCCTGTAAGTGAGGAGTTTGAATTCCTAAGAAAGAGCTCATACAAAAGCAATGATTTTATGGGTGAAGGATTCAGGCTAAAGACTATGAAGTTCAGGGGAGAGATATCCCAGGGATTATGCCTTGGGATTGATAAGCTCTCTAAGCTTCAGGGAATGAGTCTTGAAGAAGGAATGGATGTGACGGAAATCCTTGGAGTTCGCGAGTGGGAAATGCCAGAAAGGGCAGGATCAGGAGGAACCATGATAGGTGATCGGCCAGGATATATACCTAAGACTGATGAGACAAGGATACAGTCAGCGCCGGGGCTGCTTAATGAGTTTAAGGGGCTGCCTTATTACATAACAACCAAGATGGATGGTTCAAGTCATTCCATAGGTGTAAGGGACGGAGAAATTTCTTTTACCGGCCATAACTTCACTTATAAGGATGACGGAAAGTCAGCGTTTGTGGAGCATGTAAAAACAGCAGGTATTCCAGAAAAGATGAAGACATATGTAGAGGAACATGGACTGAGCTCTTTGGTTCTCCAGGGAGAATGGTGCGGAGAAGGAATACAGAAGAACAGACTTAGGCTTAAGAAGCCAGAGTGGTTTGTATTTACGGCAAGAGCTGATGATAAGAGAACTGACCTGGCAACGCTTAAAGAAATCTGCAGATATGTCGGATGTCAGATGGTTCCGGTGGAAGAGGAAGGCGATGATCTCTTAGCAAAGTATCCTGATGAGGCGGCTCTATTAGCAAGGGCAGAAGGTGTTGGATACAATGGGACAATAAGAGAGGGAATAGTAATAAGGCCTGTTACGCCTGTTCACTCTTATACACTTAGCGGGCCTTTATCAATGAAAGTGATAAACAACAAGTATCTAATGAAAAATGATGAGTGATCATAGACGGGAGGCAGCATGATATCGACAGTATACACAGGATCACGATTGATCATGCAGTGGAGAAGAAAGAAAAGAAGTGGATTAGTAAAGAGACACAGACATGAAGCCAAGAATATT
Source organism: Butyrivibrio sp. (assembly GCA_015056495.1). GTDB lineage: Bacteria > Bacillota > Clostridia > Lachnospirales > Lachnospiraceae > Butyrivibrio. Next base: position 6,732 of record SVGC01000044.1, read on the forward strand.
AGAATTCATAAAGAATAACCCGGATACCTGGGAAGAGAAGCTGAATGAAAAATTTATACGCACAAACCATAACGGAGATCTGGTGTGCTTCAAATATGCAACTGAAGCCGATTTCTCAGATCCGCTGGTATGCGAAGCAAGAGGAATTATAATTGACGTGGTTCAGCTTTCTGTGGTCTGCTGGCCGTTTGATAAGTTTTTTAATGTACAGGAACAGTATGCTGCAGATATCGACTGGAATAGCGCCAGGGTGCTGGAAAAAATAGATGGCTCTATGATAAAGCTTTTCTGGTACAAAGGTGCATGGAGATTTGCGACAAGTTCTACCTGTGATGCTAAGGACGCAGCTATTCCAGGGTATAACGAACTGACTTATGCGGACATAATTGCCCGTGCTGAAAACATAAATGAGATTCCCTTTGAGAAACTGAATAAAGACTATACCTACATTTTTGAGCTTGTTTCTCCACTTAGTCAGATTGTTGTCAGATATGAAATGACTGCTTTGTTCTTCCTGACCGCAAGAAATAATCTTACAGGTGAAGAGTTGGATACAGAGCTTCTGCAATTTAGGAGACCCAGGAGCTTTGCACTAATATCTTTGAATGAGTGTCTTGTTGCTGCTCTTGCGCTAAATAAGAGTGGCGAGATAGAGGATGAGGGCTTTGTCGTGGTTGATGAGAAACATAACAGGGTCAAGATAAAGTCTCCGACATACGTGGCTATGCACAGATTATCTACGAATAAAGTGTTCACTGTAAAGAGAATGGCTGAGTTTTTCTGTAATGGTGAGGATCTTTCAAAGCTGGCAAAAGATTTTCCGGATAATGCCCATATCATTAAGTACTATGATTGGCAGTTTGCTGAGATGAAGCATAAAGCAGAAGACATGATGCTCTATTCCAGGCGTCTTTATGAAGAATACGACCACGACAGGAAAGCAGTAGCCATGACCATAAAGGATTCTCCATACGCATGGGCTGGATTCAAGGCAATTGGGAACGAAAAGGACATCACTGATATCATGGCAGTGCTTGCACCGCCCAATGTTGAAAAACTGATTGTGGAGTATCCTGAGATAAGTAATTGAAAGCTGAGAAATTATTATGGAGATAAGGGGAACAAATAATGCATTCTACAATTTTTGTTTTGAATGATAATCCGATTACGGAAAACGATGTCATTGACGATGACTATTTTTCAGTGAGTCAGATAGAGCGCCGGGGATATGATTATTGTGGTGTAACGAATCTTGAGTATGAAGCAAGGGACTATTTTTCTGGATATTACTCCGAATTTTTTCAGACAGAGATCATGAAAACGGAGTATGAGGATTATCATGAAGACAACTTTGTGCAGTACAAGATGACCATTAAAAATCGTGAAAAATTCATGAAAGGCGTTTATAAAAGATATCGCAAGGCTTTAAAAGAATTCAGCAATGCTCTTACATTGGAAAAACTTTTGGATAGTGAAGACAGAGATATCCAGTATTTGCTATATAAGCTGCAGTGTGTAATGGATGATACATGTGCTTTGCAATTCTACAGTGATTATGGGGATTTTGAGAGCCCTGAGCAGTTAATGCGTCGTTGTAAGGATGGAGATGTTTATTATATAGTTGCTGCTTTTGACTATCATTTTTGACAAAAACAAGAAAAAAACTTGTGGCAAGGAAAATGAGGAGTAGGTAACGATTATCAACCACGAGTCGAATGACAGCAATTCAATTATTACCTATCATTGATGGTAACAATAAAGAAAGAGGAATTATTCATGAATGATAGACAGAAAATGATTGAAGAGCTAATGAAGCATCCTATTGGCAAAGATCAGGAATTTCATTTCCATTGTGATCAATGTGGAGAATGTTGTAAGAATCGTGTTGATATTTTGCTCTCACCGTTTGACCTTTGCCGTATGGCAAAGGTGTTGAATAAACCGTTGCCGGAAGTGCTTCAGGAGTATGGAAATCTCTATTTGGGAAATACAAGCAAAATGCCATTGGTTTCGTTAAAAATGCGGGAAGATAATGGTAAATGTCCTTTTTTAATGGATGATAATCGATGTAAGATCCATAGCAATAAACCAACAGTTTGTGCTTTGTATCCTCTCGGGAGAGGTGCTTCACGCGAAGCAAAGAAAGCTAAGATTTTTTATATCCTGCAGCCTACAACTTGTGGAGGAATGGATGAAATTCATACTCCCAGAGAGTGGATGGGGGAGTTTAATCTTCTCGAGAGTGAGCAGTGGTTTTCTGTATGGCAGGACATTGTAATGGAAATATCAGAGCAAATAAGAAAAGTGCTCCCTCAAATGCCTGGCAGAAGCCGTGATGAATTATTGATGGGGATTACTGAGATCCTATATCTTCATTATGAATTGGACAAGCCGCTAATACTTCAGGTTAAAGAGAACGGCAAATTGGCAGAAAAGATGTTGATGATGGTAAAAGGTACATTAAAAGAATATAGAGGATGGCGGGGATAATGGGGCACGATTCTTACATGGTGAACGCAGCGGAAAATTAGATATTTTGTGGCTTTGCGGTTCCACATGTACTATGCTAATGTTCTTGACGAAAAGAAGAGAATATGTTATATATAACATAAAGAAAGGGAGAAAATTTGTCTGGTTTTCAAGTAAATTTTTATAGAGACATAGACGGCAGTAAGCCTGTTGGTTTATTTATTAGGACTTTGGATGTAAAGATGAAGGCCAAGGTTGTGGCTAATCTTCACTTGCTTGAGGAGTATGGCAATCTTGCTAGAGAACCTCTTTCAAAAGAGCTGGAAGATGGTATATTTGAATTACGTAGTGGTGAAGGAAATAACATAGTCAGGATATTGTATTTCTTTGATAAGGGGCAAATCATAATTGCTACTAATGGTTTTGTTAAAAAACAACAGAAAACACCTAGAGGAGAAATTGATTTAGCTAAGCAGAGAAGAACCGACTACCATAGTAGGAAGGAGGCGGGAACGTATGAGTGATCTTCAGGAATTGACCAATGAACTTATGCAGGATCCTGAGTTTAAAAGTGAATATGAGGCACTTCAACCAGAAATGGATATTACAAGAGCGATACTTGATGCAAGAATTCATGCGGGTATGACTCAGTTGGAATTGTCAGAGAAGAGCGGTATAAGTCAAGCGGACATAAGCAGATTGGAGAAGGGTACAAGAAATCCTAGCATTGCGCTTCTTAAACGCCTTGCTGAAGCTATGGACAGTACTTTAAAAATAGAGTTTGTTCCTAAAAAAATGGTAAGATAATAACTTGTTTGGCTTTATGTCAAGATAGAGGTTATAAGAGGAATTAGATCTATTTCTTCTTACGATTAGATAAGAGTAGCCCTGCAAGCAGTGTAACTGGTACAGCAAGTACTGATATCAGTGTAGCTGCTCTAGCAGTAATGCTGCTCTTATTTTTTTGAAAAGTATCTGAATTTACCAACCACGAGTCGAATGACATGTGTCCGGCTATTACTTATCATAAATAGTAACATGATAGAAAAGAGGAGCAGCGGATGAATGACAGAGAATACCGGTAAAAAATATGATATTACCGATATTTACTTGAATTAATTCTATGTACAGAGTATATTTAAGTAAAAGTAGGAATAAAAACATTTTTTACCGAGGATTACTTAAAATGATTCTGTCATATGAAGAAGCAATAAAAGAATACGGCTCAGATTATAAACTCAAGAAGGCCATAAATTCAGGTGTGGTTTTTAAAATTGAAAATGGGATATATTCAAGTCGAAAGTACAATAATGAGCTGGAAGTTATATTAAAAAAATATCCAAAAGCCATACTTGCAGGAGAATATGCTTTCTATATTCACGGTCTTACAGATGTGATACCAGAGAAATATTCTCTCGCGACATCTTCCAAAGCGGCTCGGATTACAGATAAGAGAGTGGAGCAGCTATATGTGCGTCAGGATCTTTTACCGCTTGGAGTACAGGAAATAGAAAAGAATGGAGCTACTATAAGGGTATATGACAAAGAACGCATGCTCATCGAACTTCTTCGGAATAAGAATTCTATGCCTTATGATATCTATAAAGAGATTCTGTTAAATTATAGGGGAATAATTGGTGACCTTGAAATATGGCGAATCCAGGAGTATGCCGAAAAATTCCCCAAAAGCAAAATGATTTCCAAAGCCCTGGATGAGGAGGTAATGTAAACTGGATATAAATGAAATAATAGATATGTACATGGAAGATGGCCTGACAAGAGAACTTGCCACAGCTAGGGTCTGTCAGGATGTTGTTTTGAAGGCTATATCGATTGGACCGCTAAACAGGAATGTTACGGAAATGGGAAACTAGTAGAAAGAGTTGTACAATACTGCGAGAAACAAGACTTTGAGTCAGTGTCGCCAAATGTAATAGTCAATTATGTAATTGAAATTATGGAGAAAGGAGCAAGCCTTGTTTTGTAATATGCTTCTTGTGGCGGGAGTAGAAACTGGTCACAACACATTCTTTGGCATCATGTATTTTAAAATAATGTCTATGGCGAGAACACTAAAATGGAAGCAGGCTACGAGGCGGCAAAGATCTAAAACTTTTTTTCAACATGATTCCGCAGCCCTGGCATGTGCGCTGAAACAGTGTTTTTAACGTATATAAGGTATGAGAACGTTAGTGGACTACACTTGTTTAGGATATGTCATAATAGAAAAAAAGATAAAGAGATCTGAGGATTTAGAATTCTATCCAATGAAAATGCAAGGAGAGGAGGCAAATATGGCACCAAATGTATTTAATCGCATACCATCAGGATTTTTTAATATGCTATCAAGCGGCAGTGACTATATGAATAATGCCGGTTGTCTCCTTGAAATATATTCACAGTACGATATGGAGGTCTCTTATCGAATTAGTCGTAAACAGCTACGCGATGCTCTTGCCAGTTATATTTTTGAGAATAATCTGAGTTTCTCAGAAGAAGATGCTGATGAGAAGAGCTCGGATGTTGCTAACAGTATAATTCGAAAGTTTACAGATGAAGACTGTGGCTGGTTGACTGAAGAAACTGATGATGCTTCCTATGAGAAGTATATTATCATGACGGAGGCAGGTATTGCGCTTTCTGAGTTTTTGCTTGCATTGGAACAACCTGAGAAGGTTGAGTATTCTTCGTACATTTATAACATTTATAATACGTTGATGAATTCTGATCAGTGGAAGGCAGATCCGTATGTAAATGCAGTTAAGGCTGTTTATAACAATGCTAAGGCATTATCTAAATCATTAAAGAGATTATCAACATTTATTCGTAAGAAGATAGAAGAATTAACCCGTGAGACATCGCTAGAAACTCTTACTGACCACCTGTTGGAATATTGTGATGGTGAATTTATTAGGGAATATGCCCGTCTCACTAAACAGCAGAATATACATATGTATCGAAGTCATATCCGTTCAAAACTGGATGAGATAGTGAGCAATCCGGAAATGCGTGAACTGATAATGTATGGATGTGCTATTGAAGAAAATGTTTCGGAAGATGAGGCGGCGGAACTTGTTCTTGATATGGTGGAGAATACCAAGAAATTCCTTAATGAAGATTATGACCGCATCATGCGTGATATAAAGCATAAGATCAACATGCATATTCATATCGCAGTTGGAAGGATTCGTTTTATCCGCAACAGCGGAAAAGATGCTCAGGGCAATGTTGAGCAGGTATTGAAGATGCTTAGGACGAGCATAGACGAAGGAAATCTTCTAGACGATCTTTCTGATGAGATGACTAAGCTATACAAGTTTGACAAGAATGAGTATATAGATACAGCATCTCTATGGAACCCTCGCAAGAGTAAGACCATTAAAAAGGCGGTAACGACAGATACAGAGACTCTTACTCAGCAGGACAAGGATGATGCAATTTCTGCACTGGAAAAAGAAGCCTATAATCCATATTCCAAGAAGCGTATGAAGATATATTTGGACGAGCAAATGAAAGGAAAGGACGAACTCGATAGCTCGCAACTTCCACTTTCTAACAAGAAAGAGCTTCTTTCTGATATTTCTGCAGTGGCTTATTGTGAGGAAAATGGATTTGAGATAACAGTTGAAGATGGGTATATGGAAGCAAATGATATGATTTTGCGCCGGTTCAAAATAAGGAGAAAAGCAAATGGGGTTTGAAGCAGATTGGGATATGTATACTTCCAGTGAGAAGGACCTGTTTCAGCGTGTGTGTAGGAGATTATTAAAATCTACATTCATAGTTAAAGAAAAAGATGATGACAGTAAGAAGCTTTATACTTTTGTGGCTAAGAATGAAGAAACTGTAAGTTCATATTTAAGCCATATGGGTTTTGATATCAAAGTTGACAGAGACAACGGTGTCACTATGCTTGTAAATTCCGGAGATTCTTCTGATTCGGGTAAGATACAGGCAAACAGATTAAGACTTCGCAAAGCAGACACTGTTGTTTTGTGTTGCCTGTGGACAGTTTATCTTGATCGTATACGCCGTGGTAACCTTTCAAAAGGTATTGTCATTTCAATCTTGGATTTAAAGCAGGAACTGGAGAAATACGGTTTCAGAGAAGATTTTGACGGAAAGACTCTGATGGCTGATATCCTTAAGCTTTTCGCAAAATATAATTTGGTTGAGGTGTCAGGAAAGCTTGGCGATCCGGATTGCAGTATAAAGATATATCCGTCTATCCAGTTTGCACTTGATAGTGTAGAGTTTCAGAATTTAGTTGAGGAAAATGGTAAGAAGATAAAATCCATAAAAGCATCCGTAGACGACGATGAGGAAGAAATGGAGGAACCGGATTATGACGAGTAATCGAAAAGTTGCTACCGGTCTTCAGCTCATTAACTGGTCGCGATTTACCAGTGTAAAGATGAAGTTCGAAGGATCCACGTTAATTACAGGAAATAATGGAACTGGAAAGTCTACTGTTCTTGATGCAATAACTTATCTTTTAACGGGAAACACTCATTTTAATATAGCAGCCAAAGACCGTGACAGAAGTGTAGCGGCGTATGTCCGTGGCGATACTCATAGTGAAGGCGCTGGTAGATACTTGCGCGGAAATATGGATGTAGTGAGCTATATCGCAATGGAATTCTATTCTCCAGTTGAAAAGGCTAAGATGGTTGTATTTGTTACCATTGAGCTTAAGAAGGACGAGTCTAAAGCAAATTCTTATTGGTATGTTGCTAAAGATACGTCTCTTTCTGATATTATTTTCTGCGAAGAGAAGGATGGAAAGTTATCGGTTTATCCCAAAAGCCAGATTACTGTAAAAGGACAACACATCAGCAGTAAAGAATTTATGGGAATGGAGAGAGGAACCAAGCAGGTTCTTCAGGCAATGGGACTTCGCTGTGAAGTTTCAAAATATAAATCCAAGATCATAAAAATGATGTCCTTTGATCCTCAGAAGAACATAGACAAGTTTATTCAGGAATGTGTTCTTGAAGAGGGAGAGATGTCTTCTTTGGCGGATCTTAAGGAACAGAGAGCCAATTATGAGGAAATCAGGCAGACATATGATGACATGCTTGAAAGCAAAAAGGTTTTGGAGCATATAGAAGACTGTACGAGAGAATACGAGCAGAAGTACTCTGATTATAATAAGCGCCGATTAGTGCTGGGATATCAGAAATGGCAGAGTGCGGTACAGGCTATAGAGAAGCTAAGGAGCGCAAAGGGACAAGAGGAAGCAGGACTTGCATTTCTGCTTGATAAGAAGGAAAAGAAAGATAAAGAACTCGAAGATGCAAGACATAAGCTTGAAGAATTAAATAGTAGCAGTGATTACCAGGATATAAGCAGTACTCTTAAACGCTTTGAAGATCAGATAGAAAGGCTTACGAAGGAGCGCGATCTTCTTTCAAGGTATGTTAAAGAAGTTGAAGATCTTCAAGAGTGGATCGATAGATTAATGCAGGACTATTCAGAAGAATTGCAGCTAACTCTTGATGTTAAGGATGAACTGACTACTATCTCATCTAAAGGCGATACTACTAAGAAGGTTTCTGCTTTTTATGCTTTTTCTGAAGAGATTAAGCGTATTTGTGAGCATAAGAAGTTGGAGCAGCTTAGGAACAGGGACCAAATTGAGAAGGATAACGATTCTCTTGCTCAGAAACTTGACGAGAAAAAGCAGCTCGAAGGAAATAAGCTTGTATTTGAGCCCGGATATGAGAAGACTAGGAGTTTGATTTCTGATGAGCTTAAGAAGCAGAATATCTCGACAGATGTTAAGTTCTTTGTTGAACTTATTACGGAAGTCAAAGATAAAAAGTGGAGACGAGCCATAGAGACATTCCTGGGCGGAAAGCGCTTTAATATCATAGTTGATCCAAAATACACAGCTCAGGTTTTGAAAATTGTTAATGATAATCTTGCGACTAAGGGTAAAGTTGTAATAGCAGATAAGCTTGAAGCTACAGAGATAGTAGCTGGCTCCGCGGCTGAGCAACTGGAGATTATCAATCCTACAGCCCGCATGTATGCTAACTATTTGCTTAATGGAATCCATCTCTGTGAAACAGTGGATGAACTTCATGAGTATCCTAAAGGTGCAATTATGCCTAATGGTATGCTTGCCAAGAGTTATGCTGTTGGCAAGATGCAGATTAACGGTACAAAACTTTTTATCGGTCAGGATGCTATTAAACTACAAATAGAGGATTTGGAAAAAGAAATCTGCGCACTTGAGGAAAGTATAAAAGAGCGTTCTGCGCTTAATGATTCGTTGAATGCAGAGATTATCGGATTACAGAAAAAATCCTTAAACCAGGATGACTATGATTTTGAAGCTGTAAATGAGTATGATGCTGTAAAGGAAAGTCTGAGAGCTGCCAAGAGCGAGAAGGAAAACTATGAGAAGGATCCGAGCCTTACTGCTATGCTTGAGACGTTCAGTAAGGCAAAGGCTAACCATCACCGGATAGAAGAGGATATCCGAGCTCTTTATAAAAATATAGGTGGTTCAGAGAAGGAAATAGAAAGAATACAGAAAGACATCTCTTTAAAAGAACAGATACAAGAGTCTGCTCAGAAGGAGTTTGAACAGGAATGTCGAGAGATGCCAGAGTTAAGGCAACCAGCTATTGATATGTATAATCAGCAGACTCAGAAGAAAGAAACTGCCATTACAGAAAAAACAGTGCGTGAATGGGCAGGCGAATTGGAGAAATCCAAGAAAGAACTTGAAGATGCTCACCTGCAGTATTGCAGAATAAACGGAACAGATAACCAGATGCGTGGAGTATCCTTTATTGGTTATTACAGAGAGCAGTATCGTAATCTTGCTAATGTTCAGATTGAGGAAGCAAAACAGAAACTGGAAAAGCAGGGCGAAAAGCTTCAGAGTGCTTTTGTGGGAGATTTTGTTGCTGAGATAAATGAAACAATTCGTGATGCTAAAGAAGAAATTGATAAGATCAATAAAGAGTTAAAAGGTCGCCCTTTTGGAAATGATGTTTATCAGTTTGAGATGAAAGAAAGGCTGGATTCTGAAGGGAAAGCACTGTTCTTCAAGATTTGTAAGCAGATGCATGAGTATTTTGATAATGCAGAATATTATCTTAATGTCATCAAAGATGATGAGGACAGTGAACATGATATTAAGGAATTCATCGATATAGTGCTTAACGAAGAAGATGAGGCAGAATACACAGATTATAGAAAGTACTTTACTTACGATATGCGAATTATAAGTAAGCAGGGAGAGGATGAAGTTCAGGCTACTTTGTCAAAGAAGCAGGGATCGGCAAGTAATGGTGAAAAGCAGACTCCTTACTTTATCATTTTGGCAGCAAGCCTTCTTCAGTTATATCCTAAGGACCGTAGCAGTGCTCGTCTGGCATTCATAGATGAGGCCTTCTCTGCACTTTCCAGAGAACGAATTGAGCAGATGGTCGACTACCTGGAGACAAATGATTTCCAGGTGGTTTATGCAGCGCCGCCGGATAAGATAAACAGTATAGGTTCCCATATACAGACGACAATTACGCTGGTTCCTAAGGGTCGCCAAAGCTTTGCGGTTGAAGGTCTTCTTAAAAACCTTGAGGAGTGATTTCTGATATGACAGGTAAGTCAATAAAATTAAATAAGCGCCAGAAAGAAGTCCTTAAAGCTCTCCTCGATAAATTCGAGAAGAGCAAGACATATCGTGGCGAAAACGCTGTAAACCAGAGTTTTAAGGTTAAACCTTCAGATTTTTTCAGGGATTACGATTCTGATTTTGCCAATCTTGATGAGCAGGAAGATTTTGAAAGAGAATTACGTGGACTTGAAGATGCCGGATTGATTCAATTATCAAAAAAGAATGGTGTTATCAAGTCCATAGATATGGTTCCTGTAGCTTTGGATTTTTTCTATAGTCTGCTTGGTAGGACAGAGCTAAAAGAGTTGGAAAACAGCCAGATAGCTATGTATGAATCTCATCTTGGTAAGTATGAGGTAGTGGATCTGTTTTGCAAAACGCAGATCAAGCGTCTTGAAGAGCGAAAAAAAGCTGAATATGAGATGCCTGTAGCTAGAGAGATACTAAATATCCTTGAGTATATCTGCAGTAATACAGACGAGATCCTAGAAAGAGAATTATCTATTGAATTGTTTGGAGATTCCAAGAGATTTGAGCGAGAATACCGCAGTAAAATTCTGACAGTACTAAGTAAGTATGGGGATTTTAATGATCTCATTGAAAATGTTCCGGATAATAGAGAGCAGGGACATGCGATATTGGCAGAGTATAATGTCTTCCCTAATCCGACCTATGTAAACTTTAAGGGAAATGGCGTGCTTTTCATAAAGGATGGCAAAAAGATTGAGTTAAGTCCTTCTTTGGCAATCGCAATAGATGCAAGTACATTGGGCCGGATTGAAAACGTTAATGTAAACGCATCAAGGATAGTTACTGTTGAAAACCTTACAAGTTTCAACCGCGTACAGGATGAAGATACGTTCTTTATATATCTGGCAGGATATCATAATACGGCTAAGCAGAATTTTATTCGCAAGATAGCTGAGTCAAATCATGATAAAGAATGGTTCCATTTTGGAGACATAGATCCGGATGGATTTTATATTCTTGAGCATTTAAAGAAAAAGACAGGTATTGCATTCAAGAAGCTTTGTATGAGCGTTGCTGAATTGAAAGAGTACAAGGAGTATTGCAAACCTCTTGAAAATAATGATGTCAAGAAAGCTCAGTCACTGATTGATAAAGGACTATATGTTGATACAATGCGATACATGCTCGAAAACGATGTAAAGCTAGAGCAGGAAGTTATTAGCTGGAAGCAGGAAGTTTAATATACATGGTTCTTAGAGGGCAATCAATGACAACATATCCTGAACAGCTTAAGGCATTCCGAAAGGTTGTTCCAAAAGGCGAGAAGATAGATCCTAAAAAGTGAACGATGAAATGACAGCTCTTTTTGACAAAAGAGAGGACATGGAAGGCCTGCTACAGAAAGAGGTGGGTAATCTTGCCTGTGTTGAAGTTATTGATTTCAACAAGAAAAATGAGGAACGTGAACACAGTAATGATGTTCATGCCAAGGAAAAAACTAAGGAACGTGAGCACCAGCCATCAAGGAAGCATAGCTATCCTGAGAGGTAATGGTGCGCTATCTCAGTCATCGTGCGGCTAAGATATTGATTGAAAATCACTGTCTTTTGCCGTATGATGATGTTGAGATATTATGTAACTGGAAGGAATTACAATGGCAGAACAGACAGGATTGGCTAACAATATTGACACAGCAGATCAGGAGGCTCAGTACGATAATTGTGTCAAGAAGCTGTTATCAAATAGGCTTGTGTTAGCTTGGATAATGAAAGAATGTGTGGCGGAGTTCAAGCAGTATTCCATTGCTCAGATAGCAAAGGATTGCATCGAAGGAGAACCACAGGTTTCCAAGATAGCTGTAGATCAGGATGTGCTTGATAAAGACGAGATTGAATATCTCGAGGAAATGTCCGATAAAAGTATAGAGGGTAAGAATACTGAGGATAGTTCTATCAAAGAAGGAAAAGTCTTTTATGATATAAAGTTTTCCGCAGTAGTACCAGATTCAAAAGAACCTGTACAGCTCTTTATAAATGTCGAAGCGCAGAAGGATGATAATACGCCTTATCCGCTTATCAAGAGGGCATTGTACTATGTGAGCCGTATGATAAGTGCTCAGAAAAATACAGTATTTACGAAGAAGCACTACGAAAAGATTCGTAAAGTATATTCAATATGGATTCAGTTGGATGTAGCAGAGTCAAAGAGAAATACAATTACGAAGTACGGCATTACTGAGGAGCAGGTTATTGGAAATGTTCCTGAAAAAGAAAGTAATTATGATCTTATCTCAGTTCTCATGTTAAGGCTTGGTCCTGCTGATGAGGCAAATGATAAGCCAATATTGAGATTGTTGGATGTTTTGTTATCGGCGGAAACTACGCCAGATGAGAAGAAAGCTATACTTGAAAAAGATTTTGACATTCCTATGACAAAATCGATGAGTGAGGAGGCGAATATTATGTGTAACTTAGGCGAAGGAATCAGAGAGAGAACAGAAGTAAATACAAAAACACAATCAATCATCGATCTTATGGATACAACAGGAAAAGAAATAGATGAGGTTATGAAGCTTCTTAAGATTAATCCTAAAGAGTACGATAAGTACAGGGAAAATGTTGAGAACATGCTTGTACTGAAGTAATCTGATTGTGACAAGTTAATAATGCATGCACATGAAGCAGTAGATCACAAAATGGTCTGCTGCTTTTTTATTTAATAGGAAATTGCGCCTTGGCGGCGCAACCTTGAATTAAAGGCCCGGGCAAGAACGGGCCATGCAAAGCAGAGGTATGCTGAATAACCTGGTTATCAGTCTACCTCATCATAGAAATCATCATCTTCGTGCATGAAGTAATCCATATCAAGGATATCTTCATCGCTCATGTTACGGATTTCTTCCGCCGACATGCCCTCCGGTGGATTTTGGATGTATTTCTCTCTAAGCTTTGTAGCGAGTTCTTTTTCTGTCATGGCTTTCCCTCCTGTAGCATGATTTTAGCATGCTACAGTGGACTTTAAAACATGGCTTGGACTATAGAAGCTATCTTGTCCAGGAGCTCGACACTTGGGACGGCACTTTCCCATTGCCTTTTCATATAAGTCTTCGAGAGAAACACGTTTATGAGCATAGTACAACTCTTGTGATAAAATGGCAGTTATTACATAATATTCCTGCTATAATAGAGCAGGACAAGATGGAGCTTAATATCTATGGGGTGTATGAAGCATGTAATACCTACCGGAGAGAATATCTTGTAAGAGAAATTGAAATGCTTGACAACTATCTGAACAGTATTTCAATACTACATTCCGAAAAGGCTGCGACGACAATTTTAGATGAAGGAGCAAGATTGCAATGAATGAAGAAAGAATAACGCGCCTACCACCTTTTATGTTTTTTGTTTATTGGGGATTTTCAATTTTAAATTTTTGGATACATTATAATAATTACTATAAAGGTGGTTTAAGTGATACGGATGACTATATTCTTTATGCAATAGAAATTATTGAGGGGCATAACACATGTACTTTGGCAACAGCCTCTGAAGGACATACAAGATGCACACCGATAGAATACAACTTTGTGGATAACCGATTCTATTTTTTCTCAGAAGGTGGATTAAAGTTCCGTGGACTTAAGAAAAACAAGCATGTGGGAATGGCAATCTATGAACCATACAACGGATTCGGTAATCTAAAGAGCCTACAGATTGAAGGAATGGCAAGCCTAGTGGAGCCTTTCAGTGAAGAGTACTTGAAGGTCATGGAATATAAAAAGATTCCGGAAGCAGCTATGAGAAATCTCCCGCAGCCAATGGCGCTTATAAAGGTTGTTCCAGAGGTATTTGATCTGTTGGATTCAGATCTTAAGAAAGAAGACTTTGGCAGCAGGCAGCACTACGTGGTTTAAAAACGAGGCGGAAAATGAGGGATAAAATAGCAAAGTATTTAAAGAAAAAATATGGTACGGAGCCAGAATATCTTTGGAAGAGATACCCAAGATTTGCTGTGTTCCGTCATGATGATAATCGTAAATGGTACGCAGCGATTATGAATGTAACCCCAGATAAGATAGGTGCGATGGGATGTGATGAGATAGATATCATCGATGTAAAAATAGATGATCTTATGCTCAGGGATGTTTTGCTTCAGCAGGAAGGATATTACCCTGGCTACCACATGAACAAGGGCAACTGGATTACTATAGTTCTTGATGGCACAGTAGCATTTGATGAAGTATGTCGCATGATTGACGCAAGTTATGAAATCACTGCGTCAGCAAAGAAAAAGCAGAAGTTCAGACAGCCTAAGGAATGGATTATTCCGGCTAATCCCAAGTATTATGATATTGAGCATGCATTTGATAACACTGATGAAATAGATTGGAAGCAGGGTGCCGGAATTATAAAGGGCGATACTGTCTTTATGTATGTTGGTTCACCGGTATCAGCAATCTTGTATAAGTGCAAGGTCACAGAGGTAGATATCCCTTATGACTATGAAGATAAGAATCTCAAGATTACTGCGCTTATGAAAATAAAGCTTCAAAAGAGATATAAACCTGACAAGTTCACTTTTGACAGGTTGAAATCGGAGTATGGAATATATGCTGTGCGAGGACCTAGGGGGATTCCGAATAGTCTTAGTGCGGCGCTGAAATAAAGAGGAATAGGATAAGTGGAGTTTGTAGTTAAGCATTTTAATGAGCTCAGCACAACAGAGCTCTATGAGATATTAAAAACAAGATTTGAAATATTTGTCACAGAGCAGGAATGTATATATCAGGATTTGGATGATAAAGATCAGGATGCGATACATGTCTTTTGCTGGAATGATTCTGGGAGAGTTGCCGGATGTCTCAGAGTATTTTGGAAAGATCATGACGAGGCAGCAGGTGTAGCTCAGATTGGCAGAGTGGTAACACTTGAACATGGTAAAGGCATTGGTGGTCAGATGCTCCATGAAGGTGTAAGGATAGCAGTAGAGCAGCTTAAGGCTAAGAAGATATATCTTGAAGCTCAGGAATATGCTATCGGATATTATGCGAAAGAGGGCTTTGAGGTAGTCTCTGAGCCATTTATGGAAGATGGGATTCCGCATGTGAAGATGGAATTAACCATAGATGGAATCTCGCGACTCATATAGCGCTAGATTCCTTTTTTCTATATATTAGAAGAAGTGATTATTTGGGAAAAAGAGGCATTTATGGACACTTCTAGAAAGACAATAAACGTAGTAGCTGCGCTGATCAGAGACGGAAAAAGAGTTTTTGCCACAGCCAGAGGCTATGGGAATTATAAAGGTTGGTGGGAATTTCCGGGCGGAAAAGTTGAACCTGGAGAAAGCCCTGAAGATGCTTTATTAAGAGAAATTAGAGAAGAGCTTGATTCAGAGATCAGCGTTGATGAGTATATTAGTACAATTGAGCATGATTATCCGGAGTTTCATCTATCCATGCGGTGTTACTGGTGCAGTTTGATATCAGGAGATCTTGTGCTAAAAGAAGCTGAGGATGCTAAGTGGCTTGATGTTGAGACCATTGATTCAGTTAAGTGGCTTCCGGCGGATATTACTTTAATAGATGAAATCAAGAAGAGGCTGGCGTAAGCTTTGAGGTGAGCAATGGGAAATGAAAACGGAACCTGGATTATGTACGGCGTTGAGTGGGATGACCCTGGATGTGGATATTCAGGATAGAAGACATTTTGTTTGAAAGGGTTGAGTAGTATGGACGTAAATGAAAAAGACTGGAAGCTTTTCAGAAAGTACCTTCCTGATTGGCAGGAGAACTACATGGAAAAGCTGATCAAAGACTACATT
>SVGC01000044.1:22636-27819 GCA_015056495.1 Butyrivibrio sp.
AGGATGTCAGAAGATCAAATTTCCATGTGCATCTGGCGTCATTGGTGGGTTATGAGGTTATCTCAATGAAGGACCTAGAAGGATTCAGTGATGAGACTAAAGAAATAGTAGAGCGTATGGTTAGATGAGTTCAGGATGGGGGTTAGGATTGTAATGGATTTTAAGAAGTTAATGAACTCGGAGGAGTATGATTTCCTCAGGACAAATGAAAGACTTGGAAATAGAATAATGCTGCTGGGCCTTGGAGGCAGTTATTCATATGGTACTAACAATGAAGGCAGCGATATCGATTTCAGGGGAGTGACACTTCAGATGCCATCTGATCTGTTGGGAATGACTGAATTTGACCAGTACGAAGATGACAAAACAGATACAGTTATTTATGGTTTCAACAAGCTGGTTAAGCTTCTTTTAGAGTGCAACCCAAACACTTGTGAAATACTAGGACTTGATGAGGACCAGTATCTTATCAAATCGGATTTAGGCCAGGAACTTATAGATAATACACAGCTATTTTTGTCCAAAAGAGCTATCAAGTCTTTTGGAGGATATGCTGACGCGCAACTTCGCAGGCTTCAAAACGCCATAGCAAGGGATACGCTTCCTCAGAGCGACAGGGAAAAGCATATTCTGAAATCTGTTATGAACGCTCTGGATGATGTGAACAGAAGATATTATGGCAAGAATGGAGAGATCAGGCTTTACATTGATAAGGCTGAAAATCCTGAGTTGGACACAGAGATTTTTGTGGATGCTAACTATGAACACTTTCCGCTTAGGGACTACACTGATCTTTGGGGTGTCATGAGGAGCGTTGTCCGTGATTATGACAAGATTGGAAAGCGTAACAAGAAAAAGGATGACAACCATCTGAATAAGCATGCTATGCATCTTATAAGACTGTTTATGATGGCCATTGATATTCTTGAAAAGGGTGAGATCATTACCCATAGAGTAAACGATCTTCCTACGCTGCTTGCAATCAGGAGAGGCGATTTCATGAAGGAAGACGGAACCTTTTCTGAGGAGTTTTATGAACTTCTGGAGGAATATGAGAGAAGGCTTGATGAAGCTGCGGCCACGACTAAGCTTCCGGACAATCCTGACATGGAGAAGGTTGAAAAGTTTGTTGAGAGAGTCAACAGGATTGCTGTTAATGAGGAGTTTTGATGAGAGATATTTTAAAAGAGATAAATGAAAAACTTGATGAGATAGAAGCTAAGGAAAATGTCAGAATCCTTCATGCAATAGAGTCCGGAAGCAGGGCATGGGGCTTTGCATCGCCGGATAGTGACTATGATGTACGCTTTGTTTATGTAAGAAGGAAAGAGGACTATCTGAAACTGAATGAACCAAGAGATGTTATTGAATGGCAGCTTGATGAAGTTCTGGATATCAATGGATGGGATTTAAAGAAAGCTCTTTTGCAGTTTGCACGCGGAAATGCCACTCTTTTTGAATGGAGCGGATCACCAATTGTTTACAGGACTACACCGGAATGGAAAAAAATAACTGAAGTATCAAAGCAGTATTTTTCAGAGAAATCCGCAGTATATCATTACTACGGTACTGCTAACAAGACCTATCATGAGTATCTTACCGGCGGCAAGGTAAGGTACAAAAAGTACTTCTATGCATTAAGACCGCTGATGGCTTCAATGTATATCGAAGAGAAGCACATGGCTCCTCCTGTATTGTTTGATGATCTTCTAAAAATGAATATTCCTGCTGAACTTAGGGCTGCAATCGATGAACTTCTTGAAATCAAGAAGAGAACAACAGAGAAGGAAGAGAATCCACAACTCCCAGTGATCAAAGCGTTTATTGAATCGGAAATAGAGAAACAGAAGGAAATAGCTGACAGTTTACCTGATGATCACAATAAGGACTGGTCAGCACTCGATAGATTATTCTTGGAGATGCTTGGTGACTGAGATGGCAGGATGATATTAGGACGAGTAGAACTTTGGAAATATGATCCGGGACTATTTGCAAATAATGGCGAAGTAGATCCGGTATCACTTGCCATGAGCCTGTCAGACAATGCGGATGAACGTGTTGAAGGCGAATTACAAAGTTTTTTGGAGGAGTATAAATGGTAGCGGGAATTGATTCTTTTAGAGATAAATTCAGAGGATTTGAATGATGAGTTGGGGTACAGAAACGTAGGCAGTTCAGTTGTGGTTTTGTTTAAACCAGGTGCTTGACTTTATGATCATAGAGACTGCCATTATCAATACGATAGAGCATACTCCTAAGCCTGTAAGTGCGGTCATCTGCTTTCTGAAACTGATATCTTCTGCACCAAAACGGGCTGTCATTGCAATCTCAAGAGAAAGCATGGAGACAAGAGCTGCCGTGAAGCTGGAAATCCTGGCTGCGGTAAACATTGGATGAGTATGACCTCGATATTTTACAGCATTTACAGCTGTTGCGATTGTTGCATAAAAAGAATAAAAGGCCATCCCAAATATCAGAAGACCTGGATAATCAATTGTGCCTTCAAGTCTTGATGCCATCACTGTTATGAAGCAGAGAAATAAGTTTAGAACAAGAAGCTGGATTCCACAGAATCTGTAAGTTTTATACTCTCCGCGAAGTTCGTTACTTTCAGTATATATTCTGTCTGCTCTTATGATGAACAATCTTAAGATGGCAAGGAACAAGTAGTATAAGCCAAAAAGGATAAGCCATGCAGAGTGATATATTGTTCCGGTTGTGATCTTAAGGATCACATACAAAAGGTTGATAAAGACTCCAATGTAAAGAACTGTCCTTATTCGAATAGCATCGTTAGTAATCCAGGTTCCTATAATCGGAAGTGATGTCAGCCATAAATAAAATCTGCTGTGAAGGAAAGTTTTTTTCCATGAGGGGATAAGTCTTGCGATAGCAATACATGTTATTACAAGAGCGTAGCTGGAAAAAAAGTATGCAAAATATGCCACCGGACCTGTGATTTCTTTTGCGAGCACAGCTCCGACTAATACATACAGTGGGATAGAAATAAGTATAGCGGTGGATGGCTTAGGAATAAAAAGCCTCTGCAATATTTTTTTCATAAATAAAATCCTTTAGTTTCTGCTCTGATACTCTGCCCTATTTCTTCCGGAGACTTGTCGCATCCATGATCAAGCCATATCTTCACTATGCGGTTAAAACCGCCTCTGAAGAACTCCATATGATACATAATGTCTTCACCATGGAAATATTTTTCAGCATCTTCTGTGTCGTATTTGACAAGAGGAGTTTCTCCAATTCCAAGTTTGAAACAGGTCTTGTAAAAGAGCTGGTTTTCAGCGATGTGTTTTAAAAGCTTTAAGTAATCATTGCTGTTATAACAGTTTGCAATCTCGTCGCTGTACAGGTTTTGTACTTCTTCCTGAAGCATTACAAGCACCTTGTCTGCAAGATCATAAACATCCAGGTAATTGGCATAGAAAGTCGCCCTGTTTAAGCCTGCTCTTTTGCATATATCAGTGACACTGATTTCTGACAGTTCGTGTGTTTGAATAAGCTCAATAAAGACTTTCGTGATCTTCTCTATGGATTCACGCCTTCTCTTGTTATTCTTTACATTCATTTTTATTATCCCAACAAATGTTTAAAAATTGTTGATTGAAGAGTTCTATCAAAATGATTATATTTTAAATCACAAAACGTAAACAAGTGTACAAATAATAAAACTTTAGTAAACAGAAAGGAAAGAGAAAATGAGCAGAAGTAAATTAGTAGAGGCAAATGAGAAAATCGCAAAAAATGTAACAGAAGGCTTTAATAACATGTCAGATGGAGTCGTATCCGGCTATAAAAAAATTGAGAATGCTGTAGTTGGCGGATATACAAAGATTGAGGACAAGTTTGTTGAAAGATATCTTGCACATGAAGGAGAATCTGTTGAGGAAGCCAAGACCCGACTTAAGAAGGAACAAGAAGAATTAAATAACAGGAAATGATTGGTTTTGTTCCAACAGACTAAATAGAGAATCAAATTATTTCTAGTAGATGAAAAATATTAGATTTAGCAAATAAGTGCAACTCTTCGGAGCTGCACTTATTTTTATGGAGATAAATATTATGGCAGCAACAAGACTTATAGCATTACATATGAACAAAGGAAGGACTGTTCAGAATGACAACCTATTTTGTTATATGGTTAGCCATGACTAACAAAAAGAGTTATAATGTCGATATAAAAAGCGATAAAAACGGAGGACAAGTGATATGAAAGCAGATTATAAAAACTGGATGCCTAGAGGAATGGTTATGGGAACGGGGATCGGAACAATAGCCTTTTTGGTTCTTTATCTGATATTTGGAGTATCTTCCATAATACCAGAAGGAAATGCAAAAAGAGTTATTGGAATTGCGCTTTTGATTCTTACAGTTGTTTTTTGTGTCGTGACTATATGGATGTATTTGATGTACAGAGCTTTTTCTTATAACGGAAAGCGCCAGATGTCAAAACAGATTATTGAAGGCGTTGCCTCTTATGTAAGCATTCCTGATGGTGGAAAAGGTCTTGATATTGGATGCGGAAGTGGAGCTCTTACCATAGCCTGTGCAAAGAAGAATCCGGGGGCATCTTTTATAGGAATTGACAGATGGGGTAAGGAGTATGCTTCATTCAGCAAAAATCTCTGCGAGAGCAATTCTAAAGCGGAAGGTGTAAACAATACTTCTTTTATGCAGGGAGATGCGTGTAAATTGCCTTTTGAAGATGAGACCTTCGATGCAGTAACAAGCAACTATGTATATCACAATATTCCAAGCAGTGACAGACAGGCGATCCTTTTGGAGACATTACGCACTTTAAAGAAGGGCGGTACATTCGCAATCCATGACATTATGTCAAAGGTAAAATACGGTGATATGCAGGCATTTGTACAGAAGCTAAAAGACATGGGATATGACGATGTAAAACTTGTAGATACAACAAGCGGGATGTTTATGAATAAGTGGGAGTCAACCTGGATGGGACTTTCAGGTTCAGCTATTTTAATGGGGAGGAAGTAAGCGATGAAGTCAAAACAAAGAATATTGTTTGGGTGTTATGCAATGGTACTTGCCATTATTGGGGATTATCTTCTTGGATACGGTACACTTGGCACAACATCAGATCCGGATGCCTATATGGGCATATCCTGGAATGTGGCTCCTGATTGGAGATATGCAGTATCATC
>SVGC01000045.1 GCA_015056495.1 Butyrivibrio sp.
GCGCACTCGCGCGATAGGAATATGTTGCATAAATGCAACCGCGCTCGGCGCGAGAATGTCGCAAGCGACATTCTTTTCGTATATCTCGTGAAATAGACCAAAACAGATATGTTTGGTATAATAGAATAATAATAGTTGATAAAACGAATACTATGTATTTTGTTATTATATGTGAAAAATACTGTAAATAGGCTGTCTACAGGCGACTATGTCGCAGATTTATGGGAGGTGGAGGCGTGAGGAAAAGGATGATCATTGTTATAGACCTTGTAATAATGATGTTGATACTCTTCTTCATAATTCAATATGCCAATACCAAAATGCGTGAAAGTAATGATAGCGCCATTGAGGCTTTTGAGAAGATGACGGTTACTGCTGAGCAGATCATTACGAATTACCTTGAGGATGAGCAGCATCTATGTGATATTTGGTCTAATTATATAAATCGTTCTGCAGAGGCAGGTGAACCAATGACTGCAGAAGAGGCGATATCTTACATCAGAAAGGCCAAGATATCGCCCGACATATATGGACATCTGATATTTCTGGATGGGGATACTCTTGAGGGAATATCTACCAACCCCAGCTTGTCCAATTTTAATGATTATTCAGTTTCTTACAAGAATATCAAGATTTTTGACAGCATTGATGATATAAGACGCCAAGACCGCTTAGTCAACCTTACAAGGGCGTATACCAATCCACAGAATGGTGTGCAGTCAATTGCTTTCATGGATATTGTAAATATTCTGGATGATAAGAGCGGCGAAGTAAGAGAAGCTCTTTTAATGCGTGTTGAACCTGTAAGCATGCTTGAGGACAAGCTTGTATTTTTGAACGGTGAATATGAAAGCGTGGAGATTTCCCTGATCAACAAGGATGGAGATTATCTGGTTCATGGCAAGTCTCTGAAAAACTCAAACTTTTTTGAATATTACAAATCATATAATAGTGGCAATATTGAAGATTATACTCGGATGAAGGAAATGGTCACCACCCAGTCAGGCACAATGAGGATGTTAAATTCCAAGGGAGAGGAATGTGTTATATCTTATACTCCATTGCAGTCCATGAATGTGTGGTTTCTTCTGGCATATATACCTGCGGGTGAACTTGCAACCAATACTGTTGTGGACTGGCTGCTTCTTGGAATGGTAACTCTGGGGTTGATGGTGCTTCTGGCTTTCAATTACCTGGTCCTTATGCTCTACAACAGGAAACTGGCTGAGGCTGCAGAAGCGGCAAAACAGGCCAATGAGGCAAAATCACACTTTCTTTCTACTATGTCCCATGATATCCGGACTCCTATGAATGCAATCCTGGGACTAAATGAAATGGTGCTGCGAGATAGCCATGAGGATGAGATCGTGGCTTATTCTGAAAGCATCAGGACAGCTGGCAAGACATTGCTTGGACTGATCAATGATATTCTTGATTTTTCCAAGATCGAAGCGGGCAAAATGGATATTATCAATGTTGATTATAGTTTTGCCTCTATGCTCAATGATCTTGTGAATATGGTCCAGGGCAAGGCACAGGACAAGGGACTTTCCTTTAATCTTGATGTAGACAAAAATATTCCGTCAATATTGTATGGTGACGAGATACGTATTAAACAGATAATTACCAATATTCTTTCAAATGCAGTCAAATACACCAAAGAAGGAGGAATTACCTTTAAAGCGGGATTTGAAAAGATAGAGGAGGATCCGGATTCGATCAGACTCCATATAAGCGTCACTGATACTGGTGTAGGGATAAAGCCTGAAGATATGGATCGTCTTTTTAAGGCATTTGAGAGAATTGATGAAAATAAAAACAGGAACGTAGAAGGAACCGGCCTGGGAATGAGTATTGCTCAGAGCTTTTTGAATATGATGGGCAGTCATATTGAAGTGGAAAGTGAATATGGCAAGGGCTCTACTTTCTCTTTTGAACTGGTGCAAAGCGTTAGAAATTGGAATCCTATAGGTGATTATGAAGAAAGCTTTAAGCGATCCATCTCCGAGAGGATGAGATATCATGCAAGGTTTACTGCCCCTAAGGCAAGACTTTTGGTAGTTGATGATACTCCTGTCAATCTTTCTGTTTTTGAGAACCTGCTAAAACGCACTAAGGTGCAGATAGATAAGGCGACCAGTGGAGAAGAAGGCATTTCTTTATATAAACAGAAGCACTATGATGTTATTTTTCTGGATCATATGATGCCTGATAAGGACGGAATAGAGACTCTTGGCGATATGAAACGGCTTGCTGATTCGCCAAATGCAGGAGTTCCTGTGATCTGCCTTACGGCCAATGCTATTTCCGGAATGCGGGAAAAATATATAAATGCAGGCTTTGATGATTATATTACCAAGCCTATAGATCCTGACAGGCTTGAGACGCTGCTCCTTCAGTATTTGCCAAAGGATAAGATTTCCTCCGCCAATGATGAAGAGATTGAGGAGGAGTGCTCAATTCCTGATTTTATCTTTGAAATACAGGACCTTGATGCCGATACAGGTATCATTCACTGTGGAAGCCGGGAATCTTATATGTCGACTTTGAAGATGTACTATGAGGCTGCCGGAAAAAATGCAGATGAAATTGAAGATTATTGGAAAATCAGGGATATTAAGAACACTACAGTCAAGATCCATGCCTTAAAGAGCACATCCAAAGTTATTGGAGCAGAAAAGCTGGGAGAGTTTGCTGCAAAGCTTGAAAAGGCTGGAGATTCCGGTGATATAGAAACGCTTGAAAAGGAAATCAATGATCTTATACAGGAATACAGGAAACTGGCCGGCCAACTGGCGCCTCTGGCAGATGCAAAAGAGGACAAAGCAGGCGGCGACCTTCCTGTCATATCTGAAAAAGAACTGAAAGAGCAATACGAGGCACTTACCGAAGCCGCAAATTCTTTTGACTATGACAAAGTAGTGAATATAGTTAAAAACCTTGAAAAATGTGGATTTCCTGAGGAAGAAAAGGCGAAGTTTGATGCTGTGAAAAAGGCTGTTGATAATTTTGATTATAATCTCATACCGGAAATATTATCGAAAGTTATTGAGAGGTGAAGGGAGATAACACAATGAAAACAACAGGATTTATCAAAAAGATACTGATATGTACTTCTTCTATTGGAATGGCAGTGAGCCTTTTGGCATGTGGTTCAACCTCTGAGGAAAGTGCGGAGTTCAAACCTTCATTGTCAACGGATACGACCTGTTCTATCAAGGTTGCCGGAAGTTATTCCAATTTTGAATCCCTTGAAAGCGAATTTGAACGTTTCTATGAGTATTACCCAAATGTAAGTCTTAATTATGTTTATCTTGATGATTATGACAATACTATTACCAGTGCCCTTATCAGTGATGAAGCGCCGGATATCTATGTTACTGCAACCTGGATGCTTGATGATCCCAAGATGAAGCCGGTTTTTGATAATGCAGAGATTCTTTCAGACCCTTCATTAAATATCAATCTTGACTGCATCCGCAAGGGCGCCCGTTGGACTATGGAAAATGGAGATGTCATCATGCTACCGATATTTACCAGATCCTATGGAATGTTGGTAAATATGGATCTTTTTGAAAAAAATGGACTTGAGGTCCCGGACAATTACAGTGAGCTGATGGATGTCTGCGATAAGCTAAAAACCGCAGGATATGAAACTCCTATCATGGGAGCTAATGGTATGACGGTGGCTGGAATGTATTATGCCTTCGCTTTCCCGTTTTTCTGTGACAATGTTATCAATAATCCTGATTCAATAGAGGCTCTTAATTCTATGGATCCGTCAGCAGGAGAGATGATGCGCCCTGCTCTGGAGATGATCCAGACCTTTGTGGATGAAGGATATCTGAACCCTGCACTTTGCTCAGAAGAAATAGAAGATGATTATAATGCAGTCATCATGCGATTTTTTGAAGGCGATGTTCCTATGATGCTTGGAAGCGGAGATATGGTGTCCGGTACATTGAAACGTGAGAGCAAATCAGAAGCTTTTCAGGCAGAACCATTTAATTACAGATTTTTTGTAGTTCCTATTGGAGATGATGGCGGATATTTTCTGGACTCGGTCAATCTGTTCTTTAGTGTAAATAAGAACAGCAGTAATCTTGATATGACCAATGAATTTATAAGATTCCTTATGAGAGAAAAAGAACTGGGCAATATGGCTGCAATCAAAAGACTTATTACTCCTACCAATGATTTTTCTTTAGATGAAGTCTATTCATCTCTTGAAGGCTTCCCTGAGGACAGATCCTTTAACTATCAGGAAACAGGCCTGAGTGACGCAGTTAATAAGGAGTTCCGCGCAGCAGCATATAAGGTTGCCAACGGTACTATGACTGTAGATGAGGCTGTAAACGCGTATGGCAGTTTGTGGGAATGATCAATGCCTACAGAAAGGATACTTAAATGGAAGAGCGCGTAGTGGTTGTAGATGATGATACCCTGATCTTGAAAAATGCAAACACGGTTCTTTCGGATGCCGGGTTTAAGGTAACGTGCCTTAAAAGCGGACGTCTTTTGCTGGATTATGTTGAGAGAAATACAATAGACATGCTGCTTTTGGATATCAAAATGCCTGAGCTTGATGGCTTTGAAACATTGATCCTGCTTAGAAAATGGGAAAAAGAAAATGCCAAAAAAGAGATACCGGTTATTTTCTTTACTGCTAATGACGATTGCGCATCCGAGACCCGAGGCTTATCCCTGGGTGCCATGGATTTTATAAGAAAACCTTTTGTTCCTGAAGTTTTGACTCTTCGCGTCAGAAATCTCTTGGATCTTATAAGACTTCAAAATGATCTTCATGCCGAGGTTGAGCGCAAGACAAAAGAGATAGAAGGCTTATCTCTTCATGTTGTACATACTCTTGCGGACGCTATCGACGCCAAAGACGCTTATACAAAAGGTCATTCGGGAAGAGTTGCAGATTATTCCAGAGAAATAGCCAAAAGAGCGGGCTATTCATTTGAAAGACAGGAAGAAATATATATGATGGGGCTGCTCCATGACGTCGGAAAGATCGGAGTGCCGGATGCTGTGATAAATAAGCCTGGAAGGCTTACAGATGAAGAGTTTGAAAAAATAAAGACTCATCCTGTCAGAGGAGATAAGATACTTAGAAATATAGAGGAGATGCCTAAACTGGCCATTGGAGCCAGATGGCATCATGAACGCTTTGATGGAAGAGGGTACCCTGACGGACTTTCGGGAGAAGAGATTCCTGAAGAAGCAAGGATCATTGCTGTTGCAGATGCCTATGATGCAATGACCAGTAATAGAAGTTACAGAGGTTTTATACCTCAGGACGTGGTAAGAGAAGAACTTGAAAAGGGCTCCGGGACTCAGTTTGATCCAAGGTTTGCGGCTATAATGCTTGAAATAATAAATGAAGATACGGAGTATAAATTGCACGAGCAGTAACCACCTTGATACAAAAACGAAAAAAAGTTTATAAATTAATGTTGACGTTTTGCTAACTCTTTGGTACTATAAATGAGTCGCCGCGAGAGATACGGCGAGAGATGCAGAAGTGTCGGAATTGGCAGACGAGCAAGACTAAGGATCTTGTGATGGTTACATCGTGAGGGTTCAAGTCCCTTCTTCTGCACGAAAGCAGAGAGGCTTAAGTCGAAAGACTTAAGCTTTTTTTGATATTATAGGAAATTGATCATCTGCGATATTATAAACGCTCCGGAAAGAATGCGCACTCGCGCGATAGGTAAATGCTCCATTTATGCTTATAGAAAATTCATATATTATGTGAAAAAAGTGACAGATTATTTTGTATATTTTTAATAATTCTATTGTTTGCTGAAAAGTGATAATATCTTTTGTGAGGGAACATTTCTAAGGGTTGCAGGGATTGCACCTTTGGAATTCCACAATATTACTATGTTGTGGAAAGGTTGTGTTTGTAACACAGCGCAAATAGGAGTTATGACCCTATTTGATGTGAGGGAGAGATAGTGATGAGTGAAAATAAAGAAAAAATTGTCGTAGAAGACAATTCTAAGGACGTTAATAGTGAAGTCCTTGAAGAAATCAAAAAAGCTTGTATCAAGGAAGCTAAGTTTTCTAAAATGGCAGCCTGTTTTGTAGGCGGGCTTTTTGCCGTAGTTCTTATATCAGCTCTCATTCTTGTTCCAATGGGAATCCATACAATATTAAAAGTGAATAAATTAGTAGATGATGCTAATACTGTAGTTACCAATATGGACGGTATTACTGATGATCTGAATACCATGGTAAGCAGTGTTACTACTACTAGTGACAATATAAATACACTACTTGATGATAACTCCGAAGACCTTACAGATGCTATAAAGAGCTTGTCTGAGATCGACTTTGAAGGCTTAAATACAGCTATTTCAGACTTGGAGACTGCTGTAAAGCCTCTGGCAACTCTGTTTGGAGGACAGTAACATTTTTTAATGACACTATAAGGGCGTTTCGTGCATTTTTGTTTGATTTTTAAAAAATAAAGGTTGAAAATAATATCCTGACGGGATATGATATAGAAGCAAAAATTAATAAATTTTTAACTTTTATTTTGATAATGAAATCAGGGCAAAACTACTGAAAAGTAGTGACGCAAAGCTATAGGGGCCGAAGGTATGCCACAGCCAGCCAGTTGCTGATACGTGATGAGCGTATCATTGTGCGGCCCGTCGAGTGATATATGACGGGTATTTTTTATGCATAATACTTCATTTTCTTTTTTACAAGACTTTGAAGGTAATAGACAACTTATTTTACAGCTTTTGTTATGCTCGCATGAGGGGAGAGCACAGCATTGGTGAGTATCGGTAAGGTGTATAGGCATTTTTAGCTATGATTTCAGTCATCTTTGTTTTTACTTAAAGTAGTTATGTTTTAGCACTATACGTCTAACTAGATCACGATGTTTAGTGCTTTTTTTGCGCGTTTTTTTAGGGTAAAAAAGTAATATTTGAGGTGACTTATGGCTGAAATTAATTTAAAGAAGCTTAGTAGAGCGGATCTGTTACAAATGATGATAGAGTTTTCTGAAGAAGCTGAAGCAGCGAAAGCTCATGAGAAGGAAATTGAGGAACAGTTTGTTATTGAAAAAGGACTTCTCATGGACCAGCTTAGTTCAGAAAGAGCTGCCATGCTCCAAAGTTTTGATGAAGAGAAAGCGGAGATGCGTGCCAAGTTTAATGAACAAAAGGCAGTTATGCAGGCTAAGTTTGATAAGGATATTACAGGTCTTAAAGCCAGACTTGAGCGTGAAAAAGGTGAGATCCGTGGCGAAGTTGACTATAAGCTGGGGCTTATAGAAGAAACAGGAAGTCTTGCAGAAGCTTCACTGGCAATAAACGGACTTATGAAAGATGCTCAGAATGCCATTGATCAGTATACCAACAGGATCAAGGAAAACGTTCAGGTAGAACTTATTGAGGTCAAGGCAATGATAGCTGATGCCAAGACTAAGGCTGAGAAAACTGTAGAAGATGCCAATAACAGAGCAGCGCTTATAGAAGAAAATGCAAGAAAAGAAGCTGAAGAGATCATTTCTCAGGCAAGAGTGATCGCAGGATTGATTTCCGGAATAGGAGATAAATATTCCATGGTGGCTCAGTCATCTGCAGATGCTGAACTGGAAGAAAATGAGGACATACTTGCAAAACTGGTAGAATCCAATGTTGCAGTAAGTGATGTTTTAAAGATGGAGCATGAATCAGCTGAGACAGAAGAGCCAGTAAATGTTTCTGAGAATACAGAAGATAAGCCTAAGACAACAAGAACCAAAAAGACTACTGCTGCAAAAGATAAACCAAAGGCAACGAGAACCCGTAAGACAGCGACAGCAGATAAGCCTAAGACAACCAGAGCTAAAAAGTCAGCTGCTACGGAGGATAAGCCCAAGACAACGCGGGCCAAAAAAACAGCTGCTACAGAGGATAAGCCTAAGACGACCAGAACAAGAAAGACAAAAGTAGTAGCAGAACAACAGGATGAAAATCAAGTAAGTGCTTGAATTGTTCTTAAAAAGATGTTTGGTGAGTCGGAGAAGGATACATGACAGAAAATAATAAACCGACGATTGAAGAATTAAAAAAAGAATTAAACAGAGTCAATAACAAAAGGGAATACAAGACAACCTTCAGAAATACAATCTTTATCCTGATAGTTGTAGCTGCATTTGCAGTATTGGTTTCAAGCTTTTTTATCACAGTACTTAAAGTGACCGGAGATAGTATGACTCCTACTTTTGAGACTGGCCAGATCGTTATTGCTCAGAATTCCAGTACCTTTGAAACAGGTGATGTAATTGCTTTTTATTACAACAACAAGGTGCTGATAAAGAGAGTTATAGGTTCTCCCGGGGATTGGATCAATATTGATTCAGACGGTAATGTTACAGTTAATGGCGTTCTGATCGATGAACCTTATGTTGATCAGCTAAGCTATGGTGACAATACGGATATTACATTTCCATATCAGGTGCCGGAAAACAGATATTTTGTTCTTGGAGATCATAGAAGTACGTCAATTGATTCAAGATCCACTACTGTTGGCTGCGTAACTCAGGAACAGGTTATTGGAAAGATAGTATTTAGAGTATATCCGTTTACTGCTTTTGGCAGTATGTGATCAAATGACATTTAAGATCTGCAATTACTAGTTGGAGGACAGGTCAAGAGGAGTAGGAGATATTGAGAGTTAAGTTGGTTTTACAGTTTTGAATTAAGGGGCAGTTGATGAGTAATATTGATGAAAATCGAGTAGAAAAATTCATAAAAAAGCATGCGGGTTATAAGAAATGGCTTGCTGCGGTTTTGTGCCTTGCGCTTACTACGGGAGCAATTACATTGTATATCCTGAATAAGCCTGCAGTTGCTACTACAACAGACACAGCTGAAAATGAAGTCGGTATCATATTTGAAGATTCTAATGATTCCAATGGAAACGGTGATTCTGAAAACGGACAGGTTACTGAAGAAACAGATAATGAGGTCGTTACAGATGCTGGGCAGGTTGTTGAACCAGAGAGCACTGTAGATACTGATAAGGTTGTTTCAACTGATGATGGTGGCAATATTGGTACAGCTACAGTTGTAAATGAGTATGGTACTTCCGATAGCAGCTCAACTGAAATCACACAGGATGATGCTTCTGACGTAGCTTCAAGTGAAGATAGTTCAGAGTCATCTGATGCAGCATCAAGCAGCAGTTCAAGTGATCTGGCAGATTCATCCAGTAGTGTTGCCAGCTCAGCTGCTTCACAGGATGACATTGAGATAGTCAATGAAGTAACCTTAACAGCTACACTTGTTGATGAATTTGGAGAGGAGATAGATCCTGATAACTATTCGGGCATAGCTCTTCCTGATTTTGATTCAGAGCTTGTTTTAAATGATACGGATGTTCCACCTTATTCAGATGTTAAGGTAAAAACAGGACTTTTAAAATATTCCACATATTCATATGTGAAGGCGACAATTGGTTCTAAAGTTATTACAGGGATCAAGAAAGAAACAGTAGAAAGTGCGTTGGCAGAGACAGATGATGCGTCTGATAATGCAGCTTCCTACGCAGAGACAGAAGGATCATCTGCAGAGACCAAGTCAGTAACTGTTTATTCATATACAACAGATGGATCAAGTTATACACGTATTGAAGAAGACACAGTTATCAATTTTGTTTATTCACTTGGTACTCAGGCAGAATACGAATATTCAGACAATAATATAAGTATTACAGCCAAGCTTCAGGTTCCGGGAGCGATTCCTGATGAAGCAGAGCTTGTTGTTACACTGATAGATCAGAGTACTGAAGGATACAACTATGATGCTTACATGGAAGCGCTGAATAACAGTGCTGATGAAATTGCAAGCGAAGCAGGCCTTGAGGATTCAAATAAGTATGATTCTGCCAATACCCTTATGTATGATATTGCATTTATGTATGAGGGTGAAGAAATACAGCCTGCAGAGGGGTCAGTTAGTATCAGTGTTGAATTTAAAAATAATCAGCTTACTAATGAACTGTCAGTTACCTCTGAAGAAGATATCACAGTAGTTCATCTGCCTATTAAAGAAGAAGTCAAAGAGGCTTCTGAGATCACGACTACTCAGGAAGCGACAGATATTACATCTGATGATATTGAGGTAAAAACACTTACTGATGCAACAGCAGAAGTAGCTGATACAGAAAAGATCGAATTTAGTGAAGACAGCTTCTCTATTTTTGCAGTTACTGTATATCAGTCCCATGATGCTGGAACAGATGATTTTGAGTCTGTTTTAGGAGATGCAGTTAATTTTGGTATTGTATCTGATTTGTTTGAAGTAGGTGAATCAGAAACGAACTTTGCTACTCAGAAAGTAGTTGCAAAGTCACAGTCTGGTAATGATCTGACTAATCCAACAGAGCAGACCTTTATGGCTGGCGAAATTTCAGGAAATCTTCAGATCAAAGGATTACCTGCATATTTTATTGTGCCATCAAATTATTCATCACAGGTTACACATTTATCAGGTGCATCATATTTGAAACTTGATACAGCATATACCACTAAAGAGATTAATGCCGTTATCGATGACATGATGGAATATGTTATGAAGGCATCAACAGAACTTGCTTCAAGAGAAGATACTGCAACGCTTGTATATGATAGCGACAGTCAGAAGTATTCAGTTGACATTACTTCTTACAAGCCGGGAACCTATTATGTGACTCTTAATGCAACTGACATGGCCAATATTTCACAGTCTGACAAATTGCGAATATATAAGAATTCGGACCAGACAATTGTGTTTAATGTAACAGCTTCTTCAACAGTCTATTTGCAAAAATATTCAGTCAGCACTGATAAAGGAGCACTGATAGGAACTGATGAACTGGCTAAATCCAAAGACTATACATCAGTAACTCAATCAATAATTTGGAACTTTATAAATGCCAGTGGGGTTCAGAGTTCAGGCTCTGTTTCAGGTGTATTTATAAGTGGCAATGAGTACGCTTTTTGGGACAACTATTCAACATCCTCTGGATGGCTTGTATTCCCAATCGTACGTATTTATAGCGGTGA
This sequence comes from Butyrivibrio sp., assembly GCA_015056495.1. Lineage (GTDB taxonomy): Bacteria > Bacillota > Clostridia > Lachnospirales > Lachnospiraceae > Butyrivibrio. The sequence continues at coordinate 11,057 of SVGC01000045.1, forward strand.
GTGGCACAACACATACGATAAAGTGAAGCAGATAAGCGGTACTGCTCAGTTCCAGGCTTATAAAAATGTTGATGAAGAGTATTCAACAGTAAGTGGATTTAAATTTACATTGTACAAACAGGATGCTACCGCAGAAGATGGTTGGACTGCTATCCAGACTGTAGGTAATGATGAGGATACGCCTCACAATGTTACGTTCAATGCCATTACCTATGGTAATAATTCTTCTAAAGCCAGCGACACCAATTATCAGTACACATCGGTAAATACTGTTGGCGGTAGCGAAAGCTTTATATATAAGATAGCAGAAACATCAGGAACAACAGATTCTGAAGGCAATTCATATACAGCTGATGAGACAGTTTATTATGCCAAAGTTACAGTGACGCTACTTGAGCAGAATGAAGCTACTAAATCTACATACTATCATGTTAGCGCTCCTGTATATTACACAGATGAAGCTTGTACCATCGAATATACAGATAATGAACTGCCTGTATTTAATAACACTAGTATTGAGGGAAGTATCGGTATATCATTATCCAAATATTTGAACGGTGAGGATCCTGGAGATCTGCAGTTTGAATTCACAGTCAGAATACTTAATTCTGATGGAACATTGACAACACTTACAGATGAACTGACCAATGATGGCAGTAACATTTCATATACCTTTGACTACAACGAAAATAATATTATTTATGATAGCCAAAAGAATGACCGTATCTATCTTGTGGTAACAGAAAATGATATTTCAACATCAAGCAGCTCATCTTCATTTAAGCTGACGAAGGATAGTGATTATATCATTATCAGGGTAGATCATCCTGGGTCTGATGATCAGAATATATATTATTTCAGATATGATTCTGATGATAGTACAGAGAAAGGATATATCGATAATATTGAATCAGGTGATCCATCTAAGATAATGAGTGCTGTTGCAAGCGCTAAGACTAAGAAGTCTGCTAACAAGATAAGCGATGCTTCAGATATAGCCTTTTATAACACGGGAACCGGTAACCTCAGGATCCACAAGATTGTAGTAAATGACTTTGGCTCAGGCTTTGTAAGGGATAATACCGGTTCGGCACTGTTATCAAATGTGAAATTCAGGATTACGAACAATTCTTCTGGAAATTACATTGTATTTACAGGATTTACGGGCAAGGCTGGCAATACAGGTACAGCTATCGAGTATGATGCCACATCCCATCAGCCTACTGGTAATACTTATACGGTTACCTACAATCAAAGTGCTCAGTGGACAATATCTGATCTGCCAGCAGGTACCTATACAGTTGATGAGGTGGCTGACGGGCTGACCTTTACTTATGACGAGTCTACAAATACAAGTACTGTTATTGAAGAATGTAATCTTTCAAGAGTTACAAAATATGATGTGACAGTTGATGATGAGGAAACTGGTAAAACAGGTTATGGAACCGGTGGTGAGAATTATAGAAAAGTATTCTCGGTTGACCTGACCAATCATTCTGATCTGGCTCCGACAAATGTTAAAGTTGGAAGCCCTGATGTGGATAATGCCTCACATACGCAGACAGTTCAGGTATGTAACTATTATAGTATTCCAATAGGACCGATACAGGTAGCCAAGAACTTTTCAGGTGGCGTTTGGGATGAAGACATGGTATTTACCTTCAAGATAGAAGGAACCGGATATACAGCCTATACTTCAGAAGGCGAAGCGGTGACACTTACTGCACAGCCTATGCCGGAAGCTTCAGCAAAGGGTTCAGATGGTACTTATACAACGACTATTGAAGATACAGTGACAGTCACCTCTGAAGATGCTGTGTTAAATGCAGATGGTACATATACAGCAATTGCTCAATTTGAAGCAATACCATTTAAGTATGAGGGTACATATTATTACAAGATAACAGAAGTTGATACCAAAATAGATGGAGTTAAATACGATACTTCTGAATATTATGTAAAGATAGTCGTTTCCAAGAAATATACAACGTTCTCGAAGACATATACCTACGAAAAGATGACTCATCCTGAAGGATATACATCTGATACGACACTTAACGAAGATTTCTATTATCTTGGAGCAGATGTTACATATGCTTCTGATAAGGACTTCTTAAATGTTTTGGCAGAATGTGAACTCTATCTTGGAACAGAGCCTGATACATCAACAAGCTACAATAATGCCTTTACAGTAAATTATAAAAAGGGTTCTGTGTATGAGGTTGATTTCAACAATACGTTGACAGGTAATCTGACGGTTACCAAAAAATGGCTTGATTCAGCTGGCAATGATGCATCTGCAAGTCATACATCATTGACATTATATATATGGCAAAGAGTTGCCGGAAGTAGTGAGTGGTCACTATATGGTTCAACTCAGTTGTCGGCTGATAATGGTTGGAGTCAGCAGATTACGGGACTTCCAATCAAGGACTCAAGTGGTAATACCTATGAGTATTGTATAAAAGAGTCCGACAATTACATTGATACCTATTCAGTTATTTATACATATAACGGAACTGATTACTATGCGAATGCTCAAAGTGACATAGAAGTGTCAGAGGGAGAACAAAAGAAGGTATATAGAGACACCGGTTATAGCATGAGTTTGGGCACGGATGGAATGAGCTTTGGAGAGGTTACTATAACTAATAAATCTGTAGTGACAAATACATTACCGTCTACAGGTGGAATAGGTACATACCCAGCATACATTTTCGGATTATTACTGATGCTGATTGCATGTATGGGATTATTAATAACAAAAGTTAATTTTATTAAAGGAGAGGAAAAATGAGAGGTTTAAAGAAAGTATTAACTGGAATTTTGGCGGCAACAATGATCATGGGGAGCGCACTGAATGTGTCCGCCGCTACAGTATCTGGAACTGGAACAGAAAGTGTAGGAACAATAACTGTTGAAAATGCAGAGGAAGGCCAGACATATAGCATCTATAAGATTCTTGATTTTCAGCTTTCTGCTGATGAAACAGAGTCTTCAGCTGCTACTGGTGTTTATAAACTCATTGAAGGTTCAGCATGGAATGATTTTATTAAAAGTAAAACAAAGTATTTTTCAGTAGATGCTAATGGTTATGTTGTTGCCACAACTGATTTTACTGCTGAAGTAGCGCAGGCATTTGCGAAAGAAGCTCTTCAGTATGCTAATGATTATAAAATAGCAGCTGATGCAAAAGGAACAGCTGATGAAGCAGGAATGACATTCACAAATCTTGGTTATGGTTATTTCCTTATGGATTCTACAACAGGTGTCCTTTGCTCACTTGATACATCTACACCTAGTCTTGAAATTGAGGAAAAGAATGGTGTTCCTACAGTTGATAAGGAAGTAAAAGAAGGCGACGATTTTGGATCATCAAACGATGCTGAGATTGGTGATACAGTTGAATTCCGTACAACAATCACAGCACAGGCTGGTGCTCAGAACTATGCACTTCACGATACAATGACAGCTGGTCTTACATTTGACAGCTCATCTGTAGTAGTTAAAGTTGGCGATACAACACTTACAGCTGGTACAGATTATACTCTTGTAACAGAGCCTACAGATGGATGCACATTTGAAGTTAAATTTAATCAAGATTTCCTTGATACTATCACAGCTGAAACAAGTATTTATGTAACATATTCAGCTACAGTAAACGCTGATGCAGTAATTGCTTCAGATGCTAATACAAATGAGACATACCTTAAATATGGTGAAGATAGCAAAACTGAAAAAGATACAACAACAACTTATACTTACAAGTTCGACATTATCAAGTACACTGGTACAACAGATACTAAGCTTGCAGGAGCAACATTTTCATTATATCGTGATTCTGAGCATACAGATGTAGTTAAGCTTGTAGCAACAGAAGTTGCAAATACATACAGAGTAGCAACAAAAGATGATACAACTACAGTTACAGAGTTTACAACAGATGATGCCGGTCAGATCTTTATCGAAGGTCTTGATGAGGCTACATATTACCTCGTAGAGGTAGAGGCTCCTACTGGATATACAAAACTTACATCTGATATTGTAGTAAAGATCACAAAGGCTGACACTGTTGCAGATGGCTCATTTAAGATTTTACAGAACGGTAAAGAGGTTACAAATGTACTTGTAGAGAACAAGTCTGGTTCACTTCTTCCATCAACTGGTGGTATGGGTACAACAATTTTCTACATTGTAGGTATCTGCCTTGTAGTTGCAGCTTGCGCTTACTTCATCTTCAGAAGAAAGGCAGCTTCACTTAACTAATTGAACCATGTGACAGCAATTGGAAATCTAGTATTCTTGTCATTTCAATTCAAGAATACATACTGGTTGCGGATTTATTGAGAGTAGTCAGGGTTCATTCTTCCAGGTGTTCTGTAACAGGAATACCTGGGATTTGTAAGGTCTTTATATTTTTAGCAACAGACTTTACGTATATGTTTTAAGTAAAAAGAAATACAGATTTGTTTAATTATGGTTTTTAAATGAAAAAATTTAAAAAGAATGCACCAACTATCTTTTTCCTGATAGTATTGGTGGTGGGTGTGTGTATTATTGCATATCCATCGGTTAGTAATTACATAAATTCCAAACATCAGTCACAGGCTATTGCTGAATACAATGAGGCATTGGCCAGCTTAGATGAAAAAGATTATGAAGCCTTCTGGGAAGCCGCAATAAGCTACAATGAGGCGCTGGCTTCGAAATCTCTTGATTTTAACCTGACAGATGAAGAGATGGAAGAGTATAACAGTATACTTGATCCTACAGGAACTGGGATCATCGGATATCTTGAAATAGAGAACATAGGCGTATACCTTCCTATATATCACGGAACAGAGGAATCTATCCTTGCTATAGGCATAGGACACATTCCTGGGACTTCTTTTCCGACAGGAACCAGTTCAACACATACTGTCTTATCTGGTCATAGAGGACTGCCTTCTTCCAAATTACTTACTGACCTTGATCAGATGATGGTGGGAGATACATTCCTTCTGCACATAATGGATCAGACCTTTGCCTATCAGGTGGATCAGATCAGTATAGTGCTTCCGGAAGAAACTGAGAGTCTTGGTATTTATGAGGATGAGGATTATGTTACTTTGGTGACATGTACTCCTTATGGTATCAATTCTCATAGGTTATTGGTCCGTGGTAAAAGAGTTGATTACGATACAGAAAGCAAGCTGATAGTACCAGCTGATGCTTCCAAGTACAACATTATGAATGTTGCTCCATTTATAGGTATACCTATTATTTTGATATTGTTCATTGCTTTTATGATCAGAACATCTAAGAAGCATAATGGAAATGGCACAAAAAAGTCAGGCAATATGAGGAAGATAAAGTGAAAAAGTGTATTTTGGGTTTGATAAAAAAGTGCATAGCTTTAATAGGAATAGTAGCAATTGGTTTGGGTTTGTTTGCTAATACTTCCTATGCAGAAAGTACAGGTTCAATAACAATATACTATAATTGTGCGGGTAAAGATCTTGTAAATGTAGTGGCACATGCGTATATGATAGGTACAGTCAATGATGGAAGATATGAGCTTGTCGATGCTTTTTCAGGTGCAGGAATTACTGATGATGACATGAATATCCTTTCTGTAGATGATTTCGATGATGAGGAAAAGATAGAAAATGCTCAAAAGGTTTATGCTGAATATGCCAAGACTTTTTACGAATATGCTTTATTGAATGGCATTTCGGATGATGCATTGGCAATTTCAGGTTCAGATGGTGTTGCAACATTTTCTGACCTTAGTATTGGCGTTTATATTATATATACTGAGCCTCTTAGAGTTGGTACATTTACTTATGTAACAGCGCCTATGATGGTTGCTATACCTAGCTGGGATGCGGTTAACGGAGTTTATAAGCTGGATTGTGTTGTTACAGCAAAATGTGAAGAAATAGAAGATGATATTGATTATACACTCCGCAAGGTGTGGAATGATTCAGGCTATGAGAGTAACAGACCCGGATCCATTACAGCCAAGATATATTGTGATGGAGCAGAGTATGCTACAGTAACTCTTTCTTCTGAAAACAATTGGTCATACTCTTGGAGCTACGCTGCAGGGCATACTTTTTCAGTAACAGAAGTATCAACGGCTTCCGGATATACAGCCAGTGTTTCACAAAATGCTTACACCTTTACGATCACCAATACATATACACCGCCGGAAACACCTGAGACACCTACTACACCGGATACTCCGTCAACTCCGGAAGAGCCTACAACACCTGTAGAAGAAGTATTAGGTGTGATCAGAAAGATTCCTGATGTACCTGCTGTACTTGGTGCAAGGAGACTTCCTCAGACTGGACTTTTATGGTGGCCAATACCATTTTTGTTGATTGGCGGATTTGCTCTTATGTTTTATGGTATTAGGAGTATGAAAAAGTCTAAATGATGGACTAAAGTTGATGTTGTTAATTAGTTTTTAAAGAGTAACAGAAGATATAAAATGCGAAAAGTAAAAGGAATTATTTTTATAGTAGTTGGTTTGGCATTGGTTTTATTTGCAGGATTGATAGTTTATAACAATTATCTTGAAAGCTCCAGTGCAGGTGAAGCATCAGAAGTTGATCTGGCAAGTGTCCTTGCACAGATGCCTGATGTAGTGCTTGATGCAGATTATGAAGGCGATATGCCTGTTGTTGATGTGGATGGCAGGTCATATATTGGAATCGTTGAGATTCCATCACTTGGACTTATACTTCCTATCCAGAATGAGTGGAGCTCTGAAAATGCCAGAGTTTCAGTATGCCGTTATCAGGGATCAGTGTATGATAATGATCTCATAGTAGCAGGTCACAATTATGTAGAACATTTTGGTAATTTAAACCAGCTTACAACAGGTGACGAAGTCATAGTAACTGATATGAATGGCAGGAGCTTTTACTATCAGGTATCCAATATTGAGACTCTTGGTTCATATGATGTAGATGAAATGGAGTCAGGTGACTGGGATCTTACCCTGTTTACATGTACTGTTGGTGGTGCCAGCAGAGTGACTATCAGATGCGAGTACACAGGAGTAGCTACTTCCATCGGAACTGTACCTGATATCCAGGAGGCTGTTGAGAACAGCAAACATGTCAGACAATAATATTTATAGAACACAAGCATGTTATAGACAAAGCAGTTTATAACATGCTTTTTTATATCATAGGAAATGGATTTCCTATGATATAAAAAACGCTCCGCTAAGGATGCGCACTCGCGCGATAGGTAAATGTTGCATAAATGCAACCGCGCTCGGCGCGAGAATGTCGCAAGCGACATTCTTTGTTATGTGCTTTTATGAAGCACTTGAATTAGTACCGGATATGAGCAATAATAGTTTTATGTATAGTTACAAGGGCTGTGGCCCGTGTAAGATATGTGTTTTAGAGCAAACTTGCGGGGAGGGTTGAACATGAGCGATAAGAAATCAACAGAGAAAATAAAAGAAATAGTAGAGGAAGTTACCAAGGCAACAGAACCTGTTATTGAAAGTGCCAGAGAAGCTGCTGAGCCTATCATAAGAGATGCCAAGGTAGCTGCAAAGCCATATATGGAGAAGGCAAAGCCAACGATTGAAAAGGCAAGAGCAAAAGCTGAGCCTATCATCAAGGATGCCATTAGTAAGGCAGAGCCTATGGTGAAGGATGCTGCAGCCAAGGCAGAGCCGATCGTCAAGGATGCTGCAGCCAAGGCAGAACCAATTGTAAAAGATGCCGCAGCTAAGGCTGAACCAATTGTAAAGAAAGCTAAAGAAGCTGCAGAACCAGTATTTAATAATATTCTTGAAAAAGCTGATCCTTTTATCCAGGAAGTTAAAAAGAAAGCTGAGCCTGCTGCAAAGAAGGCTGCAGATACTGCTAAAGTAGTAGGCGCAGACATTTCAGAAAAGGCTGCTAAAAAGGCAATTAAAGCAGAAGCTTATATTCAGTATGCTGATCATGAGATACGTATAGAAGATATCTATGACAGAGCAAAAAAAGATTACACTGCTAAAGGCCACAAGCTTGCAGAGATCAAGGAACTTCAGGTATACATCAAGCCTGAGGACAATGCTGCTTATTATGTTGTAAACAGAAGAGATACAGGCAAGATAGTATTTTAATAAGAGATTTGGATGAAATATTAACATGGCGATAGAACTTAAAGATTTTTTTGCTTTTACTCATTATGAGTACGGCGAGGCATATTTTGGAAGCTACAAGGGAATGCGATACAGACTTGCCCGCAATCCATTGGAAAATGTACATTTTACTCCGGTAGACAAGCGTGATCCGGAGGCAACTCTTATGGCTACGGTGTGGCCGGAACCATATAGCTATGCTCATACTGCAGATGAACTAAAGACTACCGCCCATTTTCCTATAACGGAAGAGGGAATGGCAAGTGCTGTAGACTGGTTCAATGAGCAGTATAATAGCAGGCTTCAGGAGTGGACTAAAAATATTTAGGAAAAAATAAAAAAATTAAAAGGAATTTAGAAAGAACTGCCGAATATTATTTATGTAGGCAGTTTTTTTCTGCTTTTTTCTAAGTTATGTAATTGTAAGACTATTTGATATGTAGTTCAAAAGTAGCAACTGTTTCATTTGTCAGAATTTTATATGGGAGAACATATGAAGATTCGAGAAAGTCTTGAAGAAAGAGAGAAACGGATACTTAGTCCTTATGCATCACTTAGCATGAATTCCAAGGGACGGGAAAGGCAGGAACAGGACTGTGATATAAGGCCTTGTTATCAGAGAGACCGTGACAGGATCCTGTATTCTAAATCATTTAGAAGGTTAAAGGATAAGACACAGGTTTTTTTAACCCCGGATGGAGATCATTACAGAACCAGAATGACCCATACTCTGGAGGTTGCACAAAATGCCAGGACCATCGCCAGGGCTCTTGCCCTCAATGAGGATCTGGCGGAGGCAATAGCATTTGGTCATGACCTTGGACATACTCCTTTTGGTCATGCCGGTGAGAGAGCTCTCAATTCTGTTTGCCCTTTTGGCTTTAAACATAATGAGCAGAGCCTAAGAACTGTTGAGCTTCTGGAAAAAGAAGGCCAGGGCCTGAATCTTACCATTGAAGTAAGAGACGGTATTGTTAATCATGAGATGAACACGTTGCCTCATACCTTGGAGGGCAAGATTGTAAGGCTGTCAGATAAGATTGCTTATATTCATCATGATATGGATGATGCCATCAGAGGCGGGATCTTAAAAGAAGGTGATGTTCCGGAATACATTACATCAGTAATAGGAACAACCAATGGCCAGTGGCTTGATTATTTTATCCATGACATAGTAGTCAACAGTATGGATAAGGATGATGTCAAAATGTCTGATGAAGGCTATCAGGCATTACATGATATAAGGAGCTTCATGTTTGCCAATGTTTATACCAACCCTATTGCAAAAGGTGAGGAAGGCAAGGCGGTAGAACTTATACGGATACTGTACAAGCATTATATGGAGCATTTTGAACTGTTGCCTGAGTACTTAAAGGCACTTATGGACAAGGGAGAACCTAGAGAAAAGCTTGTTTGTGATTATATCAGTTCAATGACAGACAGGTTTGCGATTGCTAAATTTGAAGAATATTTCATTCCGAAATCCTGGAATGTACTGTAAGTTTTGAAAGAGGAGAATACTAGTTAATGCGATACCCCGATGACGTGATAGAGGAAGTTCGTTCTCGCAATGACATTGTGGATGTGGTGGGGCAATACGTACATTTACAAAAAAAGGGTGCCAACTATTTTGGTCTGTGCCCTTTTCATAACGAGAAATCGCCATCATTCTCGGTTTCACCCGGAAAGCAGATGTTTTACTGCTTTGGATGTGGCGAAGGAGGAAATGTCTTTTCATTCCTCATGAAATACGATAATCTAACTTTTCAGGAAGCTGTCAAAGCGCTGGCTGAGCGAAGCGGAGTAAGTCTCCCGGATGCTGATGATTCACCACAGGCCAAGGCCATGCGAGACAAGCGGCAGGTGCTCCTTGATATCAACAAGGAAGCTGCCAAATATTATTACTATCAGCTTAGACAACCTAACGGACAAAAGGGACTCCAGTATTTTAAGGAGAGACAGTTGTCTGATGAGACCATGACTCAGTTTGGACTGGGATATTCCAATATCACCAGCAATGACCTGGTCCTCTATCTTAGGAAAAAAGGCTACAGCGATAGTCAGATCATAGAAGCAGGACTTGCTTCTCATGATGAAAAATTTGGAACACATGATAAATTTTGGAATAGAGTAATGTTTCCAATCCAGGATGCCAATCAGAAGGTAATTGGATTTGGCGGACGAGTTATGGGTGATGGCAAGCCTAAATACCTGAACTCACCGGAGACAATGATCTTTGACAAGAGTAGAAATCTGTTCGGACTGAATCTGGCCAAAAACGCCAGAGCAGGCTACATGATAATATGTGAAGGTTACATGGATGTTATAGCCATGCATCAGGCAGGCTTTAATATGGCTGTGGCTTCGCTTGGAACTGCTTTTACCTCCGGACAGGCACAGATATTGAAGCGATACACTGACGAAGTCATCCTATCCTATGATAGTGATGAAGCCGGCACCAAGGCGGCACTTCGAGGCATTGGTATCCTGAAAGAAGCAGGCCTTCGAGGCAAAGTCCTTAACTTAAAGCCTTATAAGGATCCTGATGAATTTATTAAGGCAGAGGGAAAAGAAGCTTTTGCCCAGCGTATCAGAGAGGCTGAAAATCCATTTTTCTTTGAAATCAGGATAATGGAGAACCAGCACAACATGAGTGATCCGGAATCTAAAACTGATTTTCACAGGGCAATTGCTAAAAAACTCTGCGAATTTGAGGAAGCAGTTGAAAGAGAAAACTATCTGGAAGCTGTCGCTGCAAAATATAACATTGCAAAAGATGATCTGAAAAAGCTGGTTGTCAGCTATGCAAGTCAGGGCGGTCTTGTAAAACCTGTAGAAAGACCAAAGAGCGGCATCCAGACCAAGAAAGATCCGGAAGAGACTTCACGTAAGCCACAGAGACTTTTGATCACATGGCTTGCTGATGAACCCGCTGTTTTTCCTAAGGTAAAAAAATGGATATCTCCGGATGATTTCGCTGATGATCTGTACAGAAGCGTTGCAACCGAGATGTTTGCAGGATTGGACAGAGGAGTTTTTTCTCCGGCAGCCATCATAGATCATTTTACTGATGAAGAAGAACATAAAAAGGTAGCAGAGCTCTTTAATACTACTCTTGTGAATATTGAGACCAAGGATGAGAGAAGTAAAGCTTTTCATGACATAATATATGATGTTAAGACCCTTGGCTACGAGAGGCAGATGAGAGAGCTAAAGCCTGATGATCCAAAATATCTGGATAAGACCATCAATGGCAAAAAGCTGCTTGAAGAAATAGCACATACAAAAATATCACCAGATGATTGATATAGAAAACTGAAAGGAAAAGAGAGAAGAAAATGGCAGAGAAGAAGGCTAAGGTTATTGTAGTTAATAATACTGAGGAAAAGAAGACAAAGACTAAAAAGGCTGCAGCTGAGGAAGTTGAAGAGAAAGTAAAGAAGACTTCTAAGGTTAAAAAGAGCGAGGAAGAAGTAGAGACTAAGCCAAAGAAGAGCTCAAAGGCCAAGAAGGAAGAAGAAGTAGAGGAAGAGGCAGCTCCAAAGAAGACTAAGAAGGCAAAGGCTGATGATGAGAAGCCTAAGAAGTCTACAAGAAAGAAAAAGACTGAAGATGAGGAAGAAGTATCTGCAGTAGATGGTGGCGATTCTGATGAGGATATGGATGAGGATACAAAAGCCAAGTTTACTCAGAAGCTTGCTGACCTGATGGTTCTTGCTAAAAAGAAGAACAATGTCCTTGAATATAATGAGATCAGCGATTTCTTCATTGACCTCAACCTCAATGAAGAGCAGCTTGATAAGGTCCTTGAATATCTTGAAAAACAGAAGGTCGATGTCCTTAGAATGTCTGAAGATATCGATGACGATATTCCTGATGATGACGATCTTATGATCGATGATGAAGAAGAAGTTGATATGGAAAATATCGACTTGTCAGTTCCTGATGGTGTAAGTATCGAAGATCCTGTAAGAATGTACCTTAAGGAGATCGGTAAAGTACCTCTTCTGAATGCTGAGCAGGAAATTGACCTTGCAAGAGCAATGGAAGCCGGTGCTGATGCTCAGGAAAAGCTTGATGCAGATAAAGATAAAAACGAACTTTCAGATAAAGAAAAGAAAGAACTTGATCAGCTCGTCTACGAAGGCGAAGAAGCTAAGAAGCGCCTTGCAGAAGCTAACCTCAGACTTGTTGTTAGTATTGCAAAACGTTATGTTGGACGTGGTATGCTCTTCCTTGATCTGATCCAGGAAGGTAACCTTGGTCTTATCAAGGCTGTTGAAAAGTTTGATTTCCGTAAAGGATTTAAGTTCTCTACATATGCTACATGGTGGATCAGACAGGCCATCACAAGAGCTATTGCTGACCAGGCTAGAACAATCCGTATTCCTGTACATATGGTTGAGACTATCAACAAACTCATCCGTGTAAGCAGACAGCTCCTTCAGGAACTTGGTCGTGAGCCACTTCCAGAAGAAATTGCAGCAGCAATGAACATGCCTGTTGAAAGAGTTCGTGAGATCCTTAAGATCTCTCAGGAGCCTGTATCACTTGAAACACCTATTGGTGAAGAGGAAGATTCACATCTTGGTGATTTCATTCAGGACGACAACGTACCTGTACCTGCTGATGCAGCTGCATTCACACTCCTTAAGGAGCAGCTTGTAGAAGTTCTTGGTACATTGACAGAACGTGAGCAGAAGGTTCTCAGACTTCGTTTTGGTCTTGATGATGGAAGAGCTCGTACTCTTGAAGAAGTTGGTAAAGAGTTCAACGTTACTCGTGAGCGTATCCGTCAGATCGAAGCTAAGGCTCTTAGAAAGCTTCGTCACCCAAGCCGTAGCAGAAAGCTCAAGGATTATCTTGATTGATCATTGCATATGCCCCCTACAGTGGCTATGAAATATAAGAGTATAATAAGAATATTTGCAATGGCTGTGTTGAAAAGCACAGCTATTGTTGCCTAAGGATGATTTTATGGATAAAGAAAAAAATAAAAGTGTCCAGCTCTCAGAAAGACTCCTGATGATCGCTTCCATGGTCACACCGGGAATGAGAGTCGCTGATATTGGGACAGATCACGGATTTGTTCCCATATACCTCATACTAAATGATATTTCTCCTGAGGTATATGCCATGGATGTCAGAAAAGGACCTCTTGACCGGGCAAAAGAGCATGTAGCTGAATATGGACTTGCTGACAAGATCCATACCAGATTATCAGATGGCCTTGAAAAACTTGCTCCAGGCGAAGCTGATACAGTCACATGTGCCGGTATGGGCGGCCCGTTGATGCAAAAGATCCTTGAGGATGGTAATCCCAGAGAAAAAGGCATCAAAGAGATGATCCTTCAGCCACAGTCAGAGCTAATGGAATTCAGACAGTATCTGAGAGACAATAAATATAACCTTTTAGATGAAAAAACTCTTTGTGAAGACGGTAAATACTATTTTCTTATGAAGGTAGACTGTACAAATACAGAAAATATGCCGATATATATCAATATGACTGATATGATCAAGGAAAAGTGCGACTGTTCCAGCTCCCAGGCATATCGTATATGTGACAGATTTGGACCTTTTTTACTAAGAGATAAGTCAGAGACACTTAAAGCATATATTTTGCACGGTATATCAGTAGCCGGATCGATCTTAGACAATCTCCCAAAGAATATGACAGGCGGCAGAAGACATGAAGTGGAAGAAGAACTTGAAGATCTGAAGATGGCATTGAGTTTGTGGAATTGAAGAACTTAGAATAAGCTTTAAATAGAAAATATAAGCTTGAATGGGAATTTGGGTTTTAACTAGAATTTTTTTAGGAGGTATTTTTTATGCCTATTATTACAATTAATGGTGAAGCAAAAGAATATGCGGCTGATACTACTTTTGAAGCAATTGCAAAATCATATCAGTCACAATATAATGCTCAGATTGCTGACGTAATTTTTAACGGAAAGATAAGAGAACTTTTTAAGAAGGTAAAAAAGGATGGCGAACTGTCTTTTGTAACTGTAGAAGACCAGATCGGATACCAGACACTGGTACGTACAGCTCTGATGATGCTTGTAAAAGCAGTAAGAGACGTTACCGGTCCAGAGCTCCACAGTAAAGTAAAAGTTGAGTTCTCTGTTGGCTACGGCTACTATTGCTCAGTTAAGACTGATGGTGAGCTTCCAAAAGATCTGGCTCACAAGGTTGAGCTCAGAATGGATGAAATGCAGGAAAGTGGTATTCCTGTTTTCAAGTCTGTATTTCAGCTGGATGAAGCTATTGAGATATTCAAAAGACAGGGAATGGATGACAAGATCAAGCTGTTCCACTTTAGAAGAAATTCTGAAGTCAACATGTACAATCTTGATGGATACTTTGACTATTTCTATGGCTACATGCTGCCAAACACTTCTTATGTCAAGGTGTTCAAGGTTGAAGACTATAGAGACGGACTTCTTCTTATTTTGCCACCAAGAATGAACTCAAAGGAAATAGTAGAGTTTTCTTCCAGAGAAAAACTGGTTGATACAATGGTACTGTCTACAAAATGGGGACAGGCTATGGGAATCGACAATGTTGGTGACTTGAACGAGACTATCTGCTCCGGCAATACACACGAGCTGATCCTTGTGCAGGAAGCATTTCAGGAGAGAAGGATCGGAGAAATTGCCAAAAAGATACATGACAGAAAAGATATTAAATTTGTCATGATCGCAGGTCCAAGCTCTTCCGGAAAGACCTCTTTTGCAAACAGATTGTCTATCCAGCTTCAGACCTACGGACTTGTACCACATCTTATAAGTCTTGATAATTATTTTAAAAACAGAGAAGATACACCAAAAGATGAAAATGGAAATTATAATTTTGAATGCCTGGAAGCTATTGATGTTGAGCAGTTCAATACTGACATGACCAAGCTTCTTGCAGGAGAAAAGATCGAGCTGCCTATCTTCAATTTTGTAACTGGCCATAGGGAAGAAAAAGGAATTCCTATGCAGCTTGGCGAAGATGATGTTCTTGTAATTGAAGGCATCCATGGACTTAATGAAAAAATGTCCTATGCCCTTCCTGCAGAATCAAAGTTCAGAATATACATAAGTGCTCTTACAAGCATAAATATTGATAATCATAACCGCATCCCTACAACAGACGGAAGACTTCTTAGAAGGATCGTTAGAGATGCGAGGACCAGAGGAACTAACGCTGCCAAGACAATTGCCATGTGGCCATCTGTCAGAGCAGGAGAAGAGCAGTACATATTCCCATTCCAGGAAAGTGCTGATGAAATGTTCAACTCTGTACAGATCTATGAACTGTCAATAATCAAGCAATACGCAGAGCCGCTTCTATTCAGTATTCCAAAAGATACTCCAGAGTATCTTGAAGCCAAGCGTCTCTTAAAATTCCTTGAGTACTTCGTTGGCATGAATGCCGACGACCTCCCAAGAAACTCCATCTGCCGAGAATTCGTAGGAGGCAGTTGCTTCAACGTGTAAACCTTACGAGCAAGGCAGGTCAAAATAAAAAGAAAGCTAACAACCGCTTGCGGATTGTTAGCTTTCTTTTTATTTTGACGTATGTGGCGACAAGCCACAACGAGGAAATACAAAGTATTTTCGAGTCTGCCTTGTATTACTAGGCAAAGATGATTAACCTTTAAAGTATTGAAAAAGGCAATCATTTTTAGCCTCTCCAAACTCATAGATTTTCTCATTACCTACGCTGGACTCACACTTACTTAGTCAGCCCTAATTACTGGGAGTCAAGTCAAAAAGCAATTGCTACCTAAAGGTAGGCACTTACTTTTTGATTAGAAAGTCAGTAATAACCGTAGGTTTTTACTGCTTTCTAACGGTGTGTGTCAGCGTCATTACTCATAGCTCCTTAATCGGACTCATCTGGTGTGTGTCAGGACTCACACTTATATAGCCAGTCCAAAGACGGTACTCAAGCTTTATATCAGCTAAATTCAGCCATATATCAGCCATATCCTATAAATTGCTGTAGAACAGGATATTGAGGCTTTTTCTATGGAATCATAAGCTTGTGTATTGCACTCACGATATTTTGCAGTAGGACAAAATATCGTGAGTTTATCCAGCTATATCAAAGAAAAATCAATGAAATGCAGTACTGCAACCTATTAAGGCGGTACTTCTGGAGTCATAAGCTTTTATCTTTTTTTCTCGATAGAATGTCCTTCTACAACATATCAGCCGTTTATCAGCTTTTTATCAGCCTTAATACCTTCTTCTAAGGGCTATTAGAAGGACTTAGAGCGGTAAGCCTTGGAGAAGCCTTTTAGCTTGTCTGAAAGGCTTATACAGGGCTTAAAGCGTTCGTCAGAAAGCTATCGAACAAAGTCCTTTATGGGCTTTGAGAGTAGCTTGAATGACTAACGACTCCCTATTCTTCAAAGCACAAAAAAAGAACCCATAGAGAAAAATCTCTATGAGTCCTTTACCCCTGTTTCTTCAGTTGAGGTTAAAAACGATTGCCCTTTTCAGGATAAAATCATTTGCCTCAACTCA
>SVGC01000046.1:0-5050 GCA_015056495.1 Butyrivibrio sp.
TAGCCTCTTCGTCAGTTATCTCCAATACTGATCCGTGTCTCTTAAGGCTCTTGCCAAGGTCAAACTCGCTGTCAGCAAGCGGTTCGTATTTTGTCATATCAGAATCATCAAATATGATTGGCAGGTAGCCTTTATGTGTAGCAAAACGATCTACCATAAGGCAGTTCTTGCCATCAGGAAGTTTGAAGGCCAGCGGTCCCTCTACGCCTTTAATAGCTGAAAGGCTGGGAGACTCAAGAAACTTGAAGGTACCCTGCAAGTCATTGCAGTAATCTATAAGAATTCCTTTAGAATCCTCATCTTTGGAGAAGCGATAGTAATTTTCTCCCGATTTAAAGATTGTAGTATCTATAACGTTACAATCTCTTTCTATGTATTCCACAGGCTCACTAAAATTCACGAAGTCTTTTGTCTGTGCTCTATAAATTATGTGCTTATCTTCTTTTCCCTCTTCCATCCTAAAGGATGCCCAGAATACAGTGTATTCACCTCTTTTTTCATCAAAAAAGGCTTCCGGCGCCCAGACGTTGCCTATATGTTCCAGTGGTACTTCGTATGCCCATGGTTTTGACCAGTTGATCAGATCTGTAGATTTCCATATGATCATTTTTTTACTGGCTCTATGAACTGCATCGTCCCAGGATGGATTAGCATAGATCCTCAGGTCAGTGGCGATTATATAAAAGCATCCATCAATCCTGCTTCTCAGGATGAAAGGATCTCTGACTCCTTTGGTTCCGATATCTGATATCAGGACAGGCCTGCCATCATTTAGATCCTCGTAGTGAAGCCCGTCATGGCTGAGTGAAAAATATATCTGCTCGCCGGCTTCAAGTGACTCCCCAGTGAAATGTACAAATAAGTAGCTCATTTTCCCTCCAACATCTTATATAGTGTCTTTTTGTATCATAACACCTTTTTACAGGGAAGGCGAGTCAGGAAGGGCTTCTCGAAGCATTCAGAGCATTTGAAGCATTGACTTACAGGCCCATTTATCTCCATTTTTCTTCACGATGTTCTCTTTCTTCTGTAGTCTCCCATTTCGGAATAGGGATACCGATATTTAATCTCTCAAAAATGGTATCTAAGCCTTCCGGTTTATGGTAGAGGAAGCCCTGGGCAAGTTCGCAGCCTGCATCCAAAAGAAACTGTCTCTGTTCTTCTGTCTCAAGTCCTTCGCAAAGGGTGTGGATGCCAAGTGTATGGGCAACATCTATTATTGATTTAATGACAACTCTATTGGCGCCTTTGTGAGCATCGAGGTTGCGCAAAAGGTTCATATCAAGCTTGATCAGGTCGATGTCGAAGCTGCTGAATACGTTAAGGGATGAGTATCCGCTGCCAAAATCATCTACCCAGAGTTTATATCCGTTTTCTCTGATCTTTTTTAACTGCTCATGGAACTTATCAGTAGCTTTGGCAATGCCTTCCTCTGTTATTTCTATGATAAAAAAGCTCTTGTCCATTCCATATTGTTCAATGTGATATTTGTCTACAATTCTGTTGATTTCTTCTACTACGTCGATGTAATCAAAGTCCTGTCTTGAGAAGTTGATGGATACAGGCAAAATCGGCAATCCAGCCTTGTAACGTGGCTCGATCTCCATGCATACACGTTCAAAGATGTAGAGGTCAAATTCATGCATGAGGTGATATTTTTCCAAAGGTGGGATAAAGTCGGCGGGGCTTATCATGCCTTTTTCCGGGTCCATCCATCTGGCCAGAGCTTCAAATCCCATGCCATTGCCCGTTTCTATTCGAAGGAAGCACTGGTAAAAAACTTTTATATAGCCCTGATCCATGGCTTTATGAAAGTTCTCTATGATGTATCTCTGATGGTGGAAAAGAGCATCGTCTTCTTCTGTATAAAATCTGTATATTGTGCTCAGTTCATCTTGAATAAGCTTATTGGCCCTGATTGCATGATCTACGCTTTCAGAAGGATGTTCGTAACCTGTTTCGACGTATATTCCAACATGGAATCCCGTAGTTGTTCCATAGGCCTGCGATTTTACTTTGGCGTTTACTCTTTCAACCTTGTCAATGGTTTCCTGTTTTCCTTCGAAGCAATCTACAACAAGGAAATGATCAGAATCAGTTCTGGCTATCAGAGAATGGTGGTATTCTTCAAAGAGGATATTGGCTACAAGGACAAGTAGCTGATCTCCTCGCTCGAAGCCGTATTTATTGTTATAGGACTGCATTGAATCAATGTCAAAATACATATATACAGGCGTTTTGCCTTCTGAAATCATCTTTTCTATATAGCCTTTTGCATATTTATTAAGATAATTGATATTAGGCAGTTGGGTTAGTGCATCAACATAGAAGTCATCTTTCTGGAAAAAGTCGAACTTTTTGGCTATGTCAGCTAGTACCTTTTCATGTTTCTGTACGTCTGTAAAAGTTATAAAAGCCAGGGCATTTCCTTCAGGAGTAGTGCTCCAATAGCCTACTGCGTATATTAAATGATAACCTTCACTTTTTCTGATCCTGAAGGTGATGTCATACTCTGTTTGCCTTTTCAAAAAATCATTACTTATTAGTTTTAGCTTATCAGCCTCGTCAGGATGTATTTTGTCAAAAAAGGCTTCAATGTTATTGCCAAAATCTGACGTGTCTACATGATTTCTCTGCGTACCATATAAATCCAAAAAGCCATTTGATACCAGCGCAAGGGTATAGCCATCTTGCTCGAGCTTTTCTATGACAAGTATTGGCACCGGACTATTCTCATATTCTCTTTTGACATCATCTGAAAAATGATACAAGGCTTCTCCTTCTATGTATAGTGTTGTTAATGTAATGTGATACTGAGTCAGGGGCATTTCTGAAAAAATGACCCCTTAACCCCGTCCCCTAGGGTCATTTTCTGAAAAATGACCCCTTGACCCCGTCCCCTGGGGTCATTAATTTTCTTTTGTTTTCATACATAGCGCTGTCGGCGCGTTCGAATATTTCTACTACGGTTTTATCTTTATCAGGATCGTATTCGGCTATTCCGGAAGCAATGACTGCACCAGTGCCGGAATTCTGATTTTCAATTACCTGAGCACGCAATTTGTCCATTAGTTTAACTCGTGATGCATAATCATTTCCCCGGAGAAATGCAACGAACTCATCTCCGCCTATCCTGAATACAGGACTATGAACAAACGTGTCGCATAAAAGTTTTGCGGAAGCCTTGATATATTCATCTCCGGCAGCATGTCCCAGAGTATCATTTATATATTTCAAATTATTCGTATCACATACAACAAGAGCAAATGGACGGTAATTCGATTCATTATCGATATTGGATTGGACTGATTCCATTAGTTCTTTATATGCAGTCTTATTCTTGATACCAGTCAATTCGTCACGCCTTGCAAGTTCTTTTTCTGTCTTTAATTCTTTAAGCTGCTGTCTTTCTTTTTTGATTTCATTATCAATATTCTCAATACCAATGATAAAGTGGCTGCTATCACTGGTCTTATGGGCTGTCATTCTTACATATTTAGCCTTTCCATTTACCACAAGTCGATAATTAAGGCTACATCCTTTACGATTATCAAGGGCAGTGATGAGGCTATCTTTATTCATAAAGTCTTTAAGCATCTCACGATCCTGCTTATGGACAATCTTAGGGATATTTTCATAAGATTCTTCCCAAAATTCGCTTCCTTCTTTATTGACCTCCAGCTGGCCATATATATTATTAACTTCAAAAGCGACAAAAGAGTTATCTGCCACATTTACGTAATATAATTCATCGTAACTTGAAGCTAGACTTTCAGCTAACTGGGTGAAGGTTGCAGTCTTTTTATAGCTTTCTTTTTGAAGAAGTTCAGCCCTTAACTCATCTTCAATGTCTTTTTCATATAAGATAAAATAACGCTCATCACTGGACCGCATGATGGTAAAGAGAAATACTCTTGGCTTGCCATGGACCAGCATTCTGTATTTATATGAAAAAGAGTGCTTGCTTTCAAGGAGCTTCATTATTGCTTCTTTCGTATAAAAACTTGAAGCATAAGCTCTATCATCTATATGCACGTAGGTTTCGATGTTTTTGATGGTCTCTTCATAGAAATTTTTGCCTACCATAGGTACGTTCATTGAATCGTACTGCTTACTTTTGGAGAACTCCAAATATTCACCAGTCTCTATGTTAATGTAATAGATAACTTCATAATCTTTTGCCATGGCAGATGATATGTAACTATTTATGACCTTTTCCTTTTTTTCTCCTGCTTCAACATAGGAATGCACTATGCATATCCCAATCAATACTCCAATTATATAGAAAGGCATATAGGCAAACATGATCTGCAGAATAAGAAAAACACCCATAGCAAGGCTCGTTAGGGCAACTTCCCTATACTTGACTTTATCATCACCAATGGATTTAAAGGATATGTATAGCATATAAGTAGAGGTGATTGCGAAGAATGCTATTTGTAGAAAAAATGTAATGTATCTACCTGATCCGGGAATGTATTCATGTTTTTCATTAAAATAAAAAATGAAATGAGAAAATCTGTTGAATAACAGGTATATGATTCCAAAGAGAAAGGTTATGCGCACAAAATAAAGCAGCACGACGCTACACATGCGTCCTTTGTCCAGATAGGCAACGATATATCGAGCCCAGGTCAGCATTGTAAGGAGCATGAATATAAATACAAACACAGTATCTAAATATATTAATGGAAAAACAGCAGGTATTTCTTGGTATTCGTATAAGAGTCCCCATGCCATCTCAACTAGGAAATATAAGTTGGCAACAAGCAGAAACTGGCTATAGTAAGCACTTGCCTTTTTCTTTCTATCCCAGTTTTCAACACGAACTGCAACGTTCTTCATGCTTTCACTGTTTATTATAAAATTTATTATCAAGGCTAAAGCCGCAACTGACGAATAATACATCAGGTTTTATGCCTCCTTAAGTCCACAAAAACAATTATACGTATACATATATTCTACATTGAGTTTCTGTAATTTTTTCTTAAATAAGCATAAAAGTTTTATATTATTTAGTGAATTAATTGAAGAATGTCAGTGGGTCATT
>SVGC01000046.1:5150-27525 GCA_015056495.1 Butyrivibrio sp.
CCTGGGACCCAGGCTTTTTCATATATGTGGGTAAAATGATTTTTGACTGTCTGTTCTGAAATTCCGAGCATGTAGGCTATTCTACGATTTGAGAACCCTGAAAGTTTTAAATATCCCAGTTCAAGTTCTCTCTTCGTAAAGCCAAATTTAGATGTTACCTTAAGATAATGTTCTTTGGTAATCCTGAGATCATTCATCATCCATATCCATTTCTTCGTTCATTTTACGCTCTGCGTTGAGTCTTAGCGGCAAAAGAAAAAATTCAATGATAACTGCGTATAAGCCTGCCAGGAAGCATACTGCCAGATTTGGGCCAATTGTTTCAGGTGAGGCAAGGTTGCCAAGTATCATTACTCCGGATATTATTATGGCAAAAAGAGCTGCAAATACTGTCAGCTTCTGGGCTGCTGACACGGCTTCGATTATATTTTTCAGCTCTAATAATTTGTATTCTTTTATCCCTACGGAAAAGGATTTGATGAATTCTTTCCACTCACCCATGATCATAAGTCCCGGGATCAGTATGAGCAGTATCAGTAGTAAGGATGGGAGATCAAGGAACCATGTCACTGCTGATAGCCCCCAACTGCCAAATGCTATCTGCAATGCAAAAACAACAACAAATAATAAGAGTTCTCCTAAAATAACCATTCTTATATTTTTCTTCATGATCCGACTCCTTTCCATGTGGATAGAGCCAAATCTAAAATGATAAATTCTTTTGGCACTATCCTAAATCCCGTTTTTCTGAAAAAACAGGAATCTGCGATACAACTTGAAACTACCACATTATCACATAAAAATATATAGTACCTTTTTTGCAGGAGTCTTAGGAAAACTTCCTCTATTATTATGCGTTTGCGAAACGCCTGTCTGAGTATATAAACCCTGTATACTCAGCTCCCTGTAGATTGGTAATGCTTCATTCCCAGATGGAAAAGAGCTGTCATCACTGCAAATACCACTGCTCCGGATAGCGGAGTCACAAGCGCTGTCCATGCAGGCCAGCCATAAAGCGGCTTATCCATTATCCACGATGCCGGAACGTGCATTGTAAGGGCAAATGGAGCTATGACTGTGAAAAGAGCTCTAAGCGGCAGCGGATATATATCAATCGGGTACTGACAGGCACTTCGGCCACCATAGGTAATGGCATTGACCAGTTCCACAGACTTGACGCTGAAAATAGAAAAAATCGCTTCAATCATGAAAAGTCCCAGTATCAGAAGGCAGCTCATGGCTATAGATTCCAGCAGGACAAACACCTTGAGCGGGCTCCAGGCTATGTTTGAAAGGTTACTTCCCATGATCAGTGCCGCCACTCCTACTGCTATGCAGGTAATCCGTCTTGGGTCTGTTCCTCCGCATAAAACCTGAGTCAGCACGCCTCTTGGCCTAAGCAGAAATGTGTCAAGTCGGCCTGTTCTCACCATTGATGGGAAGTCACCAGTGATACTTCTTCCGAATAATTCCGTTAGATAAAAAGATACTGACATTATCCCGAAAAAGAAATAGAGATTTCCACCGCTCCATCCTTTCAGGCTCTCAAATCTGTCTACAATCAGGATGACTACCATCATCTCGCCGCCTTCCATAACAAGCTGCGCGAGAGTCTGCATGATAAAAGAGCTTGGATACTGCAGATGACTCTTAAGAAGCATTCCTATTGACTTAATATATAATCTCAAAGTATTCATATATTTTCCTTTTACTACTGATGCTCTCACACCTGAATTATTTTCTTACACATTCAGCTGCCAGCGCTTCCTGCTGCCTCCAAACAGTATCTGCTCAGCCGCCCTGAACTATCATCCTTTTCTTATTAGCATTCCACAAAAATGTGCCAAGTGCAACAAGGATCACCACCCAAAATGCCTGAAGCCCATAAATCTTAAGTGCATCATGAGGCAGATATGCCCCTGTATACAATCTGATAGGTGCATCAAGAAGCTGCGCGTATGGCAAAAAAGTAATAGCCTTTTGCCAACTCTCAGGGAATAGCGTTAGTGGGAAAAGATTTCCTGAAAAAGTCACCATCAAAAGATTAAGCATGCCCTGTATGCCTCTTGGGTCAAGGGTCTTCATTGTAAAAGCCACCGTGATGTTCTCAAGAGCACAGACACATAAAAGTCCCAGCAAAAGAGCCGGCAAGGCTGCCAGAAGCCCGGAAAAAGATGACGGCAGGCTCATTCCCCATCCCTGTGGAAGCATGAACGCCATCACTAGCATAGGTACAGCGCGCATGAGGCTCCCCATGAACTTCTGCGCCATGATCCTGACATAGTAGAATCCGTACATGTCCACAGGTCTGCACATATCATAGGCTATATCTCCGGATCTTATTTTGTCCAGCAGTTCTGCATCAGAAGCCATCATCATACGGAAAAAGGCCTGCTGCAACCAGACATAGGTTGCCACACTTTCAATGGGCAGAGTCTGTGGCTTACTGTTATAGAGTGCCCGGTACAACGCTACCAGAATAATGCCGAAAAACATCTGGCAGACTATGCCTCCTATCATGGCTCCTCGATATTGAAGCTCCATGCGAAGCCTCATTTTAAAAACGGTAAAATATGGCATAATATTCCTCATTTTTGGACCTGGGGGACGGGGGTTGCGGTCCATTTTTTACCACTGTATGATTGTCCTTATAGGTCCAGCTCCTTGTACATAGCAGCAATCATATGATCAGTGTTCTGGGGTTGTAATGTAAGCTCGCTGATGTTTCCTGCTTCCTGCAATAATCCCAGAAGCTTCGATGTAGGAAGTTTGGTCGGGTTGTAGCTTAGTTCTATTCCATCTTCTGTATGACTACAACTAACGCCCTCAGGAAGCCTTAAGTCCGTGATAGTTCCGTCGTATTTTATACTTACATTTCGAACAGTATCATAGCGCTCAAGCAGATCCGGAAGCTTTCCGTCAAAAAGTTTTTTGCCATGGCCAAGGACCATGACCCTTGAACATAGCGCCTCGATGTCTTCCATATCGTGGGTTGTGAGCATGATGGTCGTTCCGTACTCTTTGTTTTCCCATTTAAGGAAATCCCTAAGAGCCAGCTTACTGACCGCATCAAGTCCGATAGTTGGCTCATCAAGAAATAGCAGCTGCGGCCTGTGAAGAAGTGATCCGCACAGTTCTGCTCTCATTCTTTGTCCGAGACTAAGGAGTCTTAGCGGCGTCCTCATGTATGATTCAAGCTGAAGTGCGTCCGTCAGCTCTTTTAACCTGGATTCATAATCACCCTGAGGAATTCTGTATATGTCCCTAAGAAGCGAGTAGCTGTCGATGATCGGTACATCCCACCATAGCTGGCTTCGCTGGCCAAACACTACTCCGATGTTCTTGACATGCTTTTTTCTCTCTTTCCAGGGAACGATACCTCCAACCTGCACTTCACCACCATCCGGTGTCAGGATACCTGATAGGATCTTGACTGTGGTTGACTTGCCTGCTCCATTAGGTCCGATGTAACCTACAAGTTCGCCTTTTTCAACGGAAAAAGAGACGCCTTTAAGGGCATTCACTATTTCTTTTTCCCTTAAAAGTTTTCCTTTTTCATGTTTCTTTTTTACTATGAAATTCTTCTGTAAATTACTAACCTCTATATAACTCATAATTATCCCCAAAATAAAGAGTCGCTTGCGACGCTTTCGCGCCCGAGCGGTATTGCGAAGCAATTATATGATTTGTAATAACGTGTTAAATATCGTATTTCTTAAGTAGCATGTCCAAAGCTTCTCGCAGAAGTATTGCCTCTCCGACATCTTCCCTTTTGGCAAGCTTTGCCAGCCTCTGAAGCTGATCCTGGGTATAGTGGCTTGTTTTAGGAACCATTTTCTCCTCTTTTGCCATGGCCACGCGATTTCTTCCGCCCATCTTGGCCCTGTACAATGCTCCATCAGCTTTTCTCACAAGCTCTGCACATCGTGATGCATCCACAAATGCAGTAGCCATGCCAATAGTAATGGTATGACCGGCTCCATCACCTGTCTTGACAGGGAAATTATTCTTAAGGTCATTAAGGAAAAGAAAAATATCTTCTCTTTCAGTTGTTCCTCTGAATATAATTCCAAATTCATCGCCACCTATGCGGTATACCTCTGCTCCTGTTGGAACCTGGGATTTAATATATTTACCTGTCTCAATAAGTACGCGATCTCCCTCTTCTACTCCAAAGTCAGTGTTGATATGCATAAACTCGTCAAAATCAATAAGTGCGATCACTACGGTTTCACCATCTGACTCTGCGTCCGATTCCAATATCTGTGTAAGATCTTTTTCAAACTGATCTCCTGTTGGAAACTTAAGTGCATCATTTACTGCAGTTCTCTTTTTGGCAGCCTGCTGCCTTGAAAGATTTTTGTGGTCTTCAACTGTTATAGGTCTCTTCGTTGCCATAATGCGCCTCCTTGTTTTGAGATAATATTTTAATATATTATTTCTGAAATAATATGTCTGTATATTAATTGTATACTACATATATCATGATATGTCAACGGCAAAGAGTTGAAGAATGCGTATAATATCAAATAAAGTATTCATTATCTTTTTTCTGATTCTCTTATAAGAAAGCAAAAGACCCGGCACTTTAGGTACCGAGTCCTCTAAATGGCAAGATCAATCTTTATTACTCTATTCAAGCATCTGCTTGGAATATGTTGTTTTATACTCAGATGTAATCAAAGATTCCTTGGATCGCATCTGTAATATTTATAATGTCAGGATAATGTATCCTATCTATCTTTGAATATCCTCTAATGTTCATATCAAGAAGTGCCATTTTTTCACACTGCACATATCCTTCAACATCATCGGTCTTGATATATATGTGAAGTGGCCCTGCTTCTCCTTTTTCGAAAATAGGACAACCAATTATCTCATATGACTGATTGAAAAAATCCTTACTTACAACAAGAACCGGCTTCTTGATATGCTCAATCTTAAGTATATCCCCCTGATGTAACTCTTCCTTCATTACCAAATCTCTCTTCCTACCGATTCACCCCAGTCAAATTCGCCATCCAAATGGAGCTGCCCACCATATTCTGCAGCACGTTCTTCTAATGATTTATGTCTAAATGGTTTGACAAGCATAATCATACCGTTAGATACCTTTACATCAAGGATATCATCAACTGAAAATGCAGCTTCTTGAAGTACTTCTTTCGGTATTCTAATTCCCTGACTATTGCCCCATGTTTTTACTTGAGCTTGCATAAGCAATACCTCCTTTGTATATACATTGTATATCCTTGAGGTGCAAAAATCAACTCATTCGTCATCCAGGCTAATACGTTATGCTACTGGAATTTAAACATCTTTAGCCATATAAAGCAAAAGGTCATCATCATTGACGCAGTGCGCATACCAAACAATAAAATAATATAGAATATACGCGCAAATTTCGTACCAGTTACACTAAATTTTATTATTCAAAGACCTCACATTGTTTTTAGCAATTTCTATACCTCTTGATTATTCCTCTATCACTCCATACGTGAGCCTCGACATATCGTTCAGGACCGTATACACCGTCAGGATTCTCTTATCTTCATCTTCTCTCTCAAAATCATTATCTATAATCTCATCAAAATTTGTATTTTCTTTAACCATTTACTGCTCCCCAACATATTCAAAACTCATACCATCATCATGCGATACATAAAGACCCGAAGGGTATTTATCAAGTTCCTCGCTGTAATAATCCCCTGACCACGGGCTCTGTCCTGCAAGAAGATATATTTCTTCCCCTTCTATCCAGACCTTTTCAGGAATAACAAAGGGATTATAGATTGTTCCATCTGATAATTTCACCTTAGCGGATGGATAATTAATCTGCAAAAAAGATTTTCCTCCATCTTCCGTCCTAAATAAAAAAGCATTATCTCCTCCATTGTAGGATAAACATGCAAATCCAAGATTTGAATCGTTGATAAATTCTATCCATTTTGCTTCTCCGCCACTACCATTAAATGGGTCCTGATTTATCACAATTGGAATGTCCTGATCACTTTTATATGCTACAAAGCTGTAATAACTACTCCCTCCAGCCCTGTCAACGGGAATCATTCCATAAGTAACTCCATCTTCAGATATATATGAACAATCAGGCTCTATCCCCCTAAGATATTCATCATCTCCATTATCTACAAATTCAAGCTTTCCGTAATCTGAATCTTTTAGCGGATAATCCGCAGAAGTAAGCTCTTTATCCACTAAATCATAGAGTCCGCTGTAAAGAGATTCCCTGTCATAACCATCACTGATATAAACTGATGGATCAAAGGATTCCGATACTAAAGGCATGGCAATAACAATCTCTTTATAAAGCCACGGTGCATCTTCATAAGGGATTTCTGCAAGGCACTCTTCTATCCAGTCACAAATATTTTCACAAAACCATGACTGATCCTGTGGTCCATATTCATCTAATATCGGAACATGAACAGTTCCTATATTGTTATCAGCACATTCTTTTTCTTCCCAATATAAAGATCGCTGAAATTTACCGGGAAATGTATTCTCTGTTATCTCAACATATTTATTAAGAAGCTTTATCTCTTTATCCTTAACTTCTGACATTTCATCAGTGTTATCTCCTTTTGACAATTCCGGAGTAATCCCTGTATTATCAGCAAATCCGTTGACATAGGAATAAAACATTCCTTCTGCCACAGAATCTGCATAATATCCAATATTTATACCAAACTTTCTATAAAAAGGGCCATCTTTTGACCAGATAGAATAGCTTCCTTCGTCGTTATAGCCGGGATGATAAATCAGTATATGATCACCCTTTTCCATAACAACCTCTCCGCTGTCATCTAAGAATAAATTGAGCCACTTATCTGCCAGAAAAAACAGTAAGGCACAGGTAATTATGAGTGAAATAACACGTCCAATATAAAAGTAAGGCTTTGGTAAACCATCATTAAATACTTTTTTCCACACAAGTATGCAGCAGACGATATCAACTATCTGCCATACAACCACAAAATATATAGCAATATATGAATATATATTGTAAAGCACACGATCATAGGTCTCGTTGTGCTTTAAAACCACATACAGTATTGTCAGTGCGCTCAAGATTGCCATAAACACTGATGATATTATGATTAATAATTTTTTCTTCCCCACTTTTTCTCCAATCCGCTGCTTATCTAAAATTTATTCGGTTATTGCCTTCAGATTTAATATTATTTGTGGATTCTTGTACAGATTCGTCAGAAACAACCGTACTTTTCTCGCCTGATTCCTATTCTTTTGTACTTGAAAAATAGCATGCAGACAAAACAAGCATGCCAATAAGAATGCTCTCGATAACTACTCTTCTCATAACAATTTTCTCCTAAATAAAATACCCCTGTACATAGAGTATTCCTCATGTACTAATATATCAACCCCATTTACTATAGATTTTTGCCATTTTATGTCAAAAATCCTGAAAACAAGCCATCTAAAAGCAGCTTCGCTGCAGGGCTTGTTTTCCTCTTGTATCATTTTCTTACGAAACCCGCAGCCAGTGCGGGTTTCTGTTTGAAGTCGCAAGAATACATACTTATTTATACTAATTATCTAAAAAACTCACTAAGAATATCCACGTTATTCTTAGTGAGTTATACCCTAATTTTTTCTTTGTAAAAACTGTTTATAGTTATACCTACTACGTACGGTAGAAAGCTCAAGTCTACTGTATGCTGCTGGTGGCAACTTTGTTATTCTTTATTGTCAAACCATTTAGGAACTTTGTGGGACAATCTCACAAGACTACCATCTTTGTAAATTGCAAATCTTCTAAAATCTTCTGTGTTATCATATACCGCAACAAGATTACAAAAGGAGTCCTTGGATAAAAAATCCAGGGAGTCATTTTATTGCTACTTTATGCTATTGCTTTAGTTCTTTTGCCAATTAAGCAATAGTATGTCACCATGAGCATCAGAAAAGCGCCTATCCATGCAGATACTTCAGAAATGGCAATTCCCTTAAATCCGTTCCTTCCTACCAAAAAGCCAAAAATCAGTCTCATAATAACTTCGAGCCCGCCTGAGAGCATTGGTATAAAGGTATTGCCCAACCCCTGAACAGAGTATCTGTATACAAAAAGCCAGCCCAGGGCAAAAAAGCTTATTCCCATAATCGGCATGAAATCGGTACAATAACCGATTATCATGTTGTCAGTCAACAGCATCCTTGCCAAGCTTCCGGGCACAAATATCATAAGGAGCGATATAGGCACATTCACAAGTGTAGAGAGCATCAGGCCCTGTCTTACTCCTGTGCGTATCCTGTCATATTTGCCAGCGCCCTTATTTTGCCCCACAAAGGTCATCATGGAAAGACCTACGGACATTCCGAACTGCTCAAAGAGTGATGCAAATTTCATGCAGGCTGAATAGGCTGCCACATATGCGCTTCCCATAAGATTTACGAAGTACTGCAATACCATGGCCCCTGCAGCTGTGACCGAATTCATAAGTGCCACAGGAAGTCCTATTTTCATCAGTTCAACCAATATATTCTTTTCATCTGCTATTTCTGACGTGTCTTTTCCCAGACTTATAAAATCGATGGTTCTAAGCTTTTTAAGGCACAAAAGGTATGATACAAACTGAGAGACCACTGTTGCCACTGCTGCTCCGACAACTCCTGTGCCAAAGGCCATTATGAAAAGAATATCAAGCATGATGTTCACGAGTGATGAACAGATCATAGCAGTGAGGGGCGTTCTGGAATCTCCCATTGACTGGAGAATTGTAATCTCAAGGTTATTCATAACCGTCACTACAATTCCCAATAAGATCACAGCAAAATATCTATACGAATCGTCAAAGATATCTTCAGGAGTGTTCAAGAACGTCAGCATCTTATTGAGCAAAGAAACGCATACAACAGTAAAGGCTATCCCAAACGTGATACTGAGCTTCTTGGCTGCTCTGATGTATGCATTCAGCATAGCCATATCGTTTTTTCCAAAGCTCTGGGCAAAGGTTATGCCAAATCCTCTGGTCATCCCCACAACAAATCCAAGTATAAGGAAGTTAAGTGTCCCGGTTGCCCCAACAGCAGCCAGCGCCTGATCCGAGATTCCCTTGCCAACTATAATGCTATCCACAAGACTATATAGTTGTTGGAAAAGGTTTCCCCATAATAAGGGCAAAAAGAACAGTATGATCTGTTTCATACTGTTTCCTGAGGTCATATTTTGTGTGGTCTGTTCTGTATTTGTCATGGTCGCTCTCTTTGGTCTTTCTCTTGTATTTTCTATGCCCTTATATTCTTGTATTGATCATACACTTTTCCGGTCTTATCTTCAACTGTGCTAAGAAGCGCGTTGCGAGTGCGTGCCTCTCTATTTCCAAGGGAAAAATATATTGTTTTTCACAAATATGTATTTACAGCAAGCGGTATTTTGCAAGATTTACCTTATTCCCAACAATCTCAACGCCTTCTCTCTCTAATATCTGCGCCTGTTTCCATGCTCCACCAAAGGCATATTCACCTGCAAGTTCTCCCTTCGAATTGACAACGCGATGGCAGGGAATTGTGCACGGATCAGGATTTTTGTGGAGAGCATTTCCAACAGCTCTTGCCATTTTCCTATCTCCAGCCATCTGTGCAACATCAGCATATGTGGCAACTTTCCCTTTTGGAATTTTCTTTACCGCTTCATAAATTCTTTTGGTTGGGGAATCTGTGACAAGATCATAGCTCTCTGCAATCATTCTTTTTATGACATCATCAGGAATCGATCCATCCAAAACAACAGTATTCCAGTGCTCCTTGTTCTGATGATATGCAGGAAGTACGGCTGCATATGTTTTTCTCCAAAGGTCTCGCCACTGCGGATCCACCTTCAGATTCAAATCTCAGGCGAAACAGGCAATTCTTTTTAAATCTTCATAATCAGTCTATTTTACGCTATTCCAGTATTCAAGCGCTGCTTCCATCTTTTTTATAACCTTAGGAGGCAGCACTTTAGGTCCCATATTAAAAAGATTATCGATGCCGGCCACGGCACCAACACCAAAATTATCATATAGAGAAATGTGATAATCCTTACTTCCATGCCAGAATTTGATCTTTCCGGCAAAATCATTTGAAGGATTTTTGTCGTACTGCTTTGCTATTTCTAAGGCTGTATCAATGCAGTTTCTCATTTCATCATCCTTTTTGAGGCAACAAAGAACCAATGATTTAAAGACAAGCCCCATGATCTTCATCTTGGAAAGATAGCTGTTCTTGCTCCTATCAATGCTGGTAGCATCTACTATAGTCATATACCAATCCATAATCTCACCAGCTTCCTTGTATGCCTTCGCAGCGTCCATAGAAACCAGCACCATAAACATTTCTGTAGAAAACTCCAAGGTCTTTACCAGAATTGAGACCAGAACTCTTGTATAAACCTCCATTGCTTCCTCAGGCTTGCCCGTCATTCTTAAAATATTAGCTATATTAATGTCTGCTATCCCCTTAAAATTTATCTTTTTAAACTCCTCAAGAGATTTCTCAGGGTTATCACGACCTTTTATAGTTGCTATGCGATATTTAATGCTAAAGGTTTCCTGCTCCGGATTGTCACTCTGTGAAACATAGCGAAGAGACGACTCATAAAGTTCGATTGCTTTGTCCCGATAATCCTTCAAATCTTTCATCGATGAAACGATATGGTATGTGTCCGCACAGCTTGTGAGAATCTTAAAGTTACCCGGATATCTAACCAGCGCTTTTTCTGCCTCAGCAATAGCCTCGTCATATTTATCCTCATGTAAAAGAGCATCCAGCCTGTCAGAAATGTCTTTGACGTTCTTGGATGACATGCTATAGCCCAGAAGCACGTCGACAGATATGCTAAAAAAGTCTGCAAGCTGCATAAGAGTTAGAATATCCGGCACATTACTGCCGCTTTCCCATTTTGATACAGCTCCAACCGTAACTCCAAAGGCTTCTGCCAGTTCTTCCTGGGTCAGATTCATGCTCTTTCGGTACTTCTTTATGTTTTCATTAAGCTTTATCTGCATTGCAAACTCCTTCAACGAAAGAATTTTTATACTAAATTTGCTGATACTTTCTCGTTTTTAATTCCAAGGGAGCCTTCCTCAATCTCCATCTGTGGCTTTACAAAGACTAAGATTGCAAGAATAGCTATTGCAAAAATCACGCAGAATACAAGAATTGCTTCTGTGCTGACCTTAGTTACAACTGCGCTTAAAAGAAGTGAACCCACAGGCATACATGCTGTTCCGCAAGCGCCCATTACTGCGGCTGCTCTTGCAATATATTTTGGATCAGCATTTTTCATAAACTGGATATTGATTGTACCGCCTATGATTGAAGCTGCCACCATCATGATAAAAAATGAAGCAGCTACGTCCACATAACAAGCAATATTATTCCCAACAAAAACTCCACCGCAAGCCATACCTAGCATTCCTGCTCCGAGAAGTGATGTTCCAAACATGATCATCTTAAGCGGAGAGAGTTTCTGTGAAAGAACCGGTACAAATGCGGATCCGGCAATACCTCCGATTGCAGCAAATGCACCAGCAATACTAAGGATTTCTCCGCCCATCTTGAATATCTCGCTTGCAATTGGTGCCTGAAGTGCATTTATTGGAATGAGCATAAAATTAAGGGCAACAGCAAGTAAGCCATAATTGCAGATAACTCGTGAACTTGCCACATATCTAAATCCATCCAGGAAGAATTCAATTTTACTCTGCTCTTTTTTGTTCTCTTTTTCTCCAGCCTCGGATGTTGTCTTGGATGCTTCATTCTGTGCTGTTTCGGTAACTTTTGCTCTCCCAGCCTTCATTGCACTGATAAGCACCGCTGCAACTCCAAATGTTACTACATCAATCATCATTGCTGCAGAAACGCCTGCTGTTGCAATGATCACGCCGGCAGCACCTGTACCTGCCAGTGATGCAGCACTTGAAAGCATGGAATTAAGACTCATTCCGCAGGTCATATGCTCTTTCTTGACCACCTGGATTGTAAATGCTGAAGTTGCAGGAAGATTAAAGGACTCTACTGTTGTGATGACCAAAGTAAAGATTGCCATAACCAGTGCATTCACCAGGCCTGCTCTATATAGAAGTACAAACAATGTAATAATGACTGCTCTAAGAAGATGTGTTGCAACAATCACATGCTTCTTGTTCATCTTCTCAACAATGGCTCCTGCAAACGGCTGCACCACCACGTTTGGAAGTGTATTAAGCGCAAAAACTATTGCTGACCATGCTGCGCTGTGTGTAATCTGATAAACCAGCCATGTAAAAGCGATTGCATCTACAGAATCACCAAATCGGTTGATCACCGTAGCAAAAATCAGCTTTCTATATTCACGTTCCTTAATGATTTCCCCATACATTTTCCTGTTCTGTTCCATATCTGAAGCCTCCTTACTTGTTTTCATGACTTCATTTTATATGGAACTTACACTTAGTATAATACACTTGTAGTACTAGTTGTAAAAGAAAAACTTTCCGTTGAGGAAAGTTTTTCTTTTACTCTATGCTTTTGCTTTTTATATAAAATTCATTTCTTTATCTGGTCAAGTATGAAGGAATCCTTGATCTTCTGATCTTCTGCCAAAAGAAGGATCTTGGATATTACTTCTGCTGTCTTTGGATCATCGTCAACAAATGGAAGGAATATCTTTCCTCTTCTTTGTGAATGAACAGGAAGGATATTGATCATAGGGCCGCCCTCCTGATGTATTATGCCGCTTCCAAGATGCACGCTGTAGCTTCCCCTTGTTCCCTTTATGAGCGCGTGAGTGTCTGTAAAGGTTACGTTTGTAAGCTTAAACAGTGGCAGTGTAAATTCTGCGATTGCCTTTCTCATCTCGATAGTTGAGTGTGAGAATTCAGGATCAACTTCGCCTGCATGAGCTACGCTGACTACAAGATCTACATCTCTCATTGTCTCAGAGAAAAGGATATCCGGAACTTCTCCTGCTTTTAACTCTTTGAAAGTCTTTCTGTCATAGAATACCACCCACTCAAGTGTCGGCTCTTCGATATCTGCTGGTGAGAACCAGTCTGCAAGAGCATAAATTGAAGAGATGATATTCTTTTTGTAGTATACCTTTTGAAGACCATCCTCCATATCTGCAACCCAGCGTCTTGTCTTAAGAAGGGCAACAGTACGCTTTGGCTGGATCTGATTGCCTGCAAATCTGTTCAGGTGCTTTTGTTCTTTTTCATCATCAGTCTTAATGTAAAGTTCTCTGAAGACCTGTTTAAATGGCTGCTTAAGTTCCATATCAAAGATCTTCTTCTGGAAATCTCTCCAGACTCCGGCTTTATAAAGATGCCATGGATGAGCTATAAGTACTTCTGTTTTATCTTTAAGATTAGAAAGCTCATCCATAAATCCGAACTCATCTCCTGCTTTAAGGACAAGTGCACCTACAACAGGTCCTATAACAGGGCTCTTTGAAAGGTCTCGAAGCTCTCCAATAGTAAACGGAGTCTCTTCTTCCATTGCTTCTTCAAACATGATTTTACTTCTAGAGCCTTGCGTTGCAAGTGTCTTTTTAGCTTCCTGAAGTTCTAAGATATAATCGTTTTTCTTAAGTTTTGCAGGTATGGATTTAAGTTTTTTGCCGCCCTTATTAACGACAACTAAAAGCTTTCCTTCCTTATCAAGTTCAAGATTTACTTCTATATCTTCAACCTGTTTTGGGTCAAAAAAGCTAAGGAGGCCTTCAGAAACCTTGCTCTCCATTCTAAGGACAAAGCGCATATCATCCTGATAGCCATTAGCTGTTGCCATGTTCTTGATAGCCATCTCGCTGACAAGCTTTTCGCTTGCTCTTCTCTGAGCTCCGAACTTTTTGCTTTCTTTTTCAAACTTTCTGATAAAGAGGTATCTGTCCTTAATATCTGCTGCCTTTTTGGACGGAATAACTCCAAGGCACATGACATAGTCTTTATTACGCTTAGCTTCTATCTCTTTCATAACGCTGTCCATATCGAGATTGCCAAGGGCTGCATCTGCGTATTTTCTTGCTCTTGTGTGCTTTGCGCCATCGCTTATATACTTGGCTGCATCATATATGATTTTGAATCTGTCTGCGCCAACAGCTTTATAGACATCCTTGAACCACTCAGAGTCAAATGCTCCGCTATTAAGTTCTTCCGTAGACAAAGGTGTATACTTGGCAATCATTGCTTTTCTCTTATCATCAAAACGCTCATTCATGTGAGCCATGAAGTAGTAACAGCAAGGCACAAAGCCCTCCCAGCCAAGGTATTCTCCTACTATATTTATCCATTCAGGTGAAAAAAGAGCTGCTTCTACAAGCCTTGAATCTTTGATCTTTTTGCCTGAAAGTTCTGCCTTTAAGCTTTCTGCATCATCACCTTCGCCTGGAACGCATATGCTAAGAAGGTGGCTTAAGCTCTCAACTCTGGAAGGCGCATTATAGGTGTGGTAATAACTATAATATGCGCTTCTGTCAATCTTCTGATTACCAAGGGCAGACAGTATCCTTACAAAATATGAGGCTCCATAAAGTCTTGTAAGCGATCTGCTGGCTGCAGAATATTCAGTTTCAATATCTCCTCTTCCAAGCTCGCTTTCCGCAAGTACGGGAACAATCTTGTCATAGCAGGAATTAACCAAAGCAGCTAGCGATTCATTTCTATCTGCATACTTGTCTTTATTCTTGTAATAAAGCTGGTGTTCAGGATCATTACCACCATAAGAATATCCGCGTTTTGCTATGGATTTTCCTTTTTCTCTTATATTTTTTGCATAATCAGATATAAGTCTTACTGAATTTGAGATAGATTTCCCTCTCCAAAGCACAGTATCAAGGAACTGTCTTGATATGATACCAAGCTGGCAAGCCTTGAGATAATCCTGAATGCTAACATTCCTCGATTCATACCTGTATCCATACTCGACTTTTTCACCTTTAAGATCAGCTTTATCTGCTACTGCGCACTTGATAGGAAACAACTTGTCAAAAAAGTCTTCGTTTGCAATATAAATTTCACTAAACATCGCCATGATCGGGTGAGAAATGATAGTCTTATAAGCTTTTTCTTCTTTTTGTGACCATCTGACTTTATAAGTATAGTTAAAGGCCAAAGGTCCTTTATACTCATTAAGAAGATATGAATATACAGATGCTCCTATCTCTATAAAAGCTATACTATCTCTATACTCCGTTTCAAGGTATTGAAGGACGCATCTTACAAGATTAGGATACTTAAACTCAATGTTATCTTCATAACATGGTCCAAAGATATCTTTAATAGCATCTTCAAAGAATTCTTCATATCCGGGTGTTGAATCAGGAGCATATACAAGCATCAAGAGGCGAAGGACAAGTGTATAATCGCTTCCAAGGGTCTTTTTATAAAATTCATCCCAAAGATCGTGGAAGATTATCTCGCATTTATTATCAACATAACTTCCATAAAGGTGCTGCGCATCTCTAAGGAGCCTGTTTTCGCCTTCACGGTCAACATATTCTTTATCCTTGTTCTTTACGATAAGGTCATCTAGTTCATGAGCAAGCGCAAAGAGCTTTTCTTTTTCATCTGAAGATGAGCCTTTTCCAAGGACTTTATCAAGGATCTTCTTGCCAGCCTTAAGGCCCTTACCTGCGTCACCTTCGTTTTTTGCAAGAACTGAATCAGGGAATACTTTTGCAAAAGTTTCTCTGCATTTTGATATCCATGCTTCATCTAGTACAGGCTTGTAAGTAGCGTCAGGATCATATAATGGCTCTTCTGTTACTTTAGAGTCTTCTGATATTGAAGTGCCTTTAATTTCTGCGATAAGAGTATTTTCATGATCCGTTCTTTCTGCGTCTGTCTCAAGAAGCTTAAGGGATTCCTTAAATTCAGAAGATCTTTCTTCATCATTTTTCAGCATCATGATAAGGCTAAGTCCGCCAAGGCGCTTTTCTTCTGACTTGGCTGCAAGGAGCCTTTCTATGGTATCCAATAGTTCCTGCCTTTTAAGATTATAAAGAATAGACAGGATTTCTTTTCTCATATCCGCTTTTTTAAGTCTGAGTGAATCCTCCAAAGCACTATAATCTTCGCTTGTAAGGTCCATTTCACCAAGGATATCGAAAGCAATGCACCTTGTCTCTGTATCACCACTTGAGATCATGGAAAGAACTGTTTTTCTCTGAAAAGGTGTTTCAGGAACTGAAGCAAGAAGAAGCAGTACATACGCTTTATAGTTGCCTTCAAGATCTGCTATATGGCTAAGCACAGTTTCTTCAATTTCTTTATCCTTAACATATCTGGCTATATAAGCCATTATCATAACAAGATCAGATTTAGATAGCGTTGCGCTATACCATGGGAATACAACAGGATCAAACTCTGCCTTTTTGCCCTTAATATTTTTGTATATAAAGACAAGGCGATCATAAACAAGGCGGGCATCAGCTTCGTCTATTACAAATTCAGCCTTTTTAATAACTTTGTCTTTGATCTTTTTAAGCTTATCTCTTTCTTTATTATTGTTAAAGCCATAGACACTACCGGTCAGCTTATCTATACAGTGATACGCTTGTACCCTAAGGTGCGGAATTGCAAGAGCCATAAGGTCAGTTTCATCTGCATGAATCTTAAGCGCCTCGGTAATTGTGCTGTCTCCAAATCCCATTTCAAGAAGATAGTACATCGCAACGAGCCTCTGGTGAGGTGTTCCGTTTACAAAAATATCCTTAGCAATTTGTGAGCTGTCTCTTGAGTCATGGCATCCAAAAGCCCACAGAGCCATATAAAGCTCCATGGAATCTTCGCTTGAAAGCGCAGCTTTTCTTGCATCTAAGTTAGTAAGATACTCATAGCAAAGCTCGAACATTTTCTTGGAGATCCTGTCAAGCTTGGAAGATTCTGTGTTTATAATGCCTGTCCAGGTTGCACCTGCTCTTATTACAGATGAAAATCTGAACATGTCATTGTCTATAAGGATCTTGTAAAAATAGAGAAAGGCTTCTTCTCGTCCGCAGTCCATATTTTCACAGATGGACTGTCTTAAACCTTCCTGGAGCTTAGCAGCAAGAAGGAGCTTGCCAAGAGCTTCATAAAGCCTTGTACTCTTACTCATCATGATGCCGCGGATCATCTCATAGTTTACGCTTGTGCCTTCTCCAAAAATCTGGTCTTCGAGGTAATCTTCAAGTTCCTTGTTGCCTCTGTCAAGTTCTGCAGCAATAAGATAACCATGGATCCTGTCTCGTCTAAACGTAAAATATATTTCTTCCTCTTCAGTTAACTTGCCGCAAAGAAGGCCCATAGCGTCCTTTCCCCAAATAGAGTCCTTATGAAAAGCGCTTATAATAGCTGCAATCTTACCTATGTTATCTTCATAGGCTCCGCTTCTAAGAGTCCTTCTATAGGAGCTGTCAGTATGCTGATAGTAGATAACGTTATCTACTGCGTAGTAAAAAGAATCAAGAAGTTCATCTCTGATCCATCCCTTGTAATAGTCCTTGTGCTCTTTAAAATATGTGCTTGGTTTGTTACCAGTTTCTAACAGGTATTTTCTTATTGCCTGTGCATGATCTACCTTTACTATAGTAGTAATGTGGTAAGAGCCTGCTGCCTGAAGAAACTCTTTTACTTCATTTGGATATGTTTTAAGAAGAGCGTTTTCTTCCTTGTCTATTCTGTCCTGTATCTTTCTATATGCCTTATATTCATCCATAATTTAAATTACCAGATCCTTCCTGCCAAAAATGTAAGTCGTATAAATGTAACTTCATCGCCGTCTTTAAGTGTTAGCGGCGCCTCTAACTCTCCAGCTTCCTTATCTCCCACAAAAAGGCGCACAAGGCCGTCTTTATAGGCAAGGAGTGCTGTCTCATATGCTTTATCAAGTGTAACGTCTTTACTTCCGTATACAAGATCAAAAGCAATCTTGCCAATTTCTGCCATGTTGTCCAGTTCTTCCTGAGATAAGACTATACGCTGGGAATTGTGATGATCATCATCTGAATTATGTGTACCTTTGTATGAATCAGGATTACCTTTTTCTGAATCATAAGTACCTTTGCCCGAATTTGAAACAGGGAAGACTCCGTCTTCAGATTCTATGGTGCCTGCTTCCTTGTTCATAAAAGCATAGTACATGATCTTGACCGTAGCTTTTATAAAGTCCTCTACCGTATCAAAGGGCTCATCATAGACAAACGGGACCGGTTTAACCCGTCTTCCGCGTTTAGATAGTTGTTTGATATTAATATTTATCAACATTTTATATATTCCTCCCCCGAAGATATAAAGCTATTTTCACATAAAAAACAACCTGATGCAATTGTGTAACTGCATCAGGTGAGTGTTTTGCTAATATTCACTTGCTTTAATCTCATTTATCATTCTGTTTTTTCTCCATAATCTTTTTCTAATATTACTTCATATCGCATTACCCTACAAATACATAGATTTCATTTAATTGACATTTTCTTTAATGGGATCCATTCGTCCTCTATCATTGTATCGCCAGTAAAATCTCTGCTATATCCATAATTGCACCTCCACGCAATGCGATAAGTCTTTAATAGCACATCACTCTCTATATCGCAATGCGTGCTTTTATATGTAATTAAAAAGGGAGTCCACACTTGAACTCCCTATTCCACATTCCTTATTCCATATAGCTTTCCTCCAGAATTCTCAATCCTTCCTTATAATCCTGTCCCAAAACTTCCTGTGTCTTTTGGAAGTCATACTTCTCATGTAGTCTGTCATGAACCTTTAAGAACTCTTTCTTTCCGTATTTCCTTATATATAATGCCTGAGCCTTTGCTGCATTTGCTCCGTCATTTGATGGAATATAGAATCCTTTATTGCAATTTTCGAGCTCATCACACTCATAACATCCGTCCAAATCTTTTTCCTTACAGCATTTCACATTCGGACATATTCTGTCCTCCGCACAGGTAGCAAAAGAGCAGACATTGTACTTCGTTCTGCAGGATCCGCACCACTCTGAAAGGAAACAGTGATTACAGAAAAAGCCACAATACGCAACAGGATCAACACCCTTTCGTGCTATCTTGCAGAGTTTATTCTTGATGCGGCGCATGGCTTCGATATGCATGATCCAGTGACGGCTAAATGGCATCTGAATCAGTCCTTTTATATCCTTTCCGCACCAGTAATCAATCAGCCAAAAGGCATTCTCATTCTCACTGACACATTTACTGCGGATAAGTTTTTCCTTTACATCGCCGCCGAATTTTTGCTTTAAATCCTTGTATGTCAGATCTCCAAGAATCTGATTCGTAGACTCCTTTACAGCTTTTACATACAGATATAGTTCTTTAATATTCAGTTTTTCTGAAAACTCTGCAATCTCGTTTCCCTGAAGTTCATTACCCGTAGTAATAATAGGTGCGCCAATGCGATTATGAAAGTCATTTGTAAAAAGGATTTGACTATCCCCTGCTATCATCTCATGGGCAACTATATCTTCAATCCTGAAAATATGCCAGATAGAATAGGCAAGGGTTTTACTGTGATATCCGTCCGCACCCGCAAAAGGCATTTTGGCAAAGGCCTCATCCGGGTATTCACTCACAATCTGTGTGATCTGCTCAAACATTTCCTCACGGAAAGCCAAAAGCTTCTGAATAGCATCTTTAAAGGTTGCTTCCTTCGTCAACAATTTCTGTATTTCTTTATTGTTTTCTGACCATGATTTGTCCATAATCTATCTTCTCTCATCGGTTAATCCAATATTATTCCATGGTGCTTTCTTACATTTTAATAAAATCATATCAATAAAGGCAAGCCTTACCCTTAATCTTTTAGCACAAAAGTAAACCACTAACACCGTCCCCCCAGGTCCACTTTCGGCACACAAAAAGGGGCTGTGAAAAAATGAGAAATCATTTCTTCACAGCCCCTTTTATTAAAAAACTATTAAATAGTATTATACGTTTATAAACTTCTTTGTACTGTCGCTAAGTTTGTTCGTAACCTGATTGTTATTATCCATGGCCTCTCCGATTTCTTGAATTTCTCCCACAATCTCCGTAGAGTTGGAAGCTGAAAGGCTGATGGCCTGTGTGGACTCTTCAACAGAATCGGTGATTGTAAGAATTGAGTCTGCCATGCTGTGCATTGTGTTATCAAGAGAGTCTGCCTTCTCAGTAAAGCCTTCAAGAATTTCATTCATTATCTCTGCTGTACTCTCGTATTTCTCTCCTGTCTCAACAAAGGCTTCATAATCGGCAATAACAGTATTGTTGATAAAATCTACAACCTCGATGGCATTATTCGAAAGCTCCTGAACAGCCTTTGTCACATTCTCACTTATAGTCTGAATATTTCCGGCTGTCTGTCTGCTGTTATCGGCAAGTGCACTGATCTCCTGCGCAACTACCGCAAAGCCCTTGCCGGCTTCACCTGCTCTTGCAGCCTCAATGCTGGCGTTAAGTGCAAGAAGGTTTGTCTGGGAAGCTATATCGAGGATAACCTTGGTAAGTTCTCCGATCTGATTAACCTGCTCACTTTCCTTTACTGACTCATCAAGGGTCTTGCTGAGCGCCTCAACTCTGGCACCTGTATTCTCCTTCTTCTGCATAGCCTCATTCTTAATGGTATCAGCTTCCTTCTGGATCTCATCTGCACGCTCTTTTCCTGAAGCAACCTCATCATTGATGCTCTCCACCGCATCTCTTACATCATTGAGCTGCTCCTTAATGTTAGAAGCTGTAGTTGACACATTGTCCATGCTGGCTGAAAGCTCCTCAAGCGCCGCTGATGTGTTGGTGATGTTGTCGTTAGCCAAAGCGATCTGTGAGGTCATCTTGTCTGCGGAATCTGTAAGAATGAGTGTTCCGCTCTTAACATCTTTCATTACGCCCTGCAGGGTTTCAATAAAATCATTTATGCCGTCTCTTATAAATACAAGCTCATTTCCGGTCTTAACATTTACTCTTGCTGTAAGGTCACCCTTTCCGGCGTTGATATCATTTATAATTTCCTGAACAGAGTCGGAAATCTTAACAATAACTTTGGTGATAAGAACAAATGAAACATAGAGGTTCAAAAGAAGGCACACGATAAACACAACCATTCCTGTTACATTCATGACAGTTATTTTACTTCTTGTCTGTGCCATATAATTTACAACATTACCCTTAAGTGCATCCACCGATGCATCAAGGGTTGTCATGCCTGCTTTGACACCTTCCATGTTAGTCATATAATCTCCGGTAAGTATCTCCGAGGCAACACGTCCATCGCCGGTTGTCATCAAGATATTGAACACTTCATCAACGTTCGCAATAAGAGCCTTTGCCGAAGCATCAAGCTGTGTCGTTGCGTTTGGATTGCCAAACATAGTAAACTCATCGCCGATTTCTTTTACAAGAGTGGTCACTTCGCTCTCGTAGGATTTAAGCTCGCTTGCGATTCTCTCTTTATCAGCATCAGTGTAATATGACCATAGTCCCAGTGCGCTCTGGATCGTTCCGTCAATCCTGGCCAGATCTTCCTTAACTGTTCCCTCTTTATGAACCAGCTCGGTTACTCCGGCAATTATACCCTGAGCACTGTCAGACATGGATGATATTCCATCGTTAACAATGTAGCTTACTATGTTAAATACCAGCAACATCAGAATATTAAAGAACAAAATCTGAACCGGAATAGATTTGAAAAAACTGACCTTATTCTTCTTGTTTTCAGTTGTCCTTGACATAGTGACACTCCTTTCAATATAATAAATATCCACCTATATACATTATACAGCCAAGTAATGCATTGTTTTACGTTTAATATTTTTTTAATAAAATTTAATAAAAAATGCATAAAAACACAAAAAAACAGGCAGCCTTACCAGCTACCTGTACAATCTTTGCTTTATTCACGGAACCCAGGTGATAAGGACCTCGGCATCTCCGTCTATTGTAAATTCTCCGCTTCCCGCAGTCACAAACAGCGACTCTCCTTTTTTAGCTCTGATGCATTCTCCCTGACATATAACATCTGCACATACCACATCTCTGTCTTACCGTGCTGGCCTTCGTTGGCCTTGGCATATACTTCATCGGGATGTACCTGGATTGAAAGAGGCTTCCTTGCATCTATGAGCTTTGTCAGAATAGGGAAGTCTTCTTTATCCCTGCAATCACTGCCAAGACACTATTTTCCAAGAATATCTATATGCTCTTTAAGCGTCCTGCCCTTATACTCTCCGTCAGCCACTACAGATTTCCCATCCTTATGGCACGATAAAAGCCAAGCCTCAGCTAATACATCGCCATCGTATTCTATTCCATAATCATCCACCAGCTTGTGGCCACCCCAAAGGTAATCCTTACAGGCGGGCTTTAGCTTATAAATACCCATTAACTGCCCTTTCCTTTCAC
>SVGC01000047.1 GCA_015056495.1 Butyrivibrio sp.
CTTTTTTATTTCGAGAAAATGACCCTATAACCCCGTCCCCTGGGGTCATTTTGTCGCTTTGTATGAAAAATGACCCCTTGACCCCGTCCCCTAGGGTCACTTTGCAAATGCAATCGATAAATTTATTGAAATATGATATATTAAAAAAATAGTGATTGCGAAAATGGAGGAAAAACATCATGTCAAATGAGTATGTGCTGAGCTGCTGTTCGACAGCAGATATGCCTAAAGAGTATTTTGAAGAAAGAAACATCAAATATATCTGTTTTCATTATCAACTGGATGGAGTTGATTATATGGATGACCTCGGACAGTCAATGCCATTTGACAAGTTCTATCAGGCAATGGTGGATGGTGCCGATACCAAGACTTCACAGATAAGTGCCGGAGAGTATGAGGAATATTTTGAGAGCTTTTTGAAAGAGGGAAAAGATGTACTTCATCTTACACTTTCATCTGGTATTTCAGGCACGATCAATTCTGCCAATGTTGCAAGAGAGATGTTAAAGGAAAAATATCCTGAGAGAAAGATATATGTGATCGATTCACTGGCTGCTTCATCTGGATATGGTCTGTTGATGGACGTTCTGGCAGATCAGAGAGATGCAGGAATGGGAATTGATGATCTGGTAGAGCTTACTCTTAATATCAGAAATAAGGTTCAGCATTGGTTCTTCTCAACTGATCTGACATTTTATATAAAGGGTGGACGAGTATCT
The DNA here is from genome assembly GCA_015056495.1 of Butyrivibrio sp. Classification (GTDB taxonomy): domain Bacteria; phylum Bacillota; class Clostridia; order Lachnospirales; family Lachnospiraceae; genus Butyrivibrio. The sequence continues at coordinate 720 of SVGC01000047.1, forward strand.
AAGACTGCTGGCTTTGTAGGAAGCATGCTGAATATCTGTCCTCTGCTCAATGTAAATATTGATGGTAAGCTGATCCCGAGAGAAAAGGTAAGGACCAAGAAGAAAGTCTCTGCAAGGATCGTAGATATCATGGAAAAAAGAGCTGCTGATGGTCGGGATTATAGAGGAAAGTGTTTTATTTCCAATTCAGCCTGCCTGGAGGATGCTCAGTATGTAGCTTCACTTATTGAGGCTCGTTTTCCACACTTGAATGGAAAAGTCATGATAAACTCTATTGGAACAACTATTGGAAGCCACACAGGTCCTGGTACAATAGCAGTCTTTTACCTGGGTGATGAAAAAGACGTATAAAAAATGTATTTTGTAAGATAGTGATTCAAGAGGAGGATCTAATGGTTCGCCTGGCAATAGTTGAAGATGATGACAATTATGCAGCTACCCTTGAAAAGTACATTCACAGGTATGAGGAAGAGTATGGTGAAAAATTCTCTGTGAAAAGGTTTCAGGATGGCGAGGACATTATTGAAGATTACAAGTGCAATTTTGATATCATTTTGATGGATATTGAAATGCAGTTCATGGATGGAATGACGGCTGCAAAAAAGGTCAGAAGCCTTGATGAGGAGGTCGTCATAATATTCATTACCAATATGCCGCAGTTTGCGATGCAGGGATATGAAGTTGAAGCTCTTGATTATGTGTTAAAGCCGATCAATTATTTTGCTTTTTCCCAGAGGATAGAGAGGGCTCTTGGACGTATGAAGAAGCGTACAGCCAAGTATCTGTCTCTGAATTACAAGGGCGGTGTACAAAAGATCAATGTTTCAGATATTTATTATATTGAGGTTCAGGATCATGACCTGATCTATCATACCAAGACCGGTTCCATCGTGGTCAGAGGTACTATGAGAGAGCTGGAAGAAAAGCTCTCTGATGAGCCTTTTTATCGTTGTAATAAAGCATTTCTTGCCAATCTTGAGTATGTGGATGGATTTGAAGATAATGACATACTAATTGGCGGAGACCGTATCCAGGTATCCCGTTCAAAGAAAAAAGAGTTCATGGATGCATTAAATGATTACATGAATGAGGTAAGTAAATGATCAATGATGTTGTAAATTCTATAAATACACCGGGTATATATTATGCGCTGGCCTATAACCTTGCCTGCTGGGTTGTCTATGCAGTCAATGAACTTAAGCGTCCATTGTGGGTCACAATAATATATCAGCTGGTGTATTTTTGTGTGTTGGGAAGTATTATGTATTTTACTTCCGATGCAATCGTATTGTTTGTTCCATTAACGGTGATGTATTTTTCGTCCATATATCTGGCTTTAAAGTTTAATTGCGGATTTGATAGAAAAATATGTCTTTATGTAACCCTTAACGCCTTTATCATCGGGGAGTTTATGGCGTCGACCCATTGGATGATCTATTATTTTGCGGTTAATTCCTTTGGATATCCGGTGACCTTGTGGGCCAACATATTGATGCTTGTGGTTGTACACGCAATACAGATATTCATTTTTATAAATATTGAAAAAAAGATATATCGGGCTATCCTGGGCGTGCCGATCACCATTAAAGAAATAATAAATGCTATGATCACAGCAATCGCAATATATACCATAAGCAATATTTACTATGTTGCCGGAAAGGCTTTGTTTGGTGGTATATATGCCAGTGAGATATTTGTTATAAGGACATTGGTGGATCTGGGAGGCGTTGCTATACTTCATGCTTTTGCCCTGCAGCTGGGAGAGTTTTCTACCAAGCTTGAGATGGCAAGACTTCAGGATATGCTGGCAATGCAGCAGGCCAGCTATGAGATGCTTGATAAGTCCATGGAAGTTGTAAATATCAAATATCATGACTTGAAACATCAGATAGCTCTTCTCAGAGAGGGTATTGATAGTGCAACATCCCTTGAATATCTGGATAAGATGGAGAAAGAGATCAAAATCTACGAGGCTCAGAATAAGACCGGTAACAAGGTGCTGGATACTATTTTGACAGCCAAGTCCATTTATTGTCAGAACCACTGGATCGAAATGACTGTGGTTGCTGATGGAGAAGCTCTCGGCTTCATGGAACCTATGGATATCAATGCTCTTTTTGGAAATATGATAGATAATGCCATAGAGAGTGTGGAAAAAATAGACCACAAGGAGAAGCGTCTGATCCATCTTGCGGTTGCCCAGCAAAAGGGTTTTGTCAGGATCAGGATGGAGAACTGCTACAAGGACAAGCCTGTTATTGTGGATGGTCATATACAGACAACTAAGAGCGATACAAGATATCATGGATTTGGAATGAAGAGTATCGAGAATACAGTAAAAAAGTATGGCGGATCTGTAACCTACAGAGCCGAGGAAGGCTGGTTTGAACAGCGTATCCTTATTCCTGTAAAAAAATAAAAGATTGCGGATTGCGACAAAAGAAATGCAGTTTGCGACGAATAATTATTATTGAGAAAAACTATGATATATTTAACCTACCGGAACTTTTTTCGGTAGGTTTTTTCTTTTTGCGGAGGGAAAAATGCTTTTTATTGATAAGTTTTTATGTGAAGATTCTGATAAAAATATTGTGACTGATAACCCAAGGCCAAGGTTTTCTTTTTCCTTAAAGAGCGACAGGAATGGAGCAAGACTGAGCTCTGCTAAGCTGAGCGTAGGCGACTGGAATATCACTACAAATGATCAGATTGGAATTGAATATACAGGTAAGGCTTTAGAGCCGTTTACTACTTATGAAGCTGAACTTGAAGTTATTGATGATCAGGGTGAGAAAGGAGTATCCCGCCTGACATTTGAAACCGGAAGGCTTGATCAGAGCTGGGAAGGCAGATGGATAACAGATGGTGAATACACCTTTAAAGAGAAAAAGGTATCACCGGTTCCTATGGTGTTCAGAAAAGATATTGCCATAAACAAAAAGGTTAAGAGTGCCAAAATATATAGCACAGCTATGGGGATGTACACTGCCTACCTGAATGGAAAAAGGGTTGGAAAAGATCATTTTGCTCCGGGTTTTACATCATATAAGACAAATCTGCAGTATCAGGTGTATGATGTTACATCCATGTTAACTGATGGACAAAATCATGTAAGCGTCATAGTCAGTGGTGGATGGGCTGTAGGCTCTTTTGTTTTTAGTCGTGTGAACAGAGTGACTGCTGACAGACAGGCACTTTTGATGGAACTTAGGATAGAATATGCTAACGGAACCTTTGAGGTCATTGGTACAGACAATTCCTGGATGGTAAGTCTCAATGGTCCGGTGAAAGAAGCTGATATCTATGATGGAGAAGTCTATGATGCCACAGTCAAAGAGAGTGGCATGACATGGAGATTTGCCAGTGATGAGAAGCTTAAGGTACATCCGCAGATAAGCGTTACTTATGGAAGTCTGGTACGTGAGCATGAAAGGTTCAAGCCGGTAAGTGTTACTCAGATAGGTGGTGATGGCAGCAAGAGCCATAAGCCGAAATACATTTATGATTTTGGACAGAACTTTGCAGGGATCATTGAGCTGAAGATAAAAAATGCTGTGAGAGGCCAAAAGATCACAGTGACTCATGCAGAGATCCTGAAGGAAGATGGAACTTTAAATACAGAATTCTTGAGAACCGCCAAGGCAAGGATAGAGTTTATATGTGAAGAGGGAGAGCAGGTGTATGCTCCTCAGTTTACATATATGGGATTTAGATATGCTTGCGTTGAAGGCATTGACGCAAGTGATGTTGAGGTAACGGCTATCGCCCTCTACTCCGATATTGAAACTAATGGAAGTTTTGAATGCTCAAATAAAGCACTGAATCAGTTACAGAGCAACATTGTGTGGGGAGCAAAGTCCAATTTTGTTGAGATACCAACAGATTGTCCTCAGAGAGATGAGAGGATGGGATGGACAGGAGATATTGCTGTATTTGCACCTACTGCTGTGTACAATTTCAGGCTGAAGCGTTTTTTGACCAAGTGGCTTAAGGATATGCGGGCAGAGCAGAAGAGAACCGGAGGAATACCGAATACTATTCCTTCACAGGGATTTGGTTTTCCGGCTACCATGCCGGTTATGGCAGTAGATTTCTGGGGCGATGCATCAGTACTTGTGCCATGGGCTCTGTATCAGGCAACCGGTGATATCAAGGTGCTTGAAGATAATTACGACATGATGTGCAAGTATGTGAAAGCTTGTATTGGATGGGCAGGACTTTTTTCACTGGGAAAAAACAGATACATCTGGAATACACTCAGTGTACTGCATTTTGGTGACTGGGTTGCACCTGACGTATCACAGATGAGTCAGTGGCAGGGCAGGAGCAAATGGACAGCAACAGCTTCCCTGGCACATACAAGCGGTCTTTTGTCCAAGATAAGCGACCTGCTTGGTAAAGAGAATGAAAAAAGTTATTACGAGAAGATAAGCAAGGCAACTTCTGAGGCATACAGATCAAAACTCATGGATGAGCAGTGTCATCTTAAGGGCGAAGAGTTCCAGACAGGTTATGTGCTGCCAATAAGTTTTGATATGCTTGAAGGCGATGACAAAAAGAAGGCTGCCAAGGCTCTGGCAGACATGGTTGTAAAGAACAAGTACTGCATAGGAACAGGATTTCCGGGAACTCCATATATCCTTTTTGCTCTGGCAGATAACGGATATGTGGATGAGGCATACAAGATGCTGCTCAATGATAAATGTCCTTCCTGGCTCTATGAAGTCAAAGCGGGAGCAACAACTATCTGGGAGCGTTGGGACGGCCTGGATGAAAATGGCAATTGTCCTATTGGGGATGATGGTACAGATAATATGATCTCATATAACCATTATGCATCAGGTGCAGTTGGTGATTTCTTATACAGGAGGGTACTTGGGATCGAGCCTACTGAGGCTGGTTACAAGAGCTTTAAGGTAGAGCCAGTGGTTGGAGATGAGATAGATCATGCCAAAGGTAGCGTGGGGACTCCTTATGGAGATATAGCAGTGAGTTGGGAAAAAACAAGTGATGGCTACAGAATGGAGATACAGGTACCAGTAGGTACTACAGCAACAGTTTATAAGCCTGATGGAAAAAAGGCTGTGCTGGAAAGTGGCACTCACGTTTTATAAGGAGTATCAGTAACAATGAATAAAAAGGCTTTTTTTGAAAACCCGGTACTAAGATCAAGGATTAAAACATCAGAGGTTGGACCTAAGGAGATGTTTGTGGGATATCTGGCAGCACCGTTCTGCGCTTTGATATCCAACGCGATATTTGCTTCATATCTGAACAGATATTATTCAGATGTAATAGGCTGGACTGATGGAGACAGCTTTGGCAATTTCTCAGCCCTGTTGCCTATGATATCAGTTATATTTGTAATAATAGGCAATCTCTTTGTGGGACATCTGATGGATAACACAAGAACTTCACAGGGAAAGGCAAGACCATACATGCTGTTGTCAGCACCTCTTGTCACACTTGCGATAGCTCTTTTGTTTATGACTCCTATCGATTTAAGTCCCAAGATGCAGATGATATGGATAGCGCTGTCTTACAATATTTATTATTCGATCGCATATCCATTTTATTACACATCTCATAGTTCCATGGTGGCTTTATCAACCAGGGATTCCAATAAAAGAGGCCTTCTGGCAACTTTTTCCAATGCGTCCGGTGTAGCGTCAGTTGGATTTGGAGCAAGTATCATCATACCTATACTGCTCCAGAGTTATCTTTTTGTAGAGACTGACGGAGTGATCGATCAGGCTCTGAGCTATGAACACTGGAGAGTGATCATGGTTGTGTTGTGTGTTATCACTGCACTGGCAATCCTTCTGGAGTACTTTTTTACCAGAGAGAGGATCACGGAAGAGAATTTAAAGCTGGGCATTGTAGAGAAGAAGCTTCCTATTAAGCAGCAGATCACTGCCTGTGTAAAAGAGAAATACTGGTGGATGATCATCTTGTATTTCCTGTTGTTCCAGTTTGGTGGTCTGGTAAAAAATGGTTCCATGAACTATTACAGCAGATGGATGTTTGACGGTATAACTACTGAGGCGGCAGCAGGTACAGCAATGGGACTTCTCGGAGCTATCGGAGGAATCCCTACAGCGATCGGTATGCTTGTGGCCTGGCCTATTGCCAATAAACTGGGTAAGCAGAGAGCCGTTACTTATGGCCTTGCATTGTCAGTATTGGGCGGTCTTGTAAGTTTTATAGATGTAAATAATTTTGTGATCGTATGTATTGGTGTTGTATTAAAGGGTGTGGGATCAATTCCTGCCATGTATGTTACACTGGCTCTTTTGTCTGACGTCCTTGACCATCTTGAAGCCAAGAATGGATTTAGAAGTGATGGTTTTACAATGTCAGTGTATGGAGCAATAATGGTGGGCATGACGGGACTTGGAAACGGTATTATCAATGCTCTTTTGTCTGCCAGCGGATATACAGCAACTGCAACAGTGCAGAATGATTCTGTAAAAGCTATGCTTGTAGTATGTTACCTTGGAGTAGAGCTTGTGTGCTATGCTGTCTTAGTAGTGCTGACCAGCTTTTTGAAAGTTGAGAAGCATATAGAAGAGGATCACAAGATCATCAGGGAGAATCAGAAAAAGGCTGTGCTTGCAGAAGGCAGGGAATGGGTAGACCCTGATGAACAGTCGGGAAATGAGTAAGTAGGAGTAGGAAAAATGAAGAAAATAGATTTTAACAGAGGCTGGAGAGTAAGAGTCCTTGATAGTAATGATGATTGGAAAGAAGTTACCCTGCCACATGATGCGATGATTTCTGAAAAGAGAACGATTGAGAGTGCCGGAATCCATAATATTGGATGGTTTGAGGCTCTTGACTACGAGTATGAGAAGACATTTTTTATTCCTAAGGAAGAAGAAAATCTGCATCACAGGATCATATTTGAAGGCGTATATCACAATTGTGATGTCTATATAAATGGAGAACATGCAGGCTTTCATGCATACGGATATACTGAGTATTCAATCTGCATGGACAGCTATGTCAGGATCGGCGAGGAAAACACAATCCGTGTGATCGCCAGAAATTCCGATCAGCCAAACAGCCGCTGGTACTCTGGAACAGGTATATATAGACCGGTCTGGTTATGCACATCTCCTAGTAAGTACATAATGTTAAATGGAGTAAAGGTAAGGACTGTTTCAATTGATCCGGTACAGCTGGAGGTTGCAGTTGAGACTAATGGTGTAGGTACTGTTAAAGTTGAGATATTGGATGGCGATAAGGTGATTGCCACAAATACCCAGGAAACAGGGGGAAAAGTCGTGATCCCTGTGGAAGTTTCTGATGCAAAGCTGTGGAGCCTTGAAAATCCATATATGTACCAGTGCCGAGTTACATATGGAGAAGATGAGACAGTTGTTCCTTGTGGAATAAGACTTTTGGAATATGGTCCTGAGCATGGAATTACTATAAATGGTCAGCATGTAATATTAAAGGGAGCCTGCATCCATCATGATAATGGAATCCTTGGAGCCTGTGCTTATAAAGAAGCAGAGGAGAGAAAGGTAAGGATATTAAAGGAGCAGGGCTATAACGCAATCCGTAGTGCCCACAATCCTTGCTCAAGAGCACTCCTTGATGCCTGCGACAGGCTTGGAATGCTGGTGATGGATGAGTATGTTGATTGCTGGTACATCCACAAGACCAAGTATGATTATGTAAATTATCTTGAAGAGAACTGGAAACAGGATCTTAAGGATATGGTAAATAAGGATTATAATCACCCATCCGTCATTATGTATTCTACAGGTAATGAGGTGGCTGAGACAGGAGAAGAGAAGGGAATCAAGCTGACAGGTGATTTTACAGAGTTTCTCCATAAGCTGGATCCTACAAGACCTGTGAGCTGCGGTGTGAACATATTCTTCAATTTCCTGTATTCAGCAGGATTTGGCGTATATAGTGATGACAAGGCTGAGAAGGATGCCCAAAACGCCACAGATAAAAAGAAGAAAGAGTCAAAGCCTGTTGGTAGTGAGTTCTACAATACTCTTGCTGGAATATTTGGTGATACCAGCATGAAGGTGGGAGCTACATTTTTCATGTGTGATGTTAAGACAAGAGATGCTTATGCCAACATGGACGTTGCAGGATACAATTACGGAATCCTGAGATACAAGCATGATCTTAAGAAGTATCCTGAAAGACTGATACTTGGAAGCGAGACTTTCTGTAAGGATACTTGGAGATGGCTTGAAGTTGCCGAGAAAAATGAGAGACTTATCGGCGACTTTGTATGGGCAGGTCAAGACTACATTGGTGAGGCAGGAATAGGTGCATGGGAATACGAGCAGTATGCTCCAAAGGATGCTGACAAGGCAGGATGGCTCACAGCAGGTAGCGGAAGAGTGGATATCCTTGGATTTACCAACGGTGAGGCTGCATATACAAGAGTAGTTTATGGAGCTCAGGACAAGCCTGCTATTGCAGTAAAGCCATTGTGTGATATAGGTAAGCATTCACCATCAGCCTGGAAGCTGACAGAGGCCATGGAGAGCTGGTCTTACAGAGGCTATGAAGGTAAGATGGCTTCTATAGAAGTGTACACAAGAGATTACAGTGTTGAACTGTTCTTAAATGGCAGATCACTTGGTAAAAAGAAGGTGAACAGGACATTTAGGACATATTTTAAAGCAGCGTATGAAAATGGAGAGCTGAAGGCTGTAACCTATGATAAAAATGGCAACAAGCTTCATGAGAATAGTCTTTTTTCCGCAGGAGAAGAAGTAAAGCTCAGCATTGAGCCTGAGAAAAAGAGTGCCGGCAAGGGCGAGATCATTTTTGTCCCTATCAGATATACAGATGGCGCTGGTATCAGAAAGCCTGCAGAGCAGCACAATGTTGAGCTGGAAATATCCGGAGGAGAGCTGCTGGGATTTGGTAATGCCTGTGCTTATAACAAGGACGGTTATTGCAAGAATAAGACTTTCAGTTATTATGGACAGATGATGGCAGCAGTCAGAGCCGGAGAAGAGGGCTGTATCAAGATCACTGCCAAAGATGAGTCAAGGGTATCAAGTGTTGAGATCCCTGTTATGTGAACGTTATATAGGTAAATAGATGAAAAAAGGAGTTCTGTTGCTACATGGATTGTTGGTAGTAGCAGGACTCTTTTGCTCTATAAGAGTGGCATATTTGGCGGATAAGTCAGTAGTGTTTATATATTTATTACAGATTGCGACATAAAAAATACATGTTGCGACAAAGACGGTAAAACGAATAATTTGAATGGTATAGTCATACTTGAAAGAAAAACTTCGCAAGCTGGAAGAGAAAAAAATATCTCTGATGTAAAAAGTGTGGTGTGTTAAGGGAGAAGGTGTAGTGTCTTTCGAGAAAGGGGATTGCATATTATGAAGACAGGTAGCAAAAAAAGTCTTAAGTGGCGTGGACTGTCAGCCACATGTGCTTCTGTGTTGGCAATATCAATTGGCGGATTATGTATCGTCAATGCCAATGCAGCATTTATTAATTCACGTCTAGGTACTACTAATCAGAAATATGTTAGTAGTGGTGAATCAGACACGGATTCAACTTATTTTGAATCAGATTACAGCAGCCTTGAAGAGGTGATAAATGCCAAGAATGAGTTGGCAGAAGAAATCCAGGAAGAGGGAACTGTTCTTTTGAAGAATGAGAATAATGCTCTTCCACTTAATATTTCTACAGAAAAGGTAACTTTGTGGGGACTTAATTCTCACAATCCAACACTTGGGGGTATGATCGGTTCTTCTGTATCTCTTGCTGAAGACCAGACATATTATGATATTGAGACAGCTTTTACTGAAAAAGGATTTAGTCTGAACCAGACTATGATAGATCTGTATTCAAGTGATGAGGTTCAGGCATATGCCCGTACTGCTACAGGACATGCACTGACACCTTCATTTGGTCCGATCTATGAAAATCCTTCTACATACAATGTTGGTGAGGCACCAGCAAGTATCTATACAGATGAGGTATTGGCATCTGCAGATGATACAGTTGCCATTGTTGTGATATCTCGTGACAGCTCAGAGGCAGCAGATTATGAGGTTGAAATGACAACAGGTACTGATGACAGTTATGAGAGACCTCTTGCACTGTCAGAATATGAGCAGGAAATGATAGAGCTTGCAAAAGAGCATTCTACAAAGGTTATTGTAATGATAAATGCAAGTAATGCTCTTGAGATCGAAGATCTGAAAAATGATGAAGAGATCGATTCTATCGTATGGGTTGGAGAACCAGGAGCAGTTGGATTCCTTGGTGTTGCGGATGTGTTAAGCGGTGAAGTGAATCCTTCAGGTCACATGGTTGATACCTATGCAGTTAACTCAGCTTCATCACCTGCTATGGTGAACTTTGGTGTATATACATATACCAATGCTTCTACATCAGGTTCAGCAGATGCAATGGATTCTAATAACAAGGCTGACTGGTATGTAGTTGAGAGTGAAGATATCTACGTTGGATATAAATACTATGAGACTCGTTACGAAGACAGCATCCTGGGACAGGGCAATGCTGACAGCAGCGAGGGTTCATCTACAGGAAGCAGCTGGAATTATGAAGATGAAGTGACTTATCCATTTGGTTATGGTCTTTCATATACCACTTTTTCACAGACTCTTGATAATGTGGAAGTCAATGTGGGCGGAGATTCAACAGCAACAGTTACTGTAACTAATACAGGTGATGTTGCCGGTAAGTCAGTAGCACAGCTCTATGTACAGACTCCATATACAGAGGGTGGACTTGAGAAATCATCTATTCAGTTAGTTGGTTATGCCAAGACTGATATCCTGCAGCCAGGTGAGAGTCAGACACTTACTATCGATTTTGACTGCGAATATTTTGCAAGTTATGACGAGACTGCTGTAAAGGCAGACGGTACAGTAGGTGCATGGGTTCTTGAAAGCGGCGATTACTATTTTGCAATTGGTAATGGAGCACATGAGGCTCTTAACAATGTACTGGCAGTTAAGCTCGGTACTACAGAGGGACTTGTTACTACAGCTGATACAGATGTAATAGATACAGCATGTGTAAGTGAATGGAACCTTGCTCAGACTGATATTGAGACATATTCAGTTGGAGTATCCAATGAGCTTGATGATATGGATATCAACAACCTCATTGAGGATACAGTTGAGTATACAACAAGAAGTGACTGGACCAAGGGATGGGAGACAGTTACAGAGATTACTCCTACAGAAGAGATGATGGTTGGTCTGAGCAACAATCTCTATGAGCTTACTGAAAATGGAGACGGAACAGATTGGGATGTAGACAGTGGTCTGACAATATTTGATGCATTGATCCTTGATGAAGAAGGCAATGTAACAGGTGTTAAGGATCTTGATGATGAGTTCTGGGATCAGTTGATCGCTCAGATGACACTTGATGAAGCTATACAGTTCATTGAAAAGGGTGGAGATGATATCGAAAATGTTGATTCTATCCTCCTTACAAGAACATATGCTAATGATGGACCTCTTGGATTTACATATGATCAGGTAGGTGGATACTATATCCGTTGGCAGGAGTCCAATTCAGATGAGCCTACTTATGTAGCTGAGGATGATGACTATGCAGATTATTCTATGGCAACAATGCCTACAGATCCTGTTGTTGCAGCTACTATGAATGCAGAGCTTGAAGCTAGAGAAGGTGCTCTTTTTGCTGAAGACGGATTATGGTCTAACGAGAGTTCACTGTTTGCTCCTGGAGTAAACCTTCATAGAACACCTTATAACGCAAGAAACCATGAGTATTATTCAGAAGATTCAATGCTGACATCTCTTACAGCAGTAGCAGTTGTTGATGCTGCTGAGGAAAAAGGTCTTATGATGGAGCCTAAGCATTTTGCATTTAACCATCAGGAGTCTAACAGATCAGGTCTGTCAACATTTGTAAATGAGCAGGGCGCTCGTGAGAATGAGCTTAGATGCTTCCAGAAGCTGATGAGCGAGAATCATTGCTCAGGTATCATGACAGCATTTAACCGTGCAGGTACTAAGTTTGTAGGTGCTTATGAGAATCTTCTTATCGGCATTGCCAGAAATGAATGGGGATATGAAGGCTGGTACAACACAGATATGATCAATGGTGCTGATTACATGAACTGGCGTGATATTACATTTGCCGGTGGTGGAAACTGCCTTACAACATCAGCTTATGATACATCCACTATTGGTACTATGGCAGCTTCAAAGTCCAAGATTGCCAAGGATACAGCTTTCCAGGAAATGATGAAGTACAACATCAAGTTCTTCCTGTATAAGATTGCAAGCTCTAATGCGCTTAACGGAATCAGTGTTGATACCAGGATCGTGAATGTCCTTACATGGTACCAGATCCTCTGCATTGCGCTGATAGTGGCATCTGCACTTGGAATGATCGGCACAGGATTTATGGGTTATAAGAAGTATAAAGAGGAAAAGTGAGAAAGGGGTATATGACAATGAAAAATGTATCTAAAGGTGTAGCTATAAGCACAGCAGCATGTGTATTATCCCTTGCGGCAACTGTAATATATGCATTTGTAATGTATAAGCTTCCTGTAGTTTTTGTGTTCCTGATCGCAGCTGTATTGCTGGGCGGAGCGTATGTATTTGCAGCACAAAAAGGTAATATGAAGCCGGTATTTGGTATAGTTCCATGGCTTAACAGCATGCTTACAGCTGGAGCCCTTGTGGCAGCTGTATATCTGATGGTCAACCAGATCGGATATGTTGTATCTTCACTGGATACCATTGATACGATCATTGCTTTCATCATCTACGAAGTTGTGGCTCTGATAGCTATGATCCTGAATATTGTTTCAAGTTTTATGTCAGCTGGGGTAGAGAAGGCTGAGTAAATATTATATCCATGCGGTCATGAGGTGTGACTGCATGGGTAGTTAACTAAGGGTAGTTTTAATAAATTATATATGCAAAGGAGAGGTTATAATGAAAAAGAGATTATTAAGTGTACTTATGGCAGGTGTTATGAGCGCAGCTCTGCTTACAGGATGCGGCTCAGGTAGTACATCACAGGAGACAGAAACAGCAGTAGAGGCGGTTTCTGTGGACACAAGCGTATTTGATGCTTTGAAAGAAAAATATGGTAGTGATGTATTTGAGGCTGATTCAAATTATGATGAGTATACAATCATTGAGTACACAATAGAGTCAGCAGGAGCTACTTTTGCAGCAACTGTTTCAAGAAAGTCAGATAAGTCTGAATATCAGGTACATTGCATGTTCTATGGTGATGAGCAGGTATCTGTATGGAACGGCAAAGAGGTAACAGAGGATAAGACTGGATTTATGGGAACAGATACTCCTCTTATCGTTGAAGCTGCTGAAGCAGAAGGAACATGGATTCCTGTTAACTGATGGGATTTGTTTACAAGCAAAAGAAAAAGGACTGCTGGAGCAAGCTGCAAGTGGAAAAGGGCGTTGCAATTGTTACCAGATTAAGCTGTTAGCTAGTGGACAGTAACTTACAATTTAATAAAGTATGAGGAAATAGGAAGGAGTCGAGTGTGTCTCCTTCCTATGTGTTATTATAAATGTGAAAAAAGGGAATCGACTGATGAGAAAATGGATCGCTGGAATTATTGCTTTTTTACTGGTTGTTATATGCCTTGTATGCATTATAAATTATAAGACTGTAGGTTGGTTGTGGGATAACTGGACTGCTCCAACTATTGATTTTGATGAAAATAGCGAAGATGTATGGGATGGAGGTACTTCTATTGTAGGGCTGACTTATGCGGAGGCTTCAAGTGAAGGCAGTGAGTATCTCAATCTCTATATACCTGATGGAATAGAGAATCCGCAGCTGATCGTGCTGGTGCATGGCGGCGGTTTTGTGACTAATGATAATATGTCCAGACAGGCAAGGCTTATGATCAACTATTTTAGGGACAATGGTTATGCTGTGGCCTCTGTCAATTACAGACTAGCCCAGGAAGCTCTATATCCTGCAGCTATTGAGGATGTGAAGGCTGCTGTAAGATTTTTACGTGCACATGCAGATGAATATGGATATTATGCAGAGGATATCGCCATTTGGGGCGAGAGTGCAGGTGGATATCTTGCTATGATGGCTGCCTTTACTGATGATACTGAGTTTAATGATCTTGAATATGTAGGGCAGGATGAGCTTGGTGATGTGTCAGCAAGAGTCAGCACCCTCATTGATTTCTATGGCGTTGCAGATATGTCTCGTGTTAATGAAGACTGGAAAGTGCTGGGACTTCCACACATTGTCTATACTATCGCCAATAGTTGGGCAATGGGATATATGAAGGAAACAGGAGCTGATTCTATAGAAGAGGCGTGGATTGGCAGTTCTATAGAGGATATGACCAGTGAAGAAAAGGATTCTATCAACCCACTTTTTTATCTGGAAAAAAATATTGAGCTGAATAAGGATCTGGACATCTGGATAACACATGGAACAGCTGATATTACAGTGCCGATTCTGCAGTCTGAAAGTGTCTATGATGAGGCTGTGGCTCTTGGAATAGAAGAAGTGCATCTGGAAGTGATCGATGGGGCTGGTCATGCTGATGACAGGTGCTACAGTGATGAGCAGTTAGAGATGATAAGTGAGTTTATTAAGGAGTAAAAGGAATTATGGGTAAAAAGCAGGCTGTAAATCCATATTTGCCAGGATACGAGTATATTCCTGATGCAGAACCGCATATTGTTGGGGACAGGGTGTATATATATGGTTCCCACGATAAGTTTAATGGACTTAATTTTTGTTTGGGGGATTATATTTGTTATTCAGCTCCGGTGGATGATCTTGGTAACTGGCGCTATGAGGGTACTATTTTCAGAAAAGAGCAGGATCCTGCGGCAAAGCCTGGAAGAGTGCTTAATGGCATGGCTGCACCAGATATGGTGCAGGGACATGATGGAAGGTTCTATCTGTACTATTTCATAGGCGGAACAGGAATGATATCTGTGGCTGTGTGCGATGAGCCTGGTGGCAGTTATGAATTCTATGGCTACGTGCATTATGCTGATGAAGTGCCTATCGGCAAAAAGGGTGAGCCGTTCATGTTTGATCCGGGGGTATTTATGGATGATGATGGCAGGCTGTATCTCTATGTGGGATTTGGCTTAAAGAGTAATCCTATAATCCTTGGAGGTCACAAGCCGACACTGGTTGGACCTATGTGTTATGAACTTGATCCTGCGGATATGCTGAGTGTTGTGCACGGACCAAGGCATATAGGCGTTGCCGGAGAGATGAATTCAACAGGCAGCGGCTATGAGGGGCATGAGTTCCTTGAAGCCAGTTCCATGCGTAAGTTTGATGGAAAATACTATTTTATCTACAGCTCTCTTCAGAGTCATGAGTTGTGCTATGCATACAGTGATCACCCTTATAAGGATTTTAAGTTTGGTGGAGTGCTTGTAAGTAATGGGGATATAGGGCTTGATGGCTTGGAATATGGTGGAAAAGCTGAGACTGCCTATATGCTGCGCCATGCTAAAAATGATACAGGAAATACCCATGGCAGTCTTATAGAGATTGGGGGCAGGCATTACATTTTTTATCATAGACAGACTAATCGTAAGCAGTCCTCAAGACAGGCCTGCGCTGAAGAAATCCGTTTTGAAAATGGCAGATTCTATCAGGCGGAGATGACTTCCTGTGGACTTAATGTTGGACCGCTTAGTGGAAAGGGCGTGTATCCGGCGAATATCTGTTGTAATCTCTACGGCAGGAATGGTACGAGATTCTTGTCCATGATCAAGAGACCGGCTTTGGGAGTACCATACCTGACCCAGACTGGACCTGACTATGATCCGATCGAGCCTGAAGGTAAGAGAAATAAGGCTTGTAGTGATGGTGCTAAGCCTCCGGTGCAGTATGTTGCTAATGTCTGTGACGGTGCAGTTGTTGGCTATAAGTATTTTGATCTGAAGGATTCTGGAGCTATAGCATTCAGGCTCAGAGGACAGGCCCAGGGCATACTTAGAGTCTGCGCTGCAGAGGATGGAAGTCATGAAGTTGGTGCTGTTGAGATAGGTGTAAATAGCAGGAAACTGCAGGTTTTTGAGACATTTTTGTCGAAAGACAGCATTGCTGAGACTTATGAAAGTATTGACGGAAGTTTAGAGAGAGGACTTCCACTGTTTTTGAGATATGAAGGAAAGGGAAGTTTTGATCTTGTTTCCTTTAAGCTAAAATGACCCCAGGGGACGGGGTTAGCGGGTCATTTTTAGGTAGAACCAAAATGACTGCTAACCCCGTCTTAACATGGCTTTTATGTGTTTTTGATAAAAAAGTTATGAGTCAATTTGATACGTCCCCAGTGACTCATTGTGTTCAATGAGTCAAACTGATACGTCCCCGGTGACTCACCCAGAGACTCATAATTCATTCCAGTCGATTGAGCCAAGGTCGAGAACCTTGCATTCTTTTGCATATACTCTTATACATTCGTAGATCAGTTTCCAGGCATTGTTTTTGCCAAGCTGTTTTTCTGCCATTTCATATAAATCCTGAAAATCATTTCTATCCCAATCGGTTATAGATTTTTCTTCATCATAATCAGTTGTGTGGTTGTAGCCAACTGCATTGTATTTTACTTTTGAATTTGAAATATTGTTCTGAGTCTTTTTTGAAGCATTGAAACCTACGATCTGAGCCATGGTGCATTCCTCCTGTTAATACAATTGTCGGTCTTTGGCCTTCCATGGTTATGAACCGCCGGTGCTAGATGATCTGCCTTGATCATGATAATCTTTTTTCTTATAGCTTATATCGACATTTTTTTCAAAAAAAATATTAAAAGATAGAAAAATTTTGAAGATTTTATTATATCTATTTCGTTATATTAATTGATGACAGGAATAAATAATCAAAAAGTTGTTAACAACAAGTAAAAATCGTGTCACCATAGATGTTGAAAAAAGTGTAAAAGGGGGTGTGGAGAATCATCGATTCTAAAGAAAAGTTAATAGAGCTGATGCATGATTACAAGAATCTTGTATTCTCCATATGCCTTAAGATGACTGGAGATTATTTTACCGCGGAGGATATAACACAGGAGACTTTTATCACTGCTTATCAGCATCTATCAGAAATTGAAAAAGATAATGCTAAGGCCTGGCTGTGCCGCGTGGCAAGTAATAAATGCATCGATTACCTAAGGGCTGCCGATAGGCGCATGGTTGCAACTGCAGATGATGAGATGCCGGAGAGTAAGGCTCCCGGCAGGGATGGCCCGCTTGATATGTATGTGGCTAAGTCGCTCCTAAAGGACTTTGCTGATAGCTGCGATGAACTCAAGGAACCATACAGGACTGTGGCGCATATGAGGTTTGAAGAGGGATTGTCTGCAAAAGAGATAGCTATGAAGTTGGGTGTCCCGTTAAAGACCATCCAGACGCACATATTTAGAGCCAGAGAGATGCTGAGGGAAAAAATCAGAAAGGAGGATCTGATGGCATGAGTGAAAAAAGACCGTATCTGAATGATGAAGAGCTTGCAAAACTTATAAACAGTGCAGAAGAAGATGGCGTCGAAGCTCCGGCTTCATTGGAAAAAATGGTTCTTGGCAGAATTGAAAATGCTGAACAAAATAAAAAGATTGTTTATAGAAGGTACTGTTTTAAAGTTGGAATTGGATTGGCCTGTGCAGTAGCTATGCTGTTTGTAGCTCCTTCTTTTGACATGGTGAGAACATCGCCTTCTGATGACAATGCAATAATAGTGCAGAATCAAATAGCTGTAGACAAGCAAGATTATATAGCGCAGAATTCTCAGACCAGAGAAGAAGTTATTTCACAGTTTTCAGGAGTCAGATCAAGAGATGAAATACTTGGCAGAAAGTCAATAGCAGAGCAGCTTAGCGACTATATATTTAGATAAGAATTGGAGGAAATATCATGATACCGAGAAAGAAGAATAGTTTTGCAACTTTTGTTTGCTCATTTATGCCTGGTGCGGCAGAGATGTATATGGGATTTATGAAAAATGGATTAAGTATAATGTTGATTTTCTTATTATGTTTTATGGCATTGTCTTTAGGTTTTGGAGATATTTTTGGGGCATTTGCGACAATAGCCTGGTTTTTCGGCTTTTTCCATGCCAGAAATTATGCAAGTCTAAGTGATGAAGAATTAGGAAGGCTTGGAGATGTACTTGTGTGGGATGAATTAATGGGTGGCACCAGTATAAAATATAACAGTAAGGCTGTTGGAAAGTGGGTCGCTGCGTCATTTATAGTAGTCGGAGTATGTATGTTGTGGAGTAATATCTCTGAATTGGTATATCGACTGATACCAGATGCATATTGGGATATGATCTCACCTATGGTAGAAAAGGTCCCACAGCTTGTCATAGCTGTACTTCTGATCGTAGTTGGTATTAAGCTGATACAGGGTAAAAAGAAAGAGCTTGAACTTAATACTGATTTTCCGGTTATAACATGTAAGGAGGAAACTGAGGATGCTAAGAACGCATAGAGTAGGCTCTATTACCACAGGACTGTCTATGATTGCTTTTGGAGTATTGTTTATTCTTCATATGTTCTGGGGATTTATCAGTTATGAGATGATTTTTAAATTATGGCCATTTATGTTGATTGGACTTGGAATTGAAGTGTTAATTTCGAATGCTACTTCAGAAAAAATGGTATATGATAAGGCGGCTATTATCTTGTTGATAGTTATATCATTTTTCGCCATGTGCATGGCAGGTGCAGATATGTGTTTTAAATATATTGCGTAATGACCCCAAGGGACGGGGTCAAGGGGTAATGACCCCAAGGGACGGGGTCAAGGGGTCATTTTTGGCTGGCAAAAATGACCCGCTATCCCCGTCCCCTAGGGTCATTTTATTAGTAGCGTTGCAAGGAATAGAAGGGTGACAATTATCATTCCGGCAACCATATATTTTGTTCTTGTTGGGTTTATTGCATCCGGCTTGGCCAGTCTGTTGCTGTTTGCAATGAAACATGGGTAATTACAAGGCCTTGCTGCAGAAACATAATTATCATAGATAGCCTTTCCATACCAGGTAGTTCCAGCATTTTGAGCGATGAAATTCTTGGCATAGGTGGCGTTATTGTAATCTTGTAATTGCAATGCGGTGATGTACAAATAGTATTGTCTTGTAACTTCCTCTAATGGGCATCCTGTTGGATATTGCAGTAAAGAAAAGGCTTGAGCGAAATCGTTATTTTTGCAGCAGTAAGCATATTTACTGGCTGTCTGCATTCTGTCGTAAATCTTTTTTGGCCAAAATCTATGTGAAATCTTGGAATAGAGAATATCAGCTTCGTTGGCGCAACTGATGATCGTATCATAGTCCATGTAATATAGTGCCAAAAGTTGTTTGAGATGCTCTGCCATGAACATTTCGTTGGCGGTAGTGCAGGATTGTTGCATTAACGTCAGGCACTGTGAGGCTTTTTCTATTTCTCCTGATCTAAAGAGTCCAAGACCGATCATGTAATGAATATTACTCCATAGGAGTTCGCGGCTAAGAGTTTTATTGCTCAGCATCAATTTCACAAAATAAAGATATCTTGAAAGACCTCTGTCTGGATAACATTCGTTGAGAATATAGCGATTGATCTCAGTTCGAAGATTTTTTTTCTGTGCGAAATAAAGATAAAAAACGATAAGGACAAATACCATGATGATCAGTCTGATATTTTCATTTTTGGGAATGAATTTTATCGTAAGGAATAAATAGAATGTAAAGGAAAAAACAACTATATAGAAAAGGTTTCTAAGATTGCGAAATCTTTTTCCAGAGGTTTCCACATAGTTTTTTTCGCTCTGATAATCATATAAATTGATGATCTGTTGTAATTTATTGAATTCTTCCTGGTTGCTCATTGATTTAACTAATTCTCCTTTTATACGAGTCGTAAGAGGCTGGATCAGTGATGTAAAGTGAATCAGTTTCCCTCCCCTGCAAAAAACATTTTGATTATAAGGCTATGCGCACTTATTTTCAATGTGATGCACAAAACAGCAGTAGCTTGGTTACTGTTCAGAGGTAGCAGGAAGCGCTACGCCGCTGACTGCGTAAGAAAATGATTCAGGGGTGAGCGCATTCCTCGCCGAAGGCGATTTGGAATGAATGCGCGAATTTGTTACTGGAGCGAGCTGTTAGCGAGTGAACAGTAACGTAGCTTGTATTTTGATGGTATATTTGTATAATGAAATATAGGAGATATATTAACTGTATATTGTTATACGAGAGAGGAATCATATGTATATTGAAATGACAGTATTTAATGGAACAGATGCGGATTCTCCACATTTGGAGATATGCCAGTTATATGGACTTAGATATAATAATTATGGATTTTGCGTCATAGAGACTAATCACAAAAATCATGATTATGTCATTCCTATGGATGAGGAAAATTACACAAGGCTTGAGCTTACTATCAAGAGCTATATTGTCAAAGGCGCACAGTTTATCCATCTTGAAGCACCTATATATCGTATGAAGATAGGTGGCGTTGCTTTCAATCAGGATAAGGCAAAAAAAGAATGGAAGATCAGTGCTTTGAAATGACCCCCTAACCCCGTCCCCAGGGGTCATTTCCTCAATGACTCACTCTGTGGTAAAATAGTGGTGTGAACAAAATTTTGTATCACGAGGGGGATAAAAATTGAGTTTTGAGTATAGGATGTACAAGGCGGCAGTGAAGGCTTCTGGCGTTAAGCAAAGCTATGTAATGCCGACAGATGAACTGGTGGCAAAGTCTATTGCTGCGCAGACATCAAAGAAAAATCGTTTTACTTTGCCTGAAAATACTGATGAATTTAAATTTGTTGACTTCAAGGTATTAGGCAAGTATCATTGTGTTAAAATTTCTAGGACCAAAAAAGTAAGTAAGAGTGCAATTCTATATCTGTATGGTGGAGGCATGCTTATGCCGCCGTCAAAGAAGTATATAAAGTATGCTTGTGATATGTGCAGAGAAACAGGAAGAGATGTGTTTTTTGCATATTATCCATTGTGCAGCACTCATAGTATACTGACTTCTGTGCAGGTTGTTTTTGAGATGTACAGAATGATGCTTGAAGAATATGAGCCGTCCAAGATTGCAATATATGGATTTGCATCAGGAGCAAGCCTTGGAATGAGCATGCTGTTATTTAATAACGATATAGAGGAATCCCTGCCTATGCCGGGGCTGTACATTGGCATATCACCTGCTGGTCTGCCGGCAGATGAGGCTGAATATAAACAGATGAAGCGACTCAATGAAAAAGATATTGAGATCGATGTTAAGTGTATGAAGTCTGTAAGAGAGCTTCTTTTGCACAACAATCCTGACGTGCCTGGATATATGATCGGGGATTATAGTGGCAATTACAAAGGCTTTCCGGAGAGCTTCCTGTTCTTTGGGCAGGACGAAGTATTTTTTGCAAAGGCTGAGCACTACAAATATGTGATGGAGAAGGCTGGAGTGCGTACCCATCTGCGAATGCGTGATGACATGTGCCATTGCTATTGTGTGAGTGTGAAGTTTCCTGAAGCAATTGAAGATTACGACGAGATAATAAATGTGCTTAAAGTAGGATGAAACATAATGATAGAAATCGCAATCGTTGATGATGAAGATTCATATGCTTCACAGCTAAAAAAGTTTATAGGACAATATCAGTCTGAAAGTGGAAATATGTTCCATATAACTGAATATAGAGACGGTGACGATATAGTCGCTTCTTTTCATTGCCAGTTTGATATTATCCTGATGGACATCCAGATGAAATTTATGGATGGAATGTCAGCAGCTGAAGAGATACGTAAGCTTGATAGCAAGGTTATAATAATGTTCATCACCAACATGACTGATTATGCAATAAGAGGTTATCAGGTGGATGCTCTGGATTATATCTTAAAGCCTGTGAGTTATTTTGCTTTTTCTCAAAAGCTTGACAGGGCAGTGTCCAGACTTGATAAGAGAAGCGGTCATGAGATGAGCGTCAATGTATCTGCCGGGCTTAAAAGGCTTAGCAGTGACACTATTTTTTATATTGAGAGCGAAGGTCATAATCTGATATTTCATACAGAAGAAGGCACTTTTCAAGCTAGAGCCAAGATGAAGGACTATGAAGAAGAACTTTTGCCACATGGATTCTTTAGAATTAATAAGGGATATCTTGTGAATCTGAAATATGTGGATGGTGTTGAAGATGGATGTTGTGTCATAGGTGGGGGTAAGCTCCTGATCAGCAGAGCCAGAAAGTCTGAATTCATGACGGCAATCACAAAGTATATAAGTGTGTGATCAGAAAAAGACATAGCTTTGTTTTTGACATAATGAGTTAAAAGAGCCTGATTCCGGTTAGGAGTCAGGCTTTTATAACAACGTGCGAGAAAACCCCTTCCGATGAAATCGGTTGTGGGATGAATCGCATTAGCTTTTCTTTTTGTATTTCCCTGTCTTAATGTATTTGCGTTTGTGTTCTTCTGTTCGTTGTTCTTCAATGTATTTCTTAACAGTATCAAGAGAAACACTTCCGGTAGTGGCGCAAAAGTAACTTGCGCTCCAGAAGGGTGAATCTCCCAACAGATACTTTTCTACATGAGTCCTATATGTATTTCTCACTTCTTTAGAAAGTTGTGATTTTAACGAGTTGATGAGTTTTACAGGAGCCACATCAGGTGGCATGGAGATCAGAAGATGCATGTGATCGACATCTGTCTCTGCTGAAATGAGTTCACTGTTCATGCGCCCGCAGAGGTAAGCGGCATAATTCTTCATGAAATCACTAATCTCATCCGTGATCACTTTCTTTCTGTCTTTAGTCACGAAAATCACATGGTAAGTGAGTTTGTATACGGAATGTGAGCCTCTTCTGTACTCGTTTAGGATATCTGATTCTACTATTGATTTCTGCATAAATTTACTTCCAATCCAAAGAAAACAAGTGTTTGTATCTTTTTAAAAAGTGTGCTATAATACTAAGTATAGAACACTAATAAGGAATTTTCAACCGTGTACAGAACAAGGCAATACAGGATAAACAACAACCACATACTCTATGACTACTGCAGGGATATCTGCAGATCATCAGCCATTCTGTACAACAGGGCAAATTTCATCTTAAGGCAGTATTCGTCTGCAGTAGATTCAATGGCCTTGTTCAAGCCTCTTTTCCCAAATCAGATGATGGTTTACAGGCTCGTAAGGGATAATCTTTTTGGGACTAAATATCTTGGTGACAGCAAGTGGCTCTCATATAATGCCCTTGATCATCTGCTAAAGGTTACAAGGGATAAGGCATACTATGCCCTTCCATCACAGGCTAATCAGCAGATATTGAAACTCCTTCTTAGGGACTATAAGTCATTCTTTGAGGCTGTAAAAGTATATGGCAGGAATCCTGTAGCTTTCACAGGACGCCCAAAGATGCCGGGATATATGTCACAGGGCTCATTCAAGACGTCTGTCCTTACGAACCAGATATGCAGGATCAAGGATGGGTATCTTAAGCTTCCCGGTACAAAGGATCAGCTGTCTCTTGGCCAGCTCTCGGAAGAAGTGTGCCTTAAGGAAGTACGTATAAAGCCCAGCGGAAACAGTTTTGTCCTGAATGTGGTCCTTTCAGTGCCTGACAAGGGGATAATCCCTATGGCTGATAAGGATATCCTCTCTGACCTTTCGGACGTATCAGATCTGAAGGGCTTGAGGGTAATGGCAATCGATCCCGGAACAGACAACATAGCCGCTGTGGCAAACACTTTTGGTGCAAGGCCATTTGTGATAAAGGGAGGTATGATCAAGTCAATCAACCAACTTTACAACAAAGAGATGAAAAGACTCTCTTCCTGTGCCATGACATGTAACAACAGGTACAGGACAAGAAAGATGAATGCTCTTACTGAAAAGAGGAACAGAAGGATA
Organism: Butyrivibrio sp.; assembly: GCA_015056495.1. Lineage (GTDB taxonomy): Bacteria > Bacillota > Clostridia > Lachnospirales > Lachnospiraceae > Butyrivibrio. The sequence goes on from SVGC01000047.1 coordinate 24,625, forward strand.
AAGGATCAGTTCCATAAGGTGAGCAGACAGCTTGCAGACTATGCAAGGGATAACCATGTCGATGCTGTTGTGATGGGACATAACACATACCAGAAACAGGAAATAGGTATAGGACATGTCAATAACCAGAACTTTGTGCAGATACCAATGCTGATATTTGCAGACATGCTCAGATACAAACTTGCTGAATATGGTATAAAGTTTGTTCTCACGGAAGAAAGCTACACATCAAAGGCAGACTACCTTGCAAAGGACTATATCCCTGTATATAAAAAGAATGCGAAGGATAACCCCACTTTTTCAGGAAAGCGGATACAGAGGGGACTTTACAGGCACTACGATGGTACAATAACAAATGCAGACATAAATGGAGCTGCAAATATCTTGAGGAAAGTATTCCCAAAGGTAAGCCAATGGGATAGGGGCATAGTGGACATGCCCTGTTCTGCAGGATGCATAGAGCATCGTGCGGGTTCATGCCGCTCTGCGGCATAACAGAAACCCTTTCCGACGTGGAGTCGGTGAGGGTAGTTCATAGAAAGGTTATTTACAATGGATATTATTTATCAGGACATTCCAAGAATATACACGGCGCTGGCAGAGTGGATCGCATGTATGGTTTATTGCGGGATATTAAAAAGAAAAATAGAAGGATGGAAATTTGCCGGGGGCTCAACTGTTTTTCTTGTGGTCCAGAGTACTTTTTTGGTATTGACCAGGGATGTGCCTGAGTTTTTCTGGATACCCTGTATGATATTTGCCATTTTAATGATGGGATTATTTCTTTTTCTGGTATGCGATACTTCCAGATCAACCCTTGTTTATTATCTGATGAGTGCATTTCTTTTGGCAGAGTTTGCAGCTTCTTTTGAATGGCAGTTGGCATGCTTTGTATATGCGAGAAATAATAGTCAGCTGTTGCAGATCTTGTTGCTGGTTGCTTCGTATGCCGCTGTCTTTTTGATAGTCTTTACAATGGAACATTCCTGGGCCGATAGTGCAGAGTATTTTGAAATAAATAGAAATGAGCTTGTGGGAGTCATACTCATTTCTGTAGCTGTTTTTGCTTTTAGTAATCTGAGTTTTATTTCTGAAAAAACGCCTTTCAGCAGTACTCTCAAGGCAGATGTATTCTACATAAGAACTCTGGTAGATCTGGCGGGCGTGATAGTTGTGTATGCCTACAAGAGCCGTATCTGCGAACTCAACGCTCACAAGGAACTGGCATCTATCAATTCCATGCTGAAAGAGCAGTATGATAAGTATCGAAGTTATCAGTCTTCTTTTGAAATGATCAATATCAAGTACCACGACCTGAAACATCAGATAGCAGGACTTAAGGGCGAGACCAACGATGTTGAACGCCAGAAGTGGATAAATGCAATGGAGCAGGAGCTTGAGTCCTATAAACCTGAGATGCAGACAGGAAACCATGTTCTTGATACTATCATTTCCGGTAAGATGCTGAGCTGCAGACCTCATAATATCAAGATGACCTGTGTTGCAGAGGGTCAGCTGATCGATTTCATGCATGTCACAGATATATGTACTATATTTGGTAATGCCTTGGATAATGCCATCGAGAGCGTTTCTCTTATTGAGGATCCGGAAAAAAGGCTTATCCATCTGACGGTTACTTCACAAAAGAATTTTGTCCTGATAGAGGTCAGCAATTATTGCGAGCAGGAACTGAATATCAAGGACGGCAATCTGATCACAACTAAAAATGACAGGCGCAATCATGGCTATGGATTAAAGAGTATCAAGTATTCTGTTGAAAAATATAAGGGTAATGTTGAGTATGAGCTCAATAAGAATTGGTTTGATCTGAAGATAATAATTCCGTTAAATTCAAATAGTAGCAGGTAACGTACAGTATGGATATAAAAGATTTTAAATACGTAAGGATACAAGGCAGAGAACTGGCAGAAAATACATTGTATGCCAAGGGAATATTTAGCATGTGCTGGGGAATGATCCAGAAAAAAGTAATGGAGCAGGAAGATGAGGATCTGTTCAGGGAAGTTGATGCATGGTTTGCAGATATATTGCCATGGCCGCCTCAGTGTCAGCGAAGAGAGAATGTTGTGTGCTTTTTTAAAACTGAAAATTCTGAGATGATGCTAAAGCTTATAAAACCTGCCATGTGGCTGCTTGAAAAATATGATCACCCTTATTATGTGGTATATACCAATACTCCAGGCGAGATCGTATATGAAGATGAATATCAGATTGTAGTGAAAGCCGGCGAGCCGCTTCAGATTGAGGAGATGCCGGAGCCTTGGGGAATTGAAAGTGCAAAGAAAAATGATAGACATTATGATATTGAAAAATTCTATTGATCAGAAAAATAGAAAGAACCAGATATCAGAAGGCATGATTCCAATCATGAAAAGATAAAAAACGATCCTGGAAACTGTAATATAAAATAATTATATACAAACTCTTAAAATACAATGAAATTCAAGGAACTACATAGTGAAAATGCATTAAAAACGGATATTTTTTTTGTGAAAATATCCGTTTTTTTGACTATATTATATGCGATATAAT
>SVGC01000006.1 GCA_015056495.1 Butyrivibrio sp.
AGTCTTTAGACTCAGTGCCGGTAACAGGCCCTTATAGGGCCAGAACAAACCACCGGCTAAGCCGGTGGTTCTGATTTTATCCGGCAGGAGCATGCATCTTGAGTGTGCTCTTTTATTTATCAAGAAAAGGAGATAATCATGAAGAAAGAACTTGCAAAGACTTATGATCCAAAAGGCATTGAAGATCGTCTCTACAGCAAGTGGGAAGAAAAGAAGTATTTCCATGCTGAAGTAGATGAAACTAAGAAACCATTTACTATAGTTATCCCACCGCCAAATATCACTGGTAAGCTGCACATGGGACACGCACTTGATAACACAATGCAGGATATCCTCATTCGTTATAAGAGAATGCAGGGTTACAATGCACTGTGGCAGCCAGGAACTGACCATGCATCTATAGCTACTGAGGTTAAGATCATTGATGCCCTTAAGAGTGAAGGCATTGATAAGCAGGATCTTGGAAGAGAAAAATTCCTTGAGAGAGCATGGGAATGGAAAAAGGAATATGGTGGAACTATCATCCAGCAGTTGAAAAAGCTTGGTTCTTCCTGTGACTGGGATAGAGAGCGCTTTACAATGGATGAAGGCTGTAACAAGGCTGTTACAGAAGTATTCCTTAAGATGCATGAAAAAGGATATATTTACAAGGGAAGCCGTATCATAAACTGGTGTCCTGTTTGTAAGACATCTATTTCAGATGCTGAGGTTGAATACGAAGAGCAGGCTGGACATTTATGGCACATCAAGTACCCATTCATTGAGGATGATGGAAGCATCAGTACAACAAGATTTATTGAATTTGCTACAACTCGTCCTGAGACAATGCTTGGTGATACTGCAGTAGCTGTAAATCCAGAAGATGAGAGATATAAAGATTACATTGGCAAGAAGCTTCTTCTTCCTATAGTTAACAGAGAACTTCCTATCATTGCAGATCAGTACGTAGATATGGAATTTGGTACTGGTGTAGTTAAGATCACTCCAGCACATGACCCTAACGACTTTGAAGTTGGTAGAAGACATGGCCTTGAAGAAATCAGCATCTTAAACGATGATGCTACTATCAATAAAAATGGTGGTAAGTACGAGGGACTCGATCGTTATGAGTGCCGTAAGCAGATCGTAGAAGAACTCGATAAGATGGGACTTCTTGTTAAGATTGAAGACTATACACATAATGTAGGAACTCATGACAGATGCCATACAACAATTGAGCCTATGATCAAGGCACAGTGGTTTGTAAAGATGGACGAGCTCATCAAGCCAGCTGTTAAGGCTGTAAAAGATGGTGAGATCAAGCTTATCCCATCACGTATGGACAAGACATACTTTAACTGGACAGATAATATCCGTGACTGGTGTATTTCAAGACAGCTGTGGTGGGGACACAGAATACCTGCATACTATTGTGATGAATGTGGTGAGACTGTTGTAGCAAAAGAGATGCCTCAGGTATGTCCTAAGTGTGGCTGCAAACATTTCACACAGGATCCTGATACTCTTGATACATGGTTCTCATCAGCGCTTTGGCCATTTGAGACACTGGGCTGGCCAGATCAGACACCTGATCTTAAGTATTTCTTCCCAACAGATGTACTTGTAACAGGTTATGACATTATCTTCTTCTGGGTAATCCGTATGATATTCTCAAGTTATGAGAATATGGGTCTGCCACCATTTAAGACAGTTCTTTTCCACGGACTTGTACGTGACAGCCAGGGTCGTAAGATGAGTAAATCTCTTGGAAACGGTATTGACCCACTTGAGATCATTGATAAATATGGTGCTGATGCTCTTAGACTTACACTTATCACTGGTAATGCACCAGGTAATGATATGCGTTTCTACAACGAGCGTGTAGAGAATAGCCGTAACTTTGCTAATAAGGTATGGAATGCTTCAAGATTTATCATGATGAACATGACTGAAGGAGAAGAGGCAGCTGATATAAATAAGATGCCTGAAGGACTTGAGCCTGTTGATCATTGGATCATTTCCAAGCTTAATAATACTATCAAAGAAGTTACAGATAACATGGATCATTTTGAACTTGGTATTGCAGTTCAGAAGGTTTATGACTTTATCTGGGATGAGTTCTGTGACTGGTACATCGAGATGGTTAAGCCAAGACTTTACAACTCAGACAATAAGACTAGTCACGATGCAGCTATGTGGACATTACAGATTGTTCTTACACAGGCGCTGAAACTTCTTCATCCATATATGCCATTTGTAACAGAGGAAATTTTCTGCACAATACAGGATAAGGAAGAATCAATCATGATATCCGAATGGCCTGTATATCGTGATGAATGGAACTTTGTTCAGGATGAAAAAGAAATCGAGACAATAAAAGAAGCAGTACGTGGTATCCGTAACATCCGTACACAGATGAATGTTGCTCCTTCACGTAAAGCTCTTGTATATGTAGTAAGTGACAAGGATGAGGTTCTTGATATATTCAGAACAGGTAAGCTCTTCTTCGAATCTCTTGCAGGTGCGTCAGAGTCTATCTGCCAGAAAGACAAAGCAGGAATCGATGATGATGCTGTATCTGTAGTACTTGCAGAAGCTACACTTTATATGCCTTTCTCAGATCTTGTTGATATTTCAGCTGAGATCGAAAGACTTGAAAAAGAAAAGGCAAAGCTTGAAGGTGAACTTAAGCGTTCAAAGGCAATGCTCAGCAATGAGAAATTCCTTTCAAAGGCACCTGAAGCAAAGATCAATGAAGAAAAAGATAAGCAGCAGAAATATGAGCAGACATATGCACAGGTTTGTGAGAGACTTGGTCAGCTGAAAAAATAATGGATTAACTATGGCTAACGAAGAATTATACAGTAAGGCTCGTGCTTTGATAGCACGAGCCGATGCTGGTAGCAATCCATCTCTGGGGGAGTGCGAAGAATTTATAAGCACCCTCCAGAAATTTACTACCAAGCATAGCATTGAAGAAACTAGAGAATTCCTTGATTTTATGGGTTCTCCTGATGAAAATATGAACATCATTCATGTGGCAGGCACAAATGGAAAAGGTTCTGTGTGCAGTTTTCTGTCATCTATCATACAAAAAGCAGGATATACGGCAGGAATGTTTATATCTCCGCATCTTGTATCAATTACTGAACGATTCAGGATAGATGATAAGCCTATAAGAAATGAGTTATTTTCAGAAATTTTTGTAGAAACATTAAAACGTATCGATGAATATGGTTGTGAGGATTATTTTCCTACATATTTTGAGTTTTTATTTTTCATGGCTATGATCCTCTATGATGTGTATCCTGTGGATTACCTCATTCTGGAAACCGGTCTTGGTGGAAGACTTGATGCAACCAATAGTGTTCGTTCTCCAAAGTTATGCGTGATCACGGAGATTGGTCTGGATCATATGCAGTATCTTGGAGATACAGTAGAAAAAATAGCTGCAGAAAAGGCTGGTATCATTAAAGAATCAGTTCCTGTAGTGTTTTTTGATAAGAGACCTTCATGCAGTAAGGTTATAAGTGATGTTGCAGCTGACAAGGGCTCTGAATGCTATAAAGTAACTTATGAAGATATTAGTGATATTTCCTTAAGAATAGATGAATACGGTAACAAATACATTGATTTTTCGTTAAAATCTTTGTATGATAATTCTATGTGCATAGCTTTAAGCACATGTGCTAAATATCAAGCTGAAAATGCTGCTATTGCGGCAATTGCAGCTGAGGTTCTGGGTAAAGATGATAAAAACATTACGAAAGAATGTATTTTAGCGGGCTTAAAGAGTGCCAACTGGGAAGGACGAATGGAGCAGCTTAGTCCAGGATTATTTGTGGACGGTGCTCATAATATAGACGGTATTAATGCCTTTATTGATAGTGTCAGATGCATGGCAGACAGTAATGCCGGTACGAGCCAGACATATAGACGTCTTTTGTTTGGCGTAGTTAGTGATAAACAGTATCCGGAGATGATCAGAGCACTGATCAGTTCCAAGTTATTTGATATGATATCTGTGACTAATCTGGCTACAGACAGATCTGTGTCAATGGATGATCTAAAGCAGACTATCAAGAGTCTCCAGTCTGATGATGATATTGTTTTACCTCAGATCAGATATTATACCAATGTAAGGGATGCTCTTATCAACATGATCGCTGAACGTAAAGCAGGCGATATGATATATGTAGCTGGTTCTTTATACTTAGTTGGAGAGGTCAGATCAATTATTTAAGGAATCGATTATGATTAACTTTGAAGAAGAATTAAAAAAGTTTAAACCAAGTATAGAAATAGAAGATGCTGAGGATGCAATATATAATCAGGATCTTGATGATATGGCGGATGTCCTGGTTAAATTTGTAAAGCAGGCATATCCGGAGACTGATAACAATAATCGCACGGTTCGTCCAAATAAAAATATGGATCAATGAATCGGAGTTTATTATGAGATGTTATAATTGTGGGGCGATTCTTACAAAGCGTAACTCCTGCCCGGGATGTGGCGCTGATGTTGAATTATATAAAAAAATCATAGTTGTATCTAACAGATATTATAATGATGGCCTTGAGCAGGCTTCTGTCAGAAATCTTTCAGGAGCCATAAGGAGTCTCAGAGAGTGTCTGAAGCTTAATAAAGCTAATATTGATGCTCGAAATCTTTTAGGACTTATTTACTATGAGATGGGCGAAGTTGTTGCCGCTCTTAGTGAATGGGTTATTAGTAAAAATCTTCTTACTGAGGGTAATATTGCTGATGATTACATGGATATGATCAGGAATAATCCTCAGAAACTCGATGCAACTAATCAGACGATCAAAAAATATAATATTGCCTTAAAATACTGTAACAAAGGAACTTTGGATCTGGCGGTGATACAGCTTAAGAAAGTGCTGTCTATTAACCCTAGATTTATAAGAGCCCATCTTTTATTGTGCCTTTTGTATCTGAATAATGGCAATTATGCCAAGGCCAAGGTGGAAGCTGAGAAGACTCTAAAAATTGATACAGGTAATGTTATGGCTTCAAGATATTTACAAGAAGCAACAGAGATGATAGTTCCTGGAGACGAGAGCGAAGAGGAAATAGCTGAAGCCAAGGAAGAAGTTGTCAGATATAAGAGTGGTAATGAGATGATCATCCAGCCTAAAAAGACAGCTTCTCTTAGAGCTAATTTCCCAATATGGGGAATAGGTCTGGGTATTGCATTAGGTATATGTGCAACTTATTTTTTGATACTTCCTTCAAAATTGCAGCAGGCCGGTACTACTAATCAGCAGACTATTATTGCTATTAGTGAAGAGTCCGATGCCAAGTCTGCTCAGATTGTTCAGAATGAAACAGAAATACAGAGCCTTCAGGAAGAGCTTGAAAGCCTTAAGAGCCAGATAAGCACTTATGAGGGAACAGATAGTTCTATGGCTGCTGTTAATAACCTTATGGAAGCTACTGCAATATATCTTTCTACTCCATCAGATATTGATGCTATTACAGCACAGCTTGATAGCCTGGATCTGAATGCTGTAGAAGGTTCTATTTCTAATGAATTTACTGATTTATATGACAGCCTTATGAGCCATGTAGGCTCAGAGCTTGCTGTTTCATATTACAACACTGGATATGAAGCATATAAGAATGAGGATTATGAGACAGCGATAACCAATCTTTCTAAGGCTTGTCAGTACGATACTACTAACGTCAATGCATTTTATTATCTGGGTAACTCTTATTACAACAGCGGAGATACAGATAACGCCAAGGTCGTATACGATAAGGTGGTTACAGATTTCCCGAATACACAGAGTGCGCAGGCTGCTGAGGCAAAACTGGCAGAGATAAATAATGCATCTAATTAAAGAAAAATATAGATGATAAAATGAGCTTTTCTGATTTAAATTTTTTATTTAGATTTATACCTATATTCTTGATTGTATATTATATTGCTCCGGCAAAACTCCGCATGTGGGTTCTTTTTGCCGGAAGCTTTATCTTTTATAGCTTTGGAGAACCAAAGCTGTTTGTTGTACTTCTTGTAACCTCAGTCGCCAATTACCTTCTGGCTAAGGCTTCCAAGGCACATGAAAAAGCTTTGTTCATTTCGATAATCACATTGGATGTTGCTGTTTTGGCTGCATTTAAGATGCTGAGCCTATGGGTGGACAGCAGTTTATTACCTGTTGGAATCAGCTTTTTTACCTTTAAGATGATCTCATACCAGGCTGATCTGTACATGGGACGCTTGAAAAAAACTCTGAGTCTGAAAGATTCATTGAGTTATTTCTACATGTTCCCGCAGGTATTGTCTGGACCTATCATGAGAGCTTCAGATATGCATATTGATGAAGTTGAAGGCGGCACAAGGCTTGAGAGGATTACCAGATATCTGTCTAATATAGAAGATGGCCTGAAATTCTTTGTTGCAGGACTTGGAATGAAGGTCTTACTGGCTGATCATTTTGCGATATGCTGGAAAGATATTTATGCAATTGGTTATGAAAGTATTTCGACTCCGCTTGCCTGGTTTGGAGCAGTAATCTATTCGATGAATCTTTATTTTGATTTCTGGGGATATTCACTTATGGCAGCTGGTCTTGGCGTTGCCTTAGGCTTCCCGTTTATACAGAATTTTGATCATCCTTATGCAGCCAGAGGAGTTGGAGAATTCTATAGAAGGTGGCATGTTACTCTTGGAACATGGTTTAGAGATTATATCTATATTCCACTTGGCGGCAGCAGAGTAGGAAAGGTCAAAACTATCCGTAATCTGTTTATTGTATGGCTGATTACAGGTTTGTGGCATGGTGTTACAGTCAATTTTATCATTTGGGGACTTAGTCTTTTTTTGATCATCATTTTTGAAAAATTTGTACTGAATAAAAATAAGCTGCTAAGTATTGTAGTTGGAAGATTTAACGTATTTGTACTGATCCCATTGACATGGGTCGTATTTGCTATATCAGATATGACGCTTTTACAGACATATTTTGCCAGACTGTTTCCATTCTTTGGTGTAGGTATTGCGATCAATCACAATGATATTTTTAAGTACCTTGGTACTTATGGTATTTTGACTGCAATAGGACTGGTATTACTTGTTCCTAAGGTCTTTGATTTTATGGAGAGTAAAAGAAAACATCCTTTTGCTGTAATTGTTTTGTTCATATTATTTTGGGCTTGTGTGCTGAGTCTTTCCAACGCAGCAGGCAATCCATTTTTGTACTTTAGATTTTGAGGGATGAAAAATGAAATTGAAATTGTCGCAGTTTCCTCTATTGTTTTCGCTGATTGCAGGAACTGCAGTAGTTACTGCCATGGGCTTTGCTGGTAGGTATGGCGCCTATGGTGATTATGAATATACATATGTGGATAGCCCGGTTTTATCACTTTTCTTTAGAGGGTTTTCAGATGGAGTCTATCCATGGACTGTTTCACAGCAGGATGCTTTTGATGGTGTAACAGTAGAAGAAGTTGTGGATAACCCTGAAACTTCTGTAGCTGATGGTGGAAATGTTGCTGATATTTCCGGAGATGATCTGATTGCGGATGTTAGTGGAAATGATTCAGCTGATATTTCAGGAAACGATAATATTGATGATGTATCTGGTAATTCCATAACATATACATTTGGCCAGGTGGATGATGATTATTTCTCTGATGCTGTATTTATAGGCGATTCAAGAACCGTGGGATTGTCAGAGTATTGTGAAGAGCTTGATAGCAGGGCAACATTCTACGGCAAGGTATCCCTTACTATTTATGATCTTATGAACAATGAGTTTGTCAAAACAGATAATGGTAAAGTGTCTGTAGAGAAAGCGTTGTCAGAAAATCAGTTTGGCAAGGTCTACATGATGGTGGGGCTTAATGAGATCGGTACTGGTACAGTGGAGACATTTACGCAGAAGTATTCGGAAGTGGTTGAGCGTATCAAGGAACTTCAGCCAGATGCAATTATTTATATACAGGGAATAATGCACGTTACAGCTAACAAGTCAGATAATGACAAGTATTTTACTAATTCCAATATAGATATTAGAAATCAGGCATTGTCTGAGCTGGCTGACGGAGAGAGAGTATTCTATATCGATATGAATGAAGCAGTTGATGATGAAAATGGTAATCTCAGAGCAGATCTTTCTTTTGATGATGTTCATTTAAAGGCTTCGTCATATGAATTATGGCATCAGTATTTATTAAACAATGCAGTTATATTTAACTGATAAAAGGAGCAGAAATGGCACGTGAAATGACTTTTAAAATGGAACGTCCGGGCCTGTTAAAAGAAGGTGACCACGTTACTGTTACAGAGGGTGTATTACCAAGTAATTACTATTATACAATTGATCCATCTCTTGCAATGTCAGGTAATTTTCCTTTCAGGGAGAGAATGCTGGAAAGAGAAGGAGTAGTTACAAGCGTCATTGAAAATGACCGAGGTTTCTACGTTACAGCAGTTTTTGGCGAATGAATAAAGAATTAAAAAACAAGAAATCCGCATATAATGCAGGTTTCTTGTTTTTTGTTCAATAGGAAATTTCTAAATTCTAAATTCGTGGAGCAAATTTCAGTTTTTCATGCTGATCTCTCTTCATGGCATACATTCTTTTGTCTGCGAGAAGATATATAGATCTGGCATTAGCTTCAACTGTTTCATGTTTAAAAGCATATCCATAAGCTACACTTCGTACGTACTTTGGAGATAATACGTTTTGCGCCTGCAGCGCACCGGTCAGCTTGCTCAGGTGGCTTTCTACTTCATCAGGAGAGCTGTTTTTCAAGATGACTGTGAACTCGTCGCCGCCAATCCTATAGCATGTACCAATTTCAGAAAAACAGTGCTTGAGGGAAGTTGAAAAATCCTTGATCAGACAATCACCTGCGTTGTGACCCTGTTTATCATTAGTTTCTTTTAATCCATTAAGATCCAGACTTATAATACAATAATCTTTTCTCTCATGATCCAGGGCCTGAAGATCTTTTTCATATAAGGATCTGTTAGGCAGGTCTGTAAGTCCGTCTGCATAGGCAAGTCTGCTGAGTGATTCGTATTCCTTCTGAAGGGCATAAGACTCTGCTACGTAGGTTGTATAGTAGAGCAAAATACACATTGCATAGATGATAGCAGCAATTATCAAAAGATGATATATGATCGTATGGGTTCCTTCAAAATTGCCGCCTTGTATTATTGCTATGATCAGGCATATGAATAGCAGTGTACTTGGAATAAAGAGGCTGTAGAGGATGATACTATGGCCTTTCTCCATCTTATGCTTGATAGTATCCATGATAAATTCATACCATATTATCAATATCAAAATTCCGCCAACTAACATGGTAAATGGTAGAGTCAGCATATAATTGGCTATTCCCGCAAAATTCATGATAATAAACAGTATGCAACCGGATATCGATGAAATGGATATTACAGTAAATACATGCTTATTAAGGTACTGACTAATTTCAGATAATATGATAAAGATAATTGGAATACCTACGTTTAGGGCAGTAAAACCTATTACCGTATTATAGTGGTCATTCATAAATATAAAAATGATATCGTAAAAGCAGTGCAGCCATATGCCTAGTACAAAGCATAGGAGCGAACTGAATATCTGTATCCTTAGGTTTGGTATGAATGAATAAAAAATTATAGAGATAAATAGCAATGACGCTCCAAACACAATCAAAAAGATACCTACAAATAGTGGAGAAGAATAATTATCAATGGTAAATGCCTGCAAGGAATAATAATCACCATAATACATATTTGTGCAGAAATCATTGATGCCATTTTGAGTAGGATACAGGTAAATGGAGAGTCTTGTATTGTCAAAGTCTGTGTTGAAAGATATCAGATGATGTCTGTTAACAACGAACTTATCTGATGCATATTCCATAGTGCACCAGTCATAGATCATGTCGTCATCCAAATATATTTCCACAGCGGTAAATTCTGTCTTAAATATGAGAGCAGGGAAAAGCTCATCTTTGTTGCCTTTCAATACTCTTGTAAGTAATATCTTATCACCTTTGACCACGTAGGAGTCTTTTTTAAACTGAGCTAAGCTGTCAGTAGAAGCCAGGACTCCATTTTGGTATATTTCCCAACCTTTATCAAAGGTGAAAATTTTCTTACGGCTTGTAAAAGAAATGTTTTGCAGAATTGTAAGCACCAACACAAGTAAGATAAAGGAGATGATTGGAGCGACAATTATTTTGTCATGTTTTGTCATTGTCAGCACCTCCTTCCAGTATTGAGTCCTGTATTGCCTGATATATGCGAGATATAGTATCACTGTGGTGACGCTGCTTCATTGAGTACATATTGCTGTCTGCGATCATGTAGATATCTTTTGCAGAACCTGTATATTCAGGTCTTGAGGCAGCATATCCCCAGGATGCTGAGTAACTGAATTTGGACTCTTGAGTATTATGCTCATTCATCATTTCCTGTAATTTATTAAAATAGTCAGGACAACGATCAGAATGATCGCCTCTGAAGATAACTATAAATTCATCGCCACCCATACGGCCAATAAGATATGAAGTTGCAAATACCTCTTTTAACATATTGGCAAAGCCCTGAATAAAGATATCACCTTCATGATGACCTAGTGTATCGTTGACCTGCTTGAGATGATCAAGGTCAAGACTGATGATGGTGTAGATTGCATGAGAATAGGATAACTCTGCAAGAACCTGCTCACAACGAGCTCTATTGGCAAGACCTGTAAGAGCATCACTGTATGCCAGTCCTTTAAGATGCTCTTTTACATTGAGTGAATTGATAGTCTCCATGCAGTGTAAAAAATAGTTAACCATGATGCACAATGTCAGTATGATCGAGCCATAGGTCACAGCTACAATAGCAAAAGGATCATTTGGAATTTCAAGATAGTATTTACGACAATATAATCTGATCATGTCTATAAGTGAGCATAACATGATAATAATAACTCCCAGGAGCAGGGTGGATTTAGAACTGGCAGTACCAGGATTGCTGGATAAGCGCGGGTTGAGTTTAATGTCTGTAAACAGTTTATATGCTATATAAATTACTGATAGAAGTATGATGATATGTGAAACTGATAGCAGGCGGCATAGATGTAGCACGCCTGTTATATGTAATATAAATGCTATGACTGGAAACAGCAGATTGACTGTGATAAGCAGGTTATCAAACTGATCGATGCTGCTTTTATCAATACTGTAGAGGTATAGCCCGACTGCGCTAAAAGGTATAAGGTACAATGGCATATATCTAAGATATACATATAAATCGGAATTGCCTATCAGGATGTTCAGAAAGCCATCATATGCAAAGATATACAGCCCAAGGCATAATGAGATAAGAGCACTGAAAAGTCCGCTTAAGTCATTAGCTTTTTTGATCATCAAAAGTGGCATCATGATCAGCATCATGATACTGAATAGTACCAGGAAAACGCTGACAAATAGAGGAATTCTGTTGAATTCCATGATTTTTTTATAGATGTCATTCCTGCCGCCATATATGATTTCAGAAAGGCTTTCAAATTTCGTTTTCTCTGTGGATGTAAGAACGATAGTTAAGATATGAGACTTTGTGGCGTCTTCCACTGCAATATAGTGAGTGGCATCTGGAAGCATCTTGTTTTGAGCAAGATAATCCTGCCCGTAACTATAGACATTGGCGCCATCTATAGATACATCAACTGCATAAAAAGAAGTAAAGAACGAAACACAGGCTTTTTGGTATACAGTCGGTGGCAATTCTATAGAGAGAGTCGCAGAATCGCCCATAGAAAGAGAAGATAAATTAACATCAGAAAAAGAGACATTACTTGTAGTAGTGCCATTTATAGTAAATGTGAAATTATCATCTAGACTTATCAGCTCATGCTCATAAGGCATGTTGGTGACAGTTGAACCAAATATCACCATACTCATAGGTATAAGCATAGCAAGCATTATTATGAGCATGACCTTAAATGGAGAAAACTCTTTCATATAGGTCGTTCCTCACATGTAGCTATTTGCTGGTATTTGCCTTTAAGACCTAGTTGATAAAAATATGTACTCTCTCTTGGCTGTATCGTCATCCGGATACATAGATAAATATGTCTCCATCAAAGAAAGGGCTGTAGTATAATCACCGTAATATTCATAGGCGGTTATTTTGTTTAAGAATAAAGCCTGATTATATTCAGGGTCATCCAGTGAAAGACCGGATTCAAAACTTTGTATCGCCTGTTCATATTCACCCATTTTTAATTGACAAATACCTAGCTGATTATATATATCGGCATGATTTGCATCTTCCTCAAGATACGTTTTGTAAACACTTATAGCATAATTGTAATCGCCCTGATTTTCACCGGTCTGACCAAGTAATAATACGACAGGAGCCTTTTCGGTGTCTCGTTCATTTCTGGCAAGCTCCAGATAACGCTGGGCATCAGCATTATTTCCGAGATAAAAAGAAATCTGGCCTTTTTCATAATTGGTCATGAACTGGTCGTTTTTATCAATGGCTGATTGCAATATGGACAAGCCTTCCTCTTCATAGCCATTTTCACTAAGGGCTTTATAAATAGTGATCATCATGTCATAGTCTCTTGGAGCAATTGCGATTGCCCTATCAAAATCAGCTGTAGCACTATCATGATCACCATTTTTAAGGAAAGCCACACCTCTAAGATAGCAGGCTGATTTATCCTTTGGATGAAGAGCGGTTATTGCGTTGTATACTTCAATTGCTGATGCATAATCTCCAAGTTTGGAATAGCATTCAGCCAGATAAAAATTGGTGTCAAAATCTATATCAGTAGCGATACCGCTTCCTGAAGAAAGTGAAGTCAACAGAGCTTCTGCTGCTTCATCATATCTGCCAAGTTCCAGATAAGCAATGCCAAGACCTCTATAAGTGAGATGCTTGTTTTCGCCTGCAGCGATAGCTTCTTCAAAAGAGGCAATGGCAGAGTCATACTCATGTGATGACAAATAAGACATTCCCTTGTCAGCATTTTCATGGGCTGTAAGAGAGCTACAACCGGTTGTGCCTATGCAAATGGCTGACAAGAGAGTGCATATTAATAGTCGTTTATTATTCCCCATCATAGAATAAAGAATCTCCAAATGTTGATAGTAAAAAATTCAGGTAAATTATGCTAAATATGCAGTAATCTCAACTTCGCATAATACATTCTTTGGAAGCTGCTTTACAGCTACACAGCTACGTGCTGGCTTGCTTGTAAAATATTTCTCATAAACTGAATTGAATGCTGCAAAATCCCCCATATCTGCCAGGAAGCAGGTTGTCTTAACAACATGCTCATAATCTGTTCCTGCTGCACTTAAGATCTCACCGATGTTCTTGCAGACAAGATCAGCCTGAGCTGTGATGTCGTTTCCTTCAATTTCACCAGTAGCCGGATTGATAGGAATCTGACCTGAAGCAAATAAAAACTGGCCTGCCTTGATGGCCTGTGAATAAGGTCCGATTGCTGCTGGTGCTTTACTTGTAGATATTTTTTCCATAACTGACTCCTCCGATATTTTTTCTATTTATTATGTTAATTATATCACATGAGAGCAGTGCTGGACGAGTGTTTGCACCTTGCAGAAATTAATATTTTTTTCTAAATAAGATAGTAAAAATATCATTAAGAAAAAATAATTTGTTTTATGATCGTGATTTTGGATATAAAAGAGATTTAGATGTAGTTATTTCTCTCAAAATAATGTTTAAGCTGTATAATATAAATGATATAACGATAATAAGCAACAAGTTATAGCTTGTATGTTTTTTATCCGGCTATAGCATAACGTTTCCTCTTGGATCACTGGAATACAGGAAAGTAAAGATTCAAGAAGCCATCTATTTAAATATGGAGGACAAAAGATATGGAAATTACATTAGAGGCAGTTGAAAAGGTTATGAATGCAACAGGAGCAGACTATCAGACAGCAAAAACTGTACTTGAACAGGCTGACGGCAACCCAGATGAAGCAATTAAGCTCCTTACACCGGTTTCTGACGAAACAAAGGCTTCAACTGATGATATTATCAATAAAATGAAAGCTAAGGTTAAGGAAGGAAACGTAGATCGCATTCAGATCAAGAGAAATGATGAGATCCTTTTGAGCATTCCTGTTAATGTAGGAATTGTAGGCGGCATCATTGGTCTGGCATGCATCCCTTGGGCACTTATTGCTGGAGCAGCTGCTGCATTCGGTCTTGGATGCACTTATGAGATCATCAAAAAAGACGGAACTACAGACGAAATTAAGACAGAAGAATAAGTACTCGGCAAAAAATATAAAGGATGAAATATTACTAAAAATAAGGCGCTCAGTTTTTAACTGAACGCCTTTAGTATTTTGCATTAGCAAATTATTTCTTATTAACAGCATCCTTAAGAGCTTTACCAGCTTTGAACTTAGGAGCTACAGATGCAGCAATCTTGATTTCCTTGCCTGTCTGTGGGTTGCGGCCTGTTCTAGCAGCTCTCTTAGCTGTTTCGAATGTACCAAAGCCTACAAGCTGAACCTTACCCTTTTTCTTAAGTTCCTTTGTTACAGCGTTTGTGAATGCGTTAAGTGCATTACCAGCGTCTTTCTTTGAAAGACCAGCTTCTTTTGCGATAGCATCGATTAATTCTGTCTTGTTCATTTTATAGTACCCTCCAAAAAGAAATATTTGTAACTTACTATATTTTACTACTATTTGACGTTAATGCAAAGGGAAAATGGTGTAAAATGGGCGCTTTTATGCATTTTTTTTATGAGCAAGCACATATAGTACTGAAATTGTTAATAATATTCCTGCTACAAGCGGAACCACAGGACTCTGAACAAATCCGGCAATCATATATGTAGCAAATGAAATAGCTGCAACTGTCATGGCATATGGAAGCTGAGTGGATACATGTGAAATGTGATCGCACTGAGCACCTGCTGATGACATGATCGTTGTATCTGAAATAGGTGAACAGTGGTCACCGCAAACAGCACCTGCCATGCAAGCTGATACGCAAATGATTGAAATAGGGTTGCCATCGGTAAGTGGGAACACGTTTAAGGTAATAGGAATCAGGATTCCAAAAGTTCCCCAGGATGTTCCTGTTGCAAAAGCAAGGAAAGCAGCAATTATAAAGATAATAGCTGGAAGGAAATTCAATAATGAACCTGCTGTCATGGATACGATCTGAGCAACATACTCTTTTGCACCAAGAGAATCTGTCATACCCTTAAGTGTCCAGGCAAGAGCCAGGATAGTGATAGCTGGAACCATTGATATAAATCCTTCTGTAAGGCATTTCATACAGTCTTTGAAAGGAAGGACTCTTCTGATCAAATAGAAGATAACAGTAATTACAAGAGCTACAAAGCTTCCAAGGACAAGTCCTACAGACGCGTCGCTGTTTGCAAAGGAGTCAATGAATGAAGTACCGTCAAAGAATCCACCTGTGTAGATCATTCCAATGACACATGAGATGATGAGGACAACAACAGGAAGGATCAGGTCAATAACTTTTCCTTTGCCAATGACATCATTATTTTCAAGCGCTTTATCATCTTTTATTGTGAAAAGATCGCCTGCCATAGCATTTTTTTCATATTTAGCCATAGCTCCGTATTCAACATGGAATACAGACATGAGCACCATCATAAGGATGGTAAGCAGAGCATAGTAGTTGTATGGAATTGCTTTTATGAACAGCATAAGCCCATTTGTTCCTTCTGGTGCGAAGCCTGAAACGGCAGCAGCCCAGGAAGAAATAGGAGCTATGATACATATTGGAGCAGCTGTGGCATCTATAAGGTAAGCCAGCTTAGCTCTGGAAATCTTGTGTTTGTCTGTAACAGGTCTCATAACGCTGCCTACTGTAAGGCAATTGAAATAGTCATCGATAAAGATGAGACATCCTAAAAGGATCGTTGTGAGCTGCGCAGCAGTCTTGTTCTTAACGTGATTTGCTGCCCAATTACCAAAAGCGGCAGAACCACCGGCTTTATTCATAAGGCTGACCATTACGCCAAGAAATACAAGGAATAGCAGGATTCCTACATTGTATGAATCGGACAACTGAGCGATAAGCCCATAATCTTCATTAGTAAAAATGTGGTTTAAAGTTCCCTCAAAATTAAATCCGGAATAAAAAAGACCTCCGAAAATGATTCCCACAAATAAAGAACTATAAACTTCTTTTGTTATAAGAGCCAAGATAATGGCAACAAGTGGCGGAACTAAAGCCCAAAATGTTGCGTACATAATATATTTCCTCCCTAGGTTTTGGTAGTAATTGATGTGTAAAAATAGATTTAGCACAATCTTTTTCTAAGTATAAGATTTATAATTATGCATTGCAAGGGGTATTTTTTTTACAGAGGGCGGATGATGAAACGGATTAGTGCTTATGAAAACTACTGAAAGAAGCTGATGGTTAGGGAATTGAATATTTAATACGTGGGAATTTATAGTTTATTTAATTTTTTTATTTTCATTTTTATGTAAAAAAAGATATTGCAATTTTATTAATGGTTATGTTATATTATGATTCGCTGTCAGAATTCTATCTGATAGCAAGTTAATCATTATTTCATGGGTTTATCACCCGTAAGCTCCATTATTGCATGCAAAGGCTTATTAAGAAATAAAAAATGAAAGGATAAAAGGTGAGTAGTAGTAATAATAAATTATCGCAATATTTTCCTGTCATAAGGGCAAGGGAAGATATAAGTAATGAAATAGAAAATAATGAGAAACTGAAGACTGTTTTTAACAGTTGGAGTGAAGAACACCGGGAAGAATTTCTTGAAATATGCACGGGTAATAAAGGTGTAAAAATGTTATACGATACATATTTTAAGGAGCTGCTTAATCCGGAAACTGTCCCGGAAAGGCTTTCAGCGTTACTCAGCGTAATCTTAAAAAGAAAAGTAACAGTTAAATATGTGCTTCCAAATGACGGGACAAGGCTTGGAGATGAGATGTCACTCATTATTACTGACATAGTGGTAGAACTCGAAGATCATTCTATAGCTAATATAGAAGTTCAGAAAATAGGATACGCATTCACTGGCGAAAGAGCATCCTGCTACTCTGCAGATTTGCTACTAAGACAATACAAACGAGTCAAAGACAAGTTGAAAGAGAAATTCACCTATAAAAATATAGGATCTGTTTATACAATAGTATTTTTGGAAAGAAGTCCAGCAGTATTCAAAGAATATCCTGAGAAGTATGTTCACTACTTCAAAAGCACATCAGATACAGGCCTGGAGCTTGGAATGCTTCAAAATATTATCTTCATTCCGGTTGATATTTTTCTGGAAAAACTTCATAATAAAGGTATACAAGATGAGTTGGATGCTTGGCTTACATTCCTTGGATGCGATGAGCCGGAGTATATAGTTGAACTTATAAATAAGTATCCTATCTTCAAAGGCATGTATGCGGATTTATACAATATGTGTCTAAATGTGGAAGGGGTGATGAATATGTTTTCAAAAGAACTTCAGATTCTAGACCAAAATACTGTTAAATATATGATCGATGAAATGCAGGAAGAGCTTGATAATATAAAGGATGAGCTGGATACAGCTAAGAGTGAACTGGATACAACTAAGACTGAACTGGATACAACCAAGACTGAGCTGGATACAACTAAGAGTGAACTAGATACAGCTAAGACTGAGCTAGATACAGCCAATACCACGATTTCCAATCAATCCAAGGAAATTGCTGATAAGGAAAAACTTATCGCAAAGCTTCAAGCTGAGTTGAAAAAGCATCAAAAGTAATGAAGTAATAATAAAATATAGTTCATATCAATCCCAATTCAAAGGTAGCAATTATCTTTGAATTGGGATTTTTTACGTATATGATATAAATAATTATGAACGATAAACCGATAATTATATTGAAGATGATTAATGAAAAAGAATAATTTTTAAAAATTTACTAAAAGATGTATAAAATATATCAAAATACAGAAAAATCCACTATCGTTTGTGCTAGAATTAACCTGTGAGATAGTCTAAAGATGTATGGCGCATAAATATTTTATGAGGGATCAAATATGAATGAAAGCGTAGTTATTAAGAGTAATGTGGGTTCAGTCGAAATGGCTAACATAACCTACATTACAACTTACAAGGATGTTTACAAACAGAAATCTTTAGCATATAAATTTGCAAAAAGAGCTTTTGATATTATAGCGTCATCTTTTGCGCTAGTCGTATTATCACCGCTTTTATTGCTTACAGCCCTTGCAATCGTCATTGAAGACGGAGGACCTGTTTTATTTACCCAGCAGCGAGCAGGCAAAGATTTAAAGCCATTTAAGATATACAAATTTAGAAGCATGTATAGAAACGCTGAAGCGCAATTTGCTAAGATGCAAGAGCAGAATGAGCAGACTGGGCATGCGTTTAAAATAAAAGATGATCCAAGAGTGACCAAGGTTGGAAAGTTTATCAGAAAGTATTCTATTGATGAACTACCTCAACTTCTCAATATCATAAAAGGTGATATGAGTATAGTTGGTCCTCGACCAATTCTTCAAAGCCAGATGGAAGAGTGCAATCCATATGAGCAACAGCGACTTATAGTTCGTCCTGGTCTTACTTGTTACTGGCAGGTAAGTGGTAGAGCGAATATTAAATGGGAAGAATGGGTTGAACTTGATCTTCGCTATATCAGAGATATGAATGCTTTAGAGGATATCAAGCTGATATTTAGAACTATTCCAGCGGTATTTGATTCAGATGGTGCATATTAAATAATCCGTCACTTCACATAATAAATGTTGTGTGAAGTGACTTTTTTATGGTAAAAAAAATATTGCAATTAGAATACTACTTGTGCTATATTACATTCTGTTGTCGGAATTCTATCTGATAGCAAGTTAATCTTTATTTCATGGGTTTATCACCCGTAAGCTCCATTATTGCATGCAAAGGCTTATTAAGAAATAAAAATATGAAAGGATAAAAGGTGAGTAGTAATAATAATAAATTATCGCAATATTTTCCTGTCATAAGGGCAAGGGAAGATATAAGTAATGAAATAGAAAATAATGAGAAACTGAAGACTGTTTTTAACAGTTGGAGTGAAGAACACCGGGAAGAATTTCTTGAAATATGCACGGGTAATAAAGGTGTAAAAATGTTATACGATACATATTTTAAGGAGCTGCTTAATCCGGAAACTGTCCCGGAAAGGCTTTCAGCGTTACTCAGCGTAATCTTAAAAAGAAAAGTAACAGTTAAATATGTGCTTCCAAATGACGGGACAAGGCTTGGAGATGAGATGTCACTCATTATTACTGACATAGTGGTAGAACTTGAAGATCATTCTATAGCAAATATAGAAGTTCAGAAAATCGGCTATGCGTTCACAGGTGAAAGAGCCTCCTGTTACTCGGCAGACCTGCTATTGAGACAATATAAGCGAGTTAAAGATAAGCTGAAAGAGAAATTCACCTATAAAAATATAGGATCTGTTTATACAATAGTTTTTCTGGAAAGAAGTCCTGCAGTATTCAAAGAATATCCTGAGAAGTATGTTCACTACTTCAAAAGCACATCAAATACAGGCCTTGAGCTTGGAATGCTTCAAAATATTATCTTCATTCCGATTGATATTTTTCTTGAAAAACTACATAATAAAGGTATACAAGATGAGTTGGATGCTTGGCTTACATTCCTTGGATGTGATGAGCCGGAGTATATAGTTGAACTTATAAATAAGTATCCTATCTTCAAAGAGATGTATGCTGATTTGTACAACATGTGTCTAAATGTGGAAGGAGTGATGAATATGTTTTCAAAAGAACTTCAGATTCTAGACCAAAACACTGTTAAATATATGATCGATGAAATGCAGGAAGAGCTTGATAATGTCAAGGATGAGTTGGATACTGCAAATGCAACTATTTCTAATCAGTCCAAAGCTATAGCTGATCAATCCAGGGAGATTGCTAATCAATCCAGAGAGATTGCTAATCAGTCCAGGGAGATTGCTAATCAGTCCAAAGAGATTGCTGCTAAGGAAGAGATTATTGCAAAGCTTCAAGCTGAGTTGAAAAAGTATCAAAAGTAATAATTCATATGACATAGTATGCAGAATTCCCCGCCACTTCATAGTGAATATGAAGTGGCGGGGGATTTTATTTATATAATAGTATTTCTTGAGAAGAGTCCTTCGGTATTCAAAGAATATCCTGAGAAGTATGTTCACTACTTCAAAAGCACATCAGATACAGGTCTGGAGCTGGAATGCTTCAAATTATTATCTTTATTCCCGTTGATATTTTCATGGAAAAATTTCATAATGAAGGTATACAAGACTAATGGGATGCTTGGTTTACATTTTTAGGATGAGATGAGCCTGAGTATATAGTAGAACTAATAAATGAGTATCCTATCTTCAAAGGCATGTATGCGGATTTGTATAATATGTGTCTAAATGTGGAAGGGGTGATGAACATGTTTTCAAAAGAACTTCAGATTCTAGACCAAAATACTGTTAAATATATGATTGATGAAATGCAGGAAGAGTTGGATACAGCAAAGGCGGAATTGACTACAGCTAATGCAACTATTTCTGAGCAATCCAAGGTCATTGCCGATAATGAAGAGCTTATAGCAAAGCTTCAAGCTGAGTTGAAGAAATATCAACATTAACAGCGTATAACAAAATATAACGCAGATTAATCCCAATGTAAAAATATTCTTTACATTGGGATTTTTTATGGGATTTCAATACAAAATCTACGTTTTTTTCTATGACAAATAGCAATATATAGATTATAATTATATTATGTAACCGTAGTAAAATTGAGCTTTTGCATAATGGTTTGCTATATGGAAAACAAAGACGACAAAATTGTACCTGTAAATAATGAGGTTATCAAAATAGCTGAGGAGTTGCCTAAATATAGAAGAAAAAAGACGATAAGAGATTTTATTAAGGTTGTAAGAATGATTTTTAAGCGTATTTTTCCTACATATAGTTATTGGTGGACAAATAGCAAGGAAGACTATGATGCTATTGAAAATGATGGTTTTTATCAGATTATAATTCGGCAAGATTGTGTAAAAGCAAATACAATTGATTTGGGACAATTTGAGATTGATTTTCCTTGGCATGGACATACATATGCTGATTTTGAGAGGCTAAGCAATAGATATAAAGCGTGTATGAAGAGATATAAGCTTGATGGTGGAAAGAAGACAGCAATAGCCATAAAACGATGGTATCCGGATGTATATCAGGCTTTTTTTGAGCATCCTATTATCGTAGATAAGGATACTCGCAGAATAAATGACGGTCGACATAGAGTATTTGTATTAGAGAAAATTGGAATGGAAATACCAGTTTGGATAGTAGAATGGAAAATGGGAAGGGATATAACATTCGAAGAATATCATAATAACGACACCATAGGGGAATGGCGCTTTTGATTTATGTAAGGGGATAGCATGAGTAATAATGAAGTATGTGCTGTAGTAGTCACTTATAACAGAAAAGATCTGGTTGAGAAATGTATATGTGGAATATTAGCTCAAAAGAATTCTAACTGCGATATTATCGTCATTGATAATGGAAGTACTGATGGTACTGAAATATTATTCAAAGAAAAATTTAATATAGATAATCTTCGGTATTTCAATATGGGAGAAAATCTTGGCTGTGCTGCAGGAACATCACGGGGCATCAAAGAAGCTGTAATTGCTGGCTATAAATATATATGGGTGATGGATGATGATGTGCTTCCACACGAAGATACATTGTATGAATTACTTAAAGCAGATAAAGAACTTCACGGAGAATGGGGAATTCTTTCAAGTGCTGCTTACTGGACAGATGGTTCAATTTGCGAATCTAATAGACAAAAGAAGACTTTGTTCAAATTCATGAAGGATGAAGATTATAATAAACGTTATGTTCGAGTGTGCATGGTATCTTTGGCATCTATGTTTATAAAAGCAAAAGTAGTCAAAAAAGTTGGACTTCCGCTTTCGGAATACTTTATATATACCGAAGACTATGAGTTTTGCAGCAGAGTTGGGAAAATATTTCCTATATATGTAGTCCCAGCAAGTAAAGTCACACATGCTATGAAGATTAATAGAAAAGCAAATTTAGTAAAAGATACTCCTGATAGATTATACAGATATAAACATCTGTATAGGAATGATGTTCACTGTTACAGAAAGCTGGGAATAATGGGGCATTTATATTTGGCTTTAAAGTTTGTTTATACATTTATTATGGTTTTGTTAAAGGAAAAAGGACATAAAAAAGAAAAAATCGATACTTTGATTACTGGTTATTCTGAAGGATTTAAGTTCAATCCATCTGTTGAAAAGTTAGATAGTATAATTATAAGTTTTCGGCAAACATGAAAGACTTTTTGAAAACTGAGCAACGAGCTTGCTGCTGATGGGAGCAAAATGACATGGGGAAATTTAAGAATAAGATAAAAGTATATATACCAGATCACTTATGGCAAGTAATGAGAATCATTTTTAACCCCAAAAAGCCAAAGAAAAAGCTTAGGGTTGAGATACATGTTGCAGATCATTGCAATCTTAATTGTAGGGGGTGTGACAATTTTTCGTGTCTGGCAAAACCAAATTATCTTGACCTGGATGATTATAGAAAGGATTTGGAACGGTTAAGAGAGTTGTTTGGTGATGACGTTGAGTGGATAACAATGATGGGCGGAGAACCATTACTCAATAAAGATATAACAGCATACTGTAGCATAGCAAGAGCACTATTTCCAAAGGCGCTAGTACGCATAATAACGAATGGAACACTTTTGCTTAATCAGGATAATGCGTTTTGGGAGTCATTAAAGAAAGATCGCATATTATTATATGTAACTAAATATCCTATCAGTTTTGATTATGATGCAGCAAAGGCATATGCAGAAAAGATGGGGGTGGGATTTGATTACGCGTTTGAATCAGGAGATGTTCTTAAGACAATGTATATGACACCTATAGACATTGAGGGAAAGCAAAATCCCAAATTGAGCTATCAGTTATGCGGTAAGGGAAATAAGTGTATTACTTTAAAACATGGAAAAATGTATACTTGTGAGACCATTCCAAACTTTTTTACGTTCAATAATTTTTTTGGGACAAATATAAATGTTACTGATGATGATTGTATAGATATTTATGAATGCGATGATCCTAAAAAGATTATGAAAAAGATGGCGTCATATGTACCAGCGTGTAGATATTGCGACAATATTCATTATTCAAGTGGCATAGAATGGGGATTAACAGAGAAGAAAATTACAGAGTGGGTTAAAAAATGAGGATACTATATGTTGCTGATACTTATGAGATTGGTGGAGCTTTTTTAGCTTTTATAGATCTGGTTGGTGATATTCTGGAAAAACATCAAGATATAACACCGATTATTTTGGCATCAAAACAAGGAAAAAATAATGGATTTGCTGATAAACATGGAGTAGAGAATTATAGTATTGGTCATAAAGCCTATTATATGAATAATGGTTCAACGCTTCCTAGAAAGATAATAAGATTTGTTTTACGTCCAGTCTTAAAGATTAGGTATGAGTTGGCAAATAGAAAAGCGGTAAAAAAAGCTGAAAACCTAATTGACTTTAAAACGATAGATTTAATTCATTCGAATTCAAATAGAAATGATATAGGAGCCATATTGGCTCAAAAATATGGAATACCTCATATCTGGCATTTGAGAGAATATGGCGAAGAATGTTTTACTTTGAGAAAAAACTATATCGACTATATGAATAACCATGCAGATTGCTTTATTGCGATTTCACATGCTGTAGCAGATAGATGGATTGAGAAAGGACTTGATCGGGATAAAATTATTGTTATTTACGATGGGGTTGGCTGTGTGCCGGAGAAATCTCAGAAGTTGAATGATAGGATTGTAAAGGGTGTGATCGCCGGATTTGTTTCTCCATTTAAGGGACAATTTGATCTTATAAAGTCTTTGGAACTCATAAAAAACGATATAAGACACAAGTTTCAATTAGATATTTATGGTAATGTCGCGTTAGAATATCTGATGAGATTAAAGCTTTATGTTGCTATGCATAGAATGGGTGATATTGTGAAATTCAAGGGGTATGTAGAAGGAGTTGAGAAACTCTATTCTGATTATGACATTGGATTTATGTGTTCAAAGGCAGAAGGCTTTGGAAGAGTTACTGTAGAATATATGATGAGTAATCTGTGCGTGATAGCATCGGATACCGGAGCTAATCAGGAAATAATAGAAGATGGTATCAATGGATACTTATATAAGTACAAAGACAGAATAGATTTGGCTATGAAGGTTAAAAATGTAATTCTTGATCCGAGTCGAGCAACGATATGTGCTAATAGAGGGATGGAAGATGCAAAGAGAAAATATACTAAAGAAATAAATGCAGATAATATTTGCAAATTATATTATAAAGTCTTAAAAAAGAGGGCGAAAAATGAGTTCGAGTAGTTCCTTACTGCTATATCTGAGCGGTTTGGGGATGACTGTGTTATTCCTATTTATAATTGAAGTGCAGAAGAAACTAGATATGTTTGATAGAACAGTATATTTTGAGGGGGAAAACTTGTGTATTAGAAGAAGCCTTTTTTTGGCAATTTTGGCTTTCATTCCGCTCTGGTATCTTATGGCCTTTAGAGGGATAAGAGTTGGATCTGATACTGTAGGAACATATTATAGATATTACGAATATTCAATAAGAGATTATCCTATATCAACCTTTGGCTCGGAATTTGGATATTATGTTTTGAATAAAGCTATTATATGGTTTGCATCTTCTTATCATATAGTTTTGATTGTGGTCAGTAGCATTATGTGGTTTTTGTTTTTTTCATATATATGCAAAAACTCTGTATCGCCATGCTTGAGTATGGTTGTTTTCTTTCTTACTTTTTTTTATTTTCGTCAGTATAACGGTGTACGACAGTTATTAGCAGAAGCAATTATTCTACAAGGTTTTCATTACATATATGAAAGAAAGTTTATAAAGTATTGTTTTGTTATAGCATTGGCATTTACTTTTCATAATACAGCTATTTTTCTTTTGCCAGTATATTTTCTTTACAAGATAAAGCTTACACCTAAAATGACAGGGATTATAATTATAGTGGCTAAGTTTGGAACCTCGATTATGGTTAATAATGTTTTGCCATTTTTTTTGATGGGAACTAAATACTATAGAATGATATACGATATCACTGCATATAAGGGAGGCTATTGGATATCTGATATTATTGTGTCTGGGACAGTGCTTTTGTTCTGTGTCTTCGTACTTGGATATGATAATGATAGTAAGATGAGTTTTAATACTTGGCTTATATTGATTTCATTTCTACTGGCTGTAAATTCGAACATGATTCCTATGGTAGGAAGGTTGTTATGGTATTCGAACATTAATCTGATGGTGTGTGTACCTTTGATGATTAGCAAATATCAAAGAAAACTTGATAAAGCGTTAGTTTTCTGTAGTACAATGCTTATTTTGGGAATGTACTTCTATCAGCAATGGTCACTTGGGATTGAGTCAGTTCAGCATTATTCTTTCTGGTTGGAAGACATGACGTAGGAGATAAGGGTGAATAATGAAGTTTAGCATAATTGTTCCAGTTTATAATGTGGAAAATGAACTGAAAAGATGCATTCAGAGCCTTCAGAATCAATCTTACCAGAACTATGAAGTGATATTGGTTGATGATGGGAGCACAGATGGATCTGGGAAATTGTGCGACAAGTTTGGCAAAGAAGACTCAAAGATAATAGTTGTTCATAAAGAAAACGGTGGGTTATCTTCGGCGCGGAATAAAGGTATGGAATATGCTAATGGCGAATATCTGATTTTTTTAGATTCAGATGATTATATTGAAGCTGATTACTGTGATGTTATTTCAAGGATTGTAAAAAAAACAAATGCAGATATAGTGGCTGTTGAAATGCTATTTGAGCGGAATGGGAAAATTGAAGAGAAAAGAATAAATAGTATTAAACCGTATTGTGAAATAGATAGCAAGAATTTTTTATTAACAACACTTAAATCTGCTTCATTTAATGCTGAAGCATGTGGCAATGTATATAAGAGAAAGTTCTGGAAAGAAAATGGCTTTAAGTTTGCGGATGTATATCATGAAGATTTGGAAATAGCTTTAAAAGTTTTCTTAGAGGCTAAAACAATTGTTTATTGCCCGGATGCTAAATATCATGCGGTTTCAAGAATTGGGTCAATCATGAATGACGGGGAAAAAGCAGAAAAAAGACAGAAAGATCTTCTATATATTTTGCAGGAGTGGATTGGAATTGCAGACAACGTAAATAATAGGGGATTATGCAGGGCGATAAAAGGAACTGCCAGCAGAACATATATATACTCTTGTGCACATAATGAGATTAAAAATCCTGGCTATACAGTTGTGAAAAAAAAAGATATAGTCAAATATGCACTAAATGTATCGGATCTTATTAAAGGAATATTATTTATTATTTCTCCAGAAGCTTACTCTAAAGCATGGAAGAAAAAACATTTTTATCAGTGAGGTATTTTAGGTGCAGACGAAAATTGTATATACATTAATAAGCAGTAATAATGACTATTATACTGAGCAGTTGTTGGCGTCTGCCTGGTCAGCCAAGTTTTATAATGCAAATACGGAAATACTATTATTATGTGACGAATCCACTAAGAAATATATTGGACATAAATATGGTAATATTATTTGGGATGTTATAAATGAAATTAAAGCGATAGATGTTCCAATAGGTCTTGGATTAAAGGAGAGGTCTCGCTGGTTAAAAACTAACGCAAGAGAGTATGTGTCAGGAGCTATGATTCAGGTTGATACAGATACAATTATTTGCGGAGAATTATCTGAGCTGGATTCTTTAGAATCTGATATTGCAGCAGTTTATGATTACCATTGCCCGTTGGCTTGTGCACCATACAAAAACACAGTATTTGACAATGTTTGTAAGCTATATGATTTATCAATGGATGTGGTAAGAAAAATGGAGATTAACTATTATAATAGTGGCGTCATATTTTCGAATGATACGGAAAAGGCTAGAACTTTTTATCGAGATTGGCATAAGTTTTGGAAAGTTGGGATTGATAAGGGAATGCCTAGAGATCAGTTTGCTTTTTTTAGAGCGGCTATGGATAATAGTGTTGATAGACTTGATGATGTTTATAATTGTATGATACGGACTAGCATTAGATTTCTGCATACTGCAAAGATTATGCATTTTTTTAATTCTGGCTGGGGAAGCGATGAAATTAGTCCCTTTTTTTCAGATGAAATATATAGAAGAATAAAAGAAAATGGTAATATCGCTGATTCTGATAAGAAAAGAATATTAAATTGTAAGTCGGAGTTTTCAAGCCCTTCGGTAATAATGGACTCTTATGAATCAGAGGTTGTTTTTAGCCCGGTATTTATCTTATTAAGGGTGTGGCATAACGATAAAAGTATAATGTTTAAATTTGCAAACTATTTATCAAGGGCAATGCTTAAACTCAAGGGATTATAAGATGATGATAAATTTAAAAAAATTCAAAAAAGCGCCTATTCAGGTTAAATCATCGCTATTGTTCTTTGTGGGATTGGCTATTCAGAAGGTATCGACTGCGTTGTCATTAATGCTATTTACAAGACTTATGCAGTCAGAGCAATATGGCCATTTTAGTATTTTTAATTCATGGTTGAGCATATGGAGAATTGTTATTACCTTGTGTTTAAGTGCAGGAATCTATATGCAAGGATTAGTCAAATTTGAAGATGATAGGAAGAGGTTTGAATCTTCAATGCAAGGCTTGTCCTTTTTTTTATGTATGAGTTGGCTTATTATATATATTTTTTTTAGGAAATATATAAACCTTTTTTTTGGCTTTTCTACGTTTCAGATGATTATGGCATTTGGAATAATATGGTCTGGTTCGACACTTGATTTTTGGTCAGCAAGTGAAAGAGTGGAATATAGATGTAAAAGAATTCTCGTGTTGTCAGTGATAGTTGCGATAGTTAAGCCACTTATTTGTTATTTGGGAATAATGCATTTTAGTGATAAAGTTACTGGCTGGATTTTCGGAATAGCAATAACAGAGTTAGTATTTTTCTCAGGATTCTTTATTTCTGCAATGAAGAATGGAAGAGTTTTTTTTGATAAGACCTACTGGACATATGCGATATCATTTAGCATACCACTAATACCACATTACTTATCACAGACTGTACTTAATTCAGCAGACAGGATAATGATTGGAAAAATGGTTGGTGATAGTGAAGCAGGAATCTATAATTTAGCGTATTCAATTGCTATGATGCTTACGATGCTCAGTAAAGCGATAGTAAGCATGTTGAACCCATGGATTTACAAAAAGATAAAAGTAAAAAAAGTGAATGAAATTGAAAATGTTGGATATCTTTCTTTGTGTTTGGTTGCAATAGTAAATCTGTTCTTAATTGCTTTGGCGCCAGAAATAGTTTTTATTATAGCACCGGCTGACTATTTTGATGCTATATGGATTATCCCGCCTATAGCTATTAGTAGCTATTTTATGTTTAGCTATGATTTGTTCTCGGAATTTGCATTTTATTATAATAAAACAGTAAAGATAATGTTTGCTAGTATAATTGGCGCGGTTTTAAATATTATATTGAACATGCTCTGCATACGGCACTGGGGATATTTTGCTGCATCTTACACAACACTAATATGTTTTATGATTTATGCGTTTATTCATTATTTGCTTATGAATAAAATCTGTAAACAGTATGTACAAGAAGATGAAGTATATGATTGGCGAAAACTTATAGCTATCTCTGTTGTGTTTATGGCAACTGGATTTGGGTACATGTACTCATATAGCAATTTGACTATAAGATTAGGGATTAGTTTGGCATTGATTATCTTAACAACTTTGGAATGGAAAAAGGTAATGGGATTTATTAAAAACACAATGAATATGCAAGAGAAATGAGAGGTGAATTCTGAGCTGAAATAATGATGTTGTATATGCAATAAGTATCTAGATGGATAAAAGTATTATGAAAAGTTTGGATTGACTATTTTGCGAATATTAGGAGAATGCTTCATGAATGAGATGGTTGTAAAGACAAGGCATAAGGTTTTTTTGAGTAATCCAGTCCCGATGTTTTGTTCTAAAATAGATAACAGCGCTATAATTATCAGCTCAAGAGGAGATGAATTAACTATCCATATTAAAACAAGAAAGAATGAAGATAATTCAAAGCATTTGTTTTTTGACATTTATTCCATGCTATATATTTGCTTAGGGGCTTTTCCAAAAATTGAGTCGATGATGTTCAACGAGCGTCGATTAGACATTGACCATCTTGCAAAGAAATACTATACGCGCGAATCATTGTTTCGTAATGATTTGAGAATAGCAAATATTTGTGGTCAAACAATTAATCAGGCAATTATAGATAAGTACAGAATAAAGCAGCAGGAACCAATATCGTCATTGCAGTATTTGGACTCGGCTGGCTATGATAGTATTGTGGCAGATCATAGAATAACATTATTATTGCATATAATAGATGGAATTTGCGATGCGCAAAATACTGTTCTGACAGCCATCAGGGCTGAGATGATTAAGAAATACAAATTGAATGCTACTCAGCAAAATAATCTTAAGCCAGATAATCTTGGAAAGTATATCTGTAAAGCGTATATGGTGACAAATGAGTGCTTATTCTATTATCATAGAAAGTTTAATTGTGAGATATTGAAACTGATGCATATAAGTCAATATGAGTTTTTGTGCATGTTAAGTGATACGCGAAATTGGAATTCTCACTTTTTGAATAAAAAAAAGCCGAATCGGATAAAGGATGGTACCAAGATTGTAATATTCTTTGAAATCGTACACTACATGATCAGAATAAAAATAGCCAAAGATATAGGAATAAAACCGGATGAGGTAAGTATCAAAGAATACTATTATACAGTTCATGATTGGATTTTGGATATACTTTACAATAGAGATGATGCATTAAAATCTAAGATATACTTGGATAATAAGAGAAGAAAAGAGTTTCAGAAAGCAATTAAAAGTTTCCCAATCTGCCGGACTATAGATTTCCAGCAGAAGGGTTAGCGTTCTTTCTGGGACGACCACGTGGCCGCTTGGGTTTTATTTCAACCTGATCCTTTGGCTTCGGCTTTCGCTCGCGTTTCTTAGGTTCAGGCTTTGGAGCCGGCTTTGAAAGCCCAAGGGCTTCGAGCTCTTCCATTGCGGTTTGTATTGTGTGCACCCAAAAAACCGTCATCGGATGATGGCTCTGCTAGTGCATCTGCCCTACGCCATGCTGATGAAAGATCATCCATAAGTTCACCATAGGACATCTGTTTCAGAAGTCCACCAGTTTTTTCGGCTTTGCGGATAATCCTGCAGGTTGCAACAGTTGAGATAAAGTTTACAAACTCGCTGCCTATTACAGCAAAGTCAATTCCCAAGTGGGAAGTTTGTTTGAGTTAATAAAAAAAGAGCCTTCTTATTCTTATAAGCAATTATTGTTATTTGATATTTAATTTGCTATCTATGGTTATTGATAATCGGTTGCGCACGATATAATTTGATGGTACCATATCTATTTGTAACACAATTTTTTTACAATCCAACAGAAAGAACCCAACCACAATGACAACAAAATCTAAATCACCAGCAGACGCAACCAATAACCAATCAGCACGCCTATCCTCCATAGAGACTACCTCCGGAGCGCAGACCTACTCCTCCCGAGTACTTATCGGAAGATTTCTTCCCTACATCAAAAAATACCAGGTTCTTTTATACCTGGATCTATTTTTCGCATCGCTTACAACTCTTTGCGACATAGCACTTCCTATGATCATGAGGAGGCTGACCAATTCAGCGCTGGGTAATGCAGAAGTGCTGACAATAACAGTGCTTTTGAAGATGGCATTCTTATATATATTCTTAAGGCTGGTAGATGCCGGAGCCTTTTTCTATATGCAGTCTCAGGGGCATATTATGGGTGTTTACATCGAGACTGATATGAGAAGGGATGCGTTCGAGCATCTTCAGAGACTTTCAGCCACATATTATTCCAATCACAAGATCGGCCAGATCATGGGCCGCATAACCAATGACCTCTTTGATGTTACTGAGTTTGCACACCATTGTCCGGAAGAGTTTTTTATTGCAGGTATCAAGATGGTAGTGTCATTTGTGATACTCTCTAGCGCATCGCTTCCGCTGACAATCATGATATTTGCATGCCTCCCGGTTATGTTTGTAGTTTCAGCCAAAATAAATCACTGGCTTAGACAGACACAGAAAGCTCAGAGGGTACAGATTGGAGAGCTCAATGCTGCTATTGAAGAGAGTCTTCTAGGAGAACGTATTGTCAAAGCCTTTACTGGCGAGGACGAGGAAAAGAGAAAATTCGAAGAAGGAAACATCAAGTTTCAGACCATCAAAAAGAGATTCTATTATGCCATGGCAACATTTGGAACATCAACAAGATTGTTTGATGGCCTGATGTACTCTGTAGTTATCCTTGGCGGAGGAATGTTCCTCATCAATGATCTTATAAGTGCCGGTGACCTTGTAGCCTATATATTATATGTGTCTACGCTGATCGCAACAATCAGACGAATAGTAGAGTTTGCTGAGCAGTTCCAGCGTGGAATGACCGGAATAGAGCGATTTATAGAGATAATGGATACACCGATAGATATAAAAGATGCTGAGGACGCAGTAGATTTAAAAGTTGCCAGCGGATCGATCAGATTTGAAGATGTAAGTTTTGAGTATCCCGATGACCATAACAAAGTGCTCCATGATTTCAATCTTGAAGTCAAGGCAGGAGAGAACCTTGCAATTGTTGGTTCTTCCGGAGGCGGTAAGACTACGGTATGTAATCTGATTCCAAGATTTTATGATGTTACTGAAGGTCACATAGATATTGATGGTCAGGATATCAGCAAGGTCACATTGAAGAGCCTCAGACAGTCTATCGGTATCGTTCAGCAGGATGTGTACCTCTTTAGTGGTACGATTCGAGACAATATTGCCTATGGAAGACCTGATGCTACAGAAGAGGAGATAAAAGAGGCTGCTAATATGGCCGGAGCTAACGAGTTTATAAGCCTGTTGCCAAAGGGCATGGACACATATATTGGCGAACGTGGTGTGAAATTATCAGGTGGACAGAAGCAGCGTATATCAATAGCAAGAGTCTTCCTTAAAAATCCTAAGATATTGATTCTTGATGAAGCTACATCAGCTCTTGATAATGAAAGCGAACTTTATGTGACCAAGAGCCTTGAGAAGCTTGCTAAAGGAAGAACAACAATTACTATTGCCCACAGACTTACCACTGTCCAGAATGCTGACAGGATAATAGTTCTTGGAAAAGATGGAATTCTTGAAGAGGGTACACATGATGCCCTCCTTGCAAAAGAAGGTACATATTACAAGCTCTGGAATCGTATGGCAGAGCTTGATTGATATATGCAAACAGAAATCCGCACACTAGCTGCGTATTTCGTGAGAACATAATTCAAGATGCAAATAGGCTTTGCGACGCCTTCAAAATAGCCTATTTGCATAGAATCTTATTTAATTTTAAGATTACGATACAGCCCATAGGCTATCGCCAGCGTTAAAGTATCAGCCACAAACTGAGCCATGATAACGCCCTGAAGTCCTAAGGCAAATGACAAAATAACAATGCAAGGAAGATACACTATGCCCTGTCTGCAAGCTGATAATATCAATGCACTCAGGGCTTTTCCCATAGCCTGAAAAGTGCAGATGATAGTAAGACTCATGCCCATGAAAGCTATTCCCAATAGCTGGAAGCGGAGCATGACAATGCCAGTATTTATCATTTCAGGATCTGTTAAAAATCTTGATATGATTGGCCTTGATAAAATAGATAGAATGATCAGCATAAAAAGACCTGTTCCGCCAGTTACAGCAAGACCAAATCTTATAAATTTCTTTAGACGCTCTTTATTTCCAGCTCCATAGCAATATCCAAACAGAGGCTGACCGCCAAAGGCAAGACCAACAATAACAAGAACAGCTATGTTGACTACTTTTAACACAATGCCCATAATAGCGATATTATCGTTACCATAAGGCTGCAGAAATCTGTTTGTCATAGTAAGACCAAGAGTCTGCATCAGATTGGTCACGCTTGAAGGCAGACCTATGGAAAGAACAGCAGCAAGAGATGAAAAATCAGATTTCAATAATCTTGGATCAAGTGACAATACCTTACTTTTCTTATTTATGTATATTATAAAAAATACACAAGTGCAGATATATCCGATAACAGTAGCAATAGCCGCACCTGCAGCTCCAAGACCAAAGCCAAAGATCAGCACAGGATCAAGTATGATATTCACAACAGTTCCAAACACAGAAGCTATCATAGAAGCCATAGCAGCACCTTCTGCTCTTAGTAGGTTAGATGGTACCAGAGAAAAAATAACAAAGGTTGATCCAAGAATAAACCAAGAATAATACTGATCAGCATAGACATAAGTCTCAGCAGTAGCACTCAAAAGCAATAAGATATTTCTTTTAAACACAAGCATGATAGCAGTAAATATAAGCCCGCATACTATAGAACTATAAAAGCAGAAAACACTTTTTCCCCTCGCAAGCTCTGTATCACCAGTACCAAGTATCCTTGATATCACAGAGCTGCCACCGATTCCAAAGATATCGCCAAGAGCAAGCAGCAATGTGAATAGTGGTGCGCAAATAGATATACCTGCTATAAGCTCAGTATTTCCAGTCAGTGCGATAAAATAAGTATCAACAAGACTATATATTAAAGTAACGATCATACCCATTACGACAGGCATGGCCATCTTCATATACGCTTTGTGAATAGGTGCTTTTTCAAATAATTCGTTTTCCATATTTTTCCTTTCAAAAAAATCCATAACCCCTGAAATATGGGATTATGGATTTCCTTACCGTGGCAGATATGCATCCGCCCTACTATCGATATTTATTATTTGTTCACTCAAAAAGTTATAACATGCAAAAACATTTTAGTCAAATAAAATAAAGATATAGACATAACACTATTTGACGCACGTCAAATAATATAATAATATATTTATGTAATACTATTTGACGTACGTCAAATACTTTTGGGATTTATAAGAGGATTGAGATATGGCAATTATTATCAAAGATAAGCAGGATCTAACGTATTTACGATGGTCACATATACGCAGTTCAAGTGGAACAGCAGGAACTTTTTTAAAAGCCACTTCAACATTGGGCGGAGCTAAGGAGTACTATAAATTGTCCAATTTCGATCCAATAAAAGGAGTGATTGGACATGAATGTGTCAACGAAATTATTGTTGATAGGCTTTTGACCCTGTTCAATATTGAGCATTTAGAATATAAGCTGATCAATGCAATGATTGAAGTAGAAGGAAATACATTTGACACATATTTGTGCGCATCCAATGATTTTAAAAAGCCAGGTGAGAGTAAGATAGCTTTAGATGACTATTATAGAGTTAATTGTTTGTCTGGTGAGTCCCATTATGATTTTTGTAAACGTATGGGGTGGCAGAAATATATTGATACAATGCTGGTAATAGATTTTCTTATTTTAAACAGAGATAGGCATGGCGCTAATATTGAAGTGTTAAGAAATGCCAGAGCTCATACTATCAGGATTGCACCATTATTTGATCACGGAGTATCGTTGTTATATTCTTGTAATACAGACAGTATGGCAGCAGAGTTTGATATATTTAGCGATAAACCTTGCAATAATTTTATTGGTACTTTTTCATGTCGTGAAAATTTAGAACTTATAGATAAGAATAGTAAGCC
This sequence comes from Butyrivibrio sp., assembly GCA_015056495.1. Classification (GTDB taxonomy): domain Bacteria; phylum Bacillota; class Clostridia; order Lachnospirales; family Lachnospiraceae; genus Butyrivibrio. Next base: position 34,893 of record SVGC01000006.1, read on the forward strand.
ACTTGCATATAAGTTAAAAAAATCAGATAAAAAAATTATTTTTGATGGATTAGAAGATATTCTTTCAAAAATCTTTATAGACAAGATTTGGGAAATGATTTACGAAAGGTATAAAATCTATGAAAATCTTTGAGATAATCGATGAAGAGAATCATATAGATATTGGTACATTACTATACTTTGAAAGAAAAAAAATATTTATAATTGAACTAATGGATAATCTTGATGAATGGACTGCACCACTTATTTTTTCTAATTTTGTTACAAGGGGTATATATACTATTCAAAGAGAATTCAGTAAAATGTGGGTAAATGAAAGAATAATCCCCAGTGGCAGACAAAATATCGGATCAATATTGAAAAATCATAAATTACAATCATATGATGAAATGAAATTTCTTGAATTATCGAATGGACGATGCTCTCAGGATAGTATGTATATTAAGAAAATAGAGCTACTTCCAGGATATGTACAAAAAAGAAATCTCAAAAACCTAATAGATTGTGTCGCATTGGATAATAATGAACTGCTATGTTTTTTTTATGATGATACAGTAAAGAAAATCAATATGGATTCGCTTCTCTCAGTAGAAGGCGTTGATAAAGTATTAGAAAATAAAAGACTTTTCAATTCTTGCCAAGTTGGTGTTGGCGGATACTACATAACTTTTGATGATTCGATAGACATTCCTGCACAGATTTTATATGAAAAAGGGAAAAAAATTCCGCTTTCTTACAAGGATTTTATAAGCTTTGTCAGTTCAAATATTATTGATACGGCAGATGCTTGTGAGGTTCTTGAATGTTCTAGACAAAACATATCATACATGGTCAAACGTAACCAGCTAGCGCCATTAAAAGAAAATGTTAAAGGAAACCTGTTCCTAAAAGGAGATATAGTTAAATACGAGCCATGAAGTACAATAGTGTTATTCCGGCAAAATTCATATCAAGGCCTAATCGTTTTATCGCTAAAGTGGAAGTAGACGGCACAGAACTGACAGTCCATGTCAAAAACACTGGAAGATGCAGAGAACTGCTGATTCCTGGCTGCAGGGTCTACCTTGAAAAAGCGGATAACCCTGAGCGGAAAACGCCCTATGACCTCATTGCAGTGGAGCATGATGGAAGGATCATAAATATTGATTCTCAGGCGCCCAACAAGGTGGTCAAGGAATGGCTTGAAAGTCAGGGACAATATGACTTTATTAAGCCTGAATATAAATATGGCAATTCCAGGATAGATTTTTACATGGAAAAAGAAGATACCAAATACCTTATGGAAGTGAAAGGGTGTACACTTTTTATAGATGGCATAGGATATTTTCCTGATGCACCAACAGAGCGCGGAGCCAAGCACCTAAGGGAACTAGCCGCAGCTGTGAAAAAAGGTTATAAGACAAGAGTAGCCTTTGTTATACAGGGCGAAGGAATATCTGAAGTGCGTCCTAACACTGATACAGATCCTGAATTTGCTAAAGCTTTTGAAGATGCCAGGGCAGCAGGTGTAGAAGTTGTTTTTTACAAATGCAGAGTAACAGCTGATAGCCTGTGCATAGACTCAGAAGAAGTCTGCTCAAGCATAGGATAATAGCTTACGGAAGAAAAAAGACATAATAAGAGGTATTACCATGTTCAATAAATCAGATATATCAAGAAATCAATGCCAGCTCTTTGGCGGTCAGGCCAAACTTGGCTACGACTGGTGGTGGCATTCATTTACAGCAATAGACAGCGAGAGTGGAGAGGAAAAGCCATTTTTTCTGGAATTCTTTGTATGCAATCCTGCCAGTGGACAGAATAAACCGGTATTTGGACAGCTTCCTGCTAATCAGGAAAAAGGCATCAGACCATCCTATCTCATGATCAAAGCAGGTACATGGGGCGAGGATGCCAGACAGATCCATAATTTCTACGGTTGGAATGAAATAACTGTGGATATGAACGTTCCTTTTAGTGTAAAAGCAGGACAGTGCTACCTTTCAGAGGATAAGACCTGGGGAAAAGTGTCTCTTTCCAAGGAAGAAGCAGAAAGCCATCCTGAATACATGAGCTCTTATGGAGAAATCAGTTGGAACCTGACTATAGATAAAAAAATTGCATTTAACGTAGGATACGGAGCAAGCTCCCTTTTTAGAAAAATACAGGCCTTTGAGATGTTCTGGCACGCAGAAGGCATGAAGAGTGCATATTCTGGAGAGGTCTTCTACAACGGCCACAGATACAACGTTATTCCTGACAAATGTTATGGATATGCTGATAAAAACTGGGGAAAAGATTTTACATCACCATGGGTATGGCTCTCATCCAACAACCTTACCAGCAACATCACAGGCAGAAAGCTTGAAAACAGTGTATTTGACATAGGTGGAGGAAGACCAAAGGTAGGCCCTATAGCCCTTGACAGAAAACTGTTATCAGCATTCTGGTACGAAGGAAAGCCTTTTGAATTCAATTTTTCCAAGTTTTGGACCTTCACAAAAACAAGCTTTAACAGCACAGAGACCGAAGATGAGATTATCTGGCATGTTGAGCAGAGTAACCTCACAAGCCGCATGGTCACTGACATTACCTGCAAGAAAAAGGACATGCTCCTTGTAAACTATGAAGCTCCAAATGGTAAAAAGCTTCATAACCGCCTATGGAACGGAGGAAACGGCATCGGAACAGTCAGACTCTACCATTTTGGCAAACTTATCGATGAGATATCCTGCGCCAATGTCGGTTGCGAATATGGCGAATATGATTCCTAATTCCCGCCACAATATGTTAAAATATATCTACTTGGGGATGAATTTAGTATTGTGGGGTACAATATATGTTTCAGAGTAAGCTTTTTAAAAGAATGTTCTTTAGCTATCTGATAGTCATTGCATCCTGTGTGCTTTTGTACACAGGATTTATTTTATTCGAAAACTATCAGATCAGTTCTATGCAGCAGGAAAGAGATAACGAATATACTCTAAGTGAGATATCCGATATCATTGATCAAAGGGTCCTTGATGCGCAAAATGCGGTTCAGAATCTTCGCTTTTCCTCGTCCATGAAAAATTTGTACATGGCAATTAAACTTGGTACTACCATTGATGCCTACGAATCTCAGCTGATCGCATCAGAAATGCGTGGCGCTGTCACTTCACGAGGATTTTCGCTCTATGGAATAACTATTTTTGCCTATAACAGTGAAAAAGCATATTCCAGCAGTGGTGTCATTTATTTGCCAGATAAGTTCATAAAACCAGAAAATAAGGAACTACCATTTTATTCTGTGGGAACAGTAGTAGATACCTTGGATCTCCAAGGCCAGCAGTGGTACGCCTTTAACAAGACCAATCTGATTTATTGTGATGAGTATACATACCAATATGGCACTAGTGTCGGTACAATTTGTGTTCTGATGGACATGTCAGATATTGAAAGTGAGATCAAAAAAGTCTTAGGAACAGAGGAAGGCGTAACAGCTTTTTATAATGGTGAAGAGCTGTTTTCCGTAGGAGATATTTCAGGAAAAACAGTTTTTACAACAACCTCAAGACAGACCAATACCATTACCTTTGAACTTCATAGCACAGGCACAAGGCTCTTTTCCAATTGGATAGCCATCATGCCAATATTGATCGTTATTATAGTAGTATCTATGTTCTTCATCTGGCTTGCCTATTGGGAATCCAAGAAATACTACCAGCCTATTGATGAGATAAGCAGACTTGTCTCACAGGCTCCCGCGGCAGAAAATGATGACGAGCTGTCCAGTATCACTAAAGGAATTGAAAAACTCATTGGTGAGAAAAACAGTTATAGAGAGCAGATGCTCACCATAAGCCCCTATGCTGGTGCCGGCATGATGCAGGCGATAGTTAATGGCAAAGAAGATCAGGACAAAATAAGCATCCAGTCAGTTGAAAACTTTTTGGACCTGAAGCGCCCTTACTATATAGTTTCTGTTGTGAATTTTGCCTACGAAGGCGGCTCAGCTCAGAAGCATGTTCTGAGTCAGGCTGTGGAAAACGTCCTTTCCCAGGTAACGGACATGTTTACAACTGAAGAATGCGGCGTCACCTACTATTTTAAAGACATTTTTAATAGTTACCTGATCCTCAATTATGATGAGGATGGAGACAAGGACGAGCTGTTTTTTAATATACACAAGACAATTTCTGCCCTTATTGCAACAGACCATTGCGTAGTATCCATGGGCGTTGACAGACAGCGTGACGATATTACAGAGTTAAAAGAGGCCTGCGAGAACGCAATGAAGGCATTGGATGGAGTCCTTCGAGATAGCAGGGGCGAGATCTTCTTCCATGAAGATGGCCAGATTGAAGGCGTCACCTACTATTTTCCGAGTGATTTCAGGATCCGTCTTCAATTGTGTCTGGAAAAAAGAGATCGTATCGGAGTTCACGAACTTCTTTTTAGCATATATAAAAAGAATCTCGACTTGGATGCTCCTTCTGAGGTATACAGAGCTCTTTTGGATGAAGTGCACCTGAGTATAATCAAGCAGCTCCGGGATATGACGCAGCTACGTACAGTGCATCTGAATGTGGACAAGCCAATGGGACTCATAACACTGCAGGAAGCCTTTGATTACTACGATGCAGCCCTTATATCAGCTATTGACTACCTGGAATCCATGGATGATGCTGCTCAGGAAGATCAGATGCTGGATGAGACCATTGTAAAATATGTGGATGAGAATTTCTGCAAAGAGGATATATCCCTGCAGAGCCTGTCTGACAGATTTAATGTAAGCAATAAATACATTTTGCTCCTTTTTAAGCACAGGTATTCAACTACATACCTTCAATACATACAGAATAAAAGGATCGAGATGGCAATTGAACTCATAAAAGAAGGCCGGTTCTCCTTTGCAGATATTGGTACTAAATGCGGTTATGCCAATCAGCTGACCTTCCGACGTAACTTCAAGAGCATTGTAGGCTGTAACCCTAGTGAATATCTACTTACCAGCCAAAATTGAACCATGGGTTCAAAAATGATGCATGAAAAAAATGAACTATTTTGAAAGTGGCGTGTTCTTTGGAATGCGTCATTTTTTTCTGGCAAAAATGATGGAAATTAATGAAACTTATTTTTCATTCCTCAATAGAATATGATTAGTGTGTCAGCAGCAAGAACTGATTTCTGTTAGAAGTCACAAGAATTATTAAATTGGAGGAGTATATGAAAAGGGGTAATCAAAACAAAAATAAAAGTCTAATAATTCCCCAGAAAAAACTGACATTAAAACAACTGATATTCAGAGATAGATTTCTTTTACTTATGATGTTACCAGTTGTGATCTACTATCTTGTCTTTTGTTACTTTCCAATGACCGGAATAGTCATGGCATTTAATCAGTACAAGATAGGCTCAGGACTCATGGGTATATTTACCAGCGAATGGGTTGGTTTTAAATGGTTCAATCAGTTTTTTAGTTCAGTATATTTATGGAGACTTGTAAGGAATACATTCCTATTATCATTCTATTCACTGATATTTGGATTTCCTATTCCAATACTGTTTGCTATAGCAGTAACACAGGTAACAAATAAGAAACTACAGAAGTCAATTCAGGTATGCACCTACTTACCATACTTCATCTCAACTGTTGTAGTTTGTGGTATGATCAACAATTTCCTGTCACCTTCAGGAGGTATCATCAATCAGCTCCTAAACAAAATAGGAATTGAGAGTATCAACTTCATGAACTTGCCGGAGTGGTTCAGACCAATATATGTAATTTCTGGTTCATGGCAGTCCTTTGGCTTTAACTCCATTATATTTGTGGCAGCTATCATGGGAATCTCACCGGATCTCTATGAAGCCATGAAGGTAGATGGTGCCAACAGAAGACAGATCATCTGGCATCTGATACTTCCTTCCATCAAGCCGACTATCATACTCTTACTGATCATGACACTGGGAAGCATGATGAGCGTTGGATTTGAAAAAGTGTATCTTTTATACAATACAGCAGTTTATGAAACTGCAGACGTAATCCAGACATACGTGTACAGACAAGGTATCCAGAGCAATAACTACAGCTACGCGGCAGCAGTCGGTCTTTTTAATTCAGTGATCAATTTTGCAATAGTATTTATCGCCAATAGATTTAGCCGAAAGCTTTCGGATACAGCAATATGGTGATAGGGGAGTGGGCATATGATAAAGAGAATTAAGAACAGCACCTTTGGAGATATACTTTTTGACCTGCTCATAGCTATATTCCTGATCTTGGCAGTTGTTATCTGTGTATATCCATTCATCTACGTAGTGAGCGTATCCATCAGCTCAGGAGAAGCAGTTAACAAGGGACTGGTCACTTTTTTGCCTGTAGATCTAAGCTTTGATGCACTGGTCACAGTATTTAATTACGACCTGTTATGGACAGCATACGGCAATACCCTTTTTTACACAGTAGTTGGAACTTTTTTAAATGTAATATTTACTTGCCTTGCAGCCTACCCATTATCCAGAAAAAGATTTTTCCTAAGGAAACAAATGAATTTCCTTTTGGCATTTACAATGTATTTTTCAGGTGGACTGATACCAATCTATATAGTTGTGACCAAGCTTGGACTCTATAATTCCAGATGGGCCATGATCTTGCCGGTATTGGTAAGTGCCTACAATGTCATGATATGCAGGTCAGCTTTTGAATCCATATCAGAAGAACTCTTTGAAGAGGCAGCCATAGAAGGCGCCAATGATATCTATATCATGACCAAGATAGCAGTTCCGCTGATCAAGCCAACACTTGCAGTGCTGACCTTGTACTATGCAGTGGCAAGATACAATGACTTCTTCAATGCCATGCTGTACATAAGCGACAAAAGCAAGGAGCCACTTCAGATATTCCTTAGAAGGATACTGTTACAGGCTTCCATGGAGATCACTCAGACCACTAATGTTTCAATGGCAGCAGCAAGTCAGTCAACTATCCAGGTACGATATGTATGTATCGTTGTGGCAGTGGTTCCGATCATGCTGGTAGTTCCTTTCGTACAGAAATATCTCGTTCAGGGAACCATGCTTGGTGCTGTAAAGGGATGATAATAAAGAGAAAATGAGTCACCGGGGACGTATCAGATTGACTCATTGTGCACAATGAGTCAATTTGATACGTCCCCAGTGACTCACTTTAAACAAAAAAGGAGGATTTATATGAAAAGGAAAAAGTTACTTGCATTAACACTGGTTGCAGCAATAGCTGTAGGCGCCGTAACAGGTTGTGGTAGTTCCTCAGATACAGGTTCTACATCAACAGATACGCAGACAGCCCAGACAGAGACAGCTACATCGGGAGATGCTGCTCAGACAACAGCCCAGGCAGATTCTACAGGATATGTCTATGAGGGAACAGCGCCTATCACACAGGAAGAGGGCAAATCGCTTAAGATCCTTGCTGAGACATCCAATTATTCCAATGTTGATATAGCAAGCGCAAGAATTGTTACAACAGTAGTTGAGCAGTCTGGAGTAGACGTAGAGTGGCAGCTGCTTGACTATAATAGCTATCAGGATGCTGCTACACCAATGCTTACATCCGGTAATGTGGATGCTGATATCGTGTTACTTCCTGATCAGGATACCAATCAGACATATATCAAGTCAGGACTTTTTGCACCACTTGATGAGCATTTTGATTCAATGCCAAACTTTACAGCATGGCTGGACGCTAACCCTGTTATCAAAGCTGAGATAACTGCAGAAGACGGACATATCTACTACGTTCCGGGAACCAATGTTGGTAAGGATTATCAACCTTGCCTTATGTACAACCAGGTATGGCTGGATAAAGCAGGAGTTGAAGCTCCAGAGACTCTGGATGAATTTGTAGAACTTCTTAGATATTTCAAAGAAAATGACATGAATGATAATGGCGATACTACTGATGAGATTCCTATGAGTATCATGAGTGCATTCCTGCCATACATGTTTGGACCAGCCTTTGGTCTTGACCTTGTAAGTGGATTCCAGGCAGATGAAGCTGGAAATGTAACTTATGCGTATGCTGATTCAGTTAATTACAAAAAATATCTTGAATTCCTGAATGGCTTATATGAAGAAGGTCTTCTTGAAGTAGAATATACATCTCTTGACAGAGATCAGGTAATTGCAAGAATTTCTAATGATCTCACAGGTGTTGCATATGACTTTAGCTGGGCTATGTCAATGATGTATTCCAACGTACTTCCATATTATGATGGAACAGCAGCTACAGCATTTGTTGGAGCTAAGCCTCTTTCAGGTGAGTATGAAGGCTATTATGTAGGCAGAGTAGAGCTTGGAAATATGTTTGGTGTCAGCTCATCATCTTCAGATATTGATCTTGCCTGCAAATTCCTTGATTATGCTATGAGTGATGCATGTCAGGAACTGTATCAGTGGGGTATCCTTGGAGAGAGCTATGAAGTAGATGACAGCGGAAACAAGTATTTCACAGAACAGGGACAGGACAATGACTGGCTCCAGCAACTTGGTATCAACCCATCATTTGTATTTCCTGCACAGCAGTCTGTAGAAGCTACAGATATTCTTGTTGCTGACTGGCACGCAGAGTGCAACGCAGAGCTTCGCCAGTATGTTGTTGATCCATGGCCATTCATCTATTCAACAACTGATGAGTCGGATGTAGTAAACACATACATGACAGATATCCAGACTCTGGTTGATGAAAATGCTACAGCCTTTGTAACAGGCAACCGTTCACTGGATGAATTTGATACATACATCAATGAGCTCAATGCAATCTGCCTTGGAGATGTACTTACAGTTAAGCAGGCTCAGTATGACAGATATAAGGCTGCACTGGAGTAATAATACATTTAGAACTACTATTACAAATACGCCCCATAATTGCATTTATATAATTTAAAATAACACCTCGAACTCGTAAAGATCACATTGCTGATGAGTTCGAGGTGTTCTTTCTTTATAATGCCGCAAAAAAATTAAGATATTTTTAGATAAAATTCAGTATAGTTTAACAGGGAGTTTAGTCTGAAACGATATTATTAACCATATGAGAATGATGGGGTACCGGCGGTAAAAATGAAAAATAGTTAGTTTTTATTTTTTACTCAGGTAATCATATGATCAAATAAATCATGGAGTTAATAATATGAAAAAATTTATGAGGGACCTTGCGCTCCCTATTGCTATTCTTGTCACTGCATCGGAGTTAAATTGTCTATCGACATCCGTGTCATTGGCTTCATCTTTTAATGACGGAAATGAAGGAATCCATTCTATTGTTGCGATTGAGGACCTGCCGGACATAGTAGCTCATCAAAAACTGACTGTTGGTGCAAGTGAAGATGAGATATTTTTCCCGGATACTCTTAAGGTTACAGTAGAAAATATCTGTGAAAAAAAGGTTACTTGTAATCCTGCGGAGCTTAAATCTGGTGCAGATGCATCTGTAGAGAGCTCTGAGGATAATGCGGTAGAACAGAATAGTAGTGCTGGAAATACCGCTACTGCGGGTGTAAGTAACACTGCTGGTAGTAGCAATTCTACTAATAACAATGGCAGCTCTGAGACTACAACGACAACTGATGCTGGTTCTGGTACAACAGTCACATCACAGACCCAGCAGACTACAGAGACGCAGCAGACTACAGAGACCCAGCAGACCACAGAGACAAGGCAGACTACTGAAACTGAACAGACTCCAGATTCAACCGGTACAGGTGATGGTTCAGGCTTAAATACAGAAAATACAGAAAATTCAGATGGAGCCAGTCTGCCTAAAAATACAGACGGCCTCACAGCATTTGACCTTAAAAATATATTTGCACCACTGACAGTTTATGCATCAGACATCTCATCGGCAGGTGCAGGAAGTTCCGGTATGACTACTTCTGCAGCGACTATAGGCAATTCCGGCGCCACCACTTCTACGGCTGGTTCAACTGGCGCAACTACAGAAACTGTAGTAACAACTGAGGAAATTGTTCTTGAAAACGTTGTCTGGAAAATTAATTCAGCACAAAGTAGTTACAGCACCTTTACTTCTGAAGAAGCAGGAGCAAAGTTCGTATATGAGCCTGCAATCCCTTATGTTTATAACATTGATACAGAGGTTCCCCTCATAGTTGTCAGGATTGTGGATGAAGAGATCACACTTGAGTACATGACTTTAGAGCAGGATGGCGTCAAAGTAGAGGGTAATCTCCCTGTAGGCAGCGAACTTGTAGTTACAGCCCTCACAGATCAGGAAGCACTTGATCTTGTTGGGGAAGATTCCAGAGAAGTTGTATTTGCCTACGATATAACCATATATGTTGATGGCGAAGAATGGACTCTCGATGAATCTGTAAAAGTCACAATAACTCCGCCGTCAGATGTAGATACACAAAACATTGATTCTGAGGACCTTGAACTTATCCACGTTGCTGATGATACAACCAACACTTCTGTTGATGCTGATATCAACAATGATGGAGATATCGAATTCACAGCTGACGGATTTTCAGTATATGTAGCTTTATTGTCTGAAACAGTTAAGGCTACAGCTGATGTTGAGCTGGCTACAGGCAAGACTTTTTCTCAGAGTGTGAGAGTAACTTTTTCAGATGCTTCCCTTATAGATAAAGATACTGCTACGATCAAGCTATCTCTTTACGGTAATCTCAACAAACAGACTGTTGAAGTGGAAGAAGGCGAAGGCTCTACAACAGGTCTGATCCTTATCGCAGAAGCTGAAAATGTTAGTATTACCAGCTACACTGATAGCGGCACTACTCCAACTGCTTATATAGATTACACATTTTCTGATATTCCTGTTTATGTCAATACAGGAACAGGCGATGCTACTGAAGGTGGAACAGGCGCATACACTATGCCTTCAGATTTTTACGGTATACAGATAGAGACAGTCAGCGGTTATACTCCAAGTGGAGGAACAGGCGATAACTACATTGCTATGTCTCCTGAAAAAGATTCCAATGATGCTGCATGGACAACTTCACTCATTACTATCACCAATAGTATCATGGAGCTTGCCAGTCCTTCATTTACAATAGAATGGCAGGACAATCGTAACTATGCCGGAAAGCGTCCGTATTCTGACAGTTACAATCTGACTTCAGATGGAGCTACTGCTGTAGCAGATAAAATAGATCTCTATTACAATGATGGAAATAATTATATCAAAGTTGAGGACACCTCATCTATTTTGGTATCCTCCGGTTCAAATCATCCTACAGTTACTATGTCATCTTTTAGTAACTGGAATGTTTCATTTAGCAGCCTTCCTAAATATTCATCAGGAGTAACTGAATATAACTGGTTTATCAAACCTGGAGATGAATTTTTAACAGATAATAGCACAGATTATAGCTCTTATTACAATATCTCCGGCCTAAATGATGATGGCTATCTGCCAGTATCAGGTACCCTTGTTCTGACATACTCGGACGAGATCACAGGCACCATTAATTGGCGCGTGGGATCAGCAGCTACAACTGGCTCTAGCAAGGTAATACCAGATCTGCCAGATGGCACATTGTTTACAGATGCCGGTATGACACTCTATAGCCAGACAGGAAGTAATGCTGCAGTAACAGTCGCTTCCGGCACTTATACTATAACTTGGGAAAAAAGCACTGATGGCTCAGCCTGGACCTATTCCATATCCGGGCTTCCTTTGTATGCATCCAGCGGAGATGCAATAGTCTACTATGTGGTCATGAATACTGATACCTATACTTATACCAATGCCGACACGGCCACGGACTCATCCTATAAATTTACCTATGACAATGGAACAAGCAGTACCGATACAGACAAGTGTTATACCGGACAGAATATCTATGCAACCCTCACAGGCGATGCGGAGTTTTCTTTTAACAAGGTCTGGCATGATGACGATGATACTGACAGCATAGCAAGAAGACGGACAGCCATTTCTAAAGGAATCACCCTATATCTTTGGAGATATCCGAGCAATAAGACTCAGGAAGATGGCGCTCCTGTAACTAATAATGCCATGCAGTATACCTATGCATTTACTTCTGATGATGCCAACTATAAGACTAAGACCCTGGAATTATCTGATTTTTCAGGTGACACTACTGTCAGCTTTGCAAAATATGATGAGCAGGGCTATGAGTATGTATATTACGTAACAGAAGTCTCTGATTCCGAGCTTTATACAACATATTATTACAACGGCGATGGAGAATATAGCGGAGAATCCACGCACAAATATGTTTTAAACGGCGGCAGTATCTGCAACGTCAGAAGTGCTAAGATTGCCCTCAAAGTGACCAAGGAGTGGAAAGTATCAGCAGTATCAGATTATGTCAGCTCAAAGTGTGAATTGGTTCTTCAGAAAAAGGATAATGATGCCTGGGAAGATGTAGCACCTATCACCCTGACAGGTTTTTCATCTAGTAAAAAGAAGGTGACAGGTTCCTTTGATTCTGTTGAATTCTATGATGGACTTGGCAAGCAAAATGAGTTCAGAGTAGTAGAAAGAACAGTTACATCCGGAAGCGGCACATCAGTTACTATAAGCGATGACAGCTATGCTTACAATGAGACTGAAAATAATTATTCAGCTCAATATGAGCTTAATGACTATAGTTATAAGGTCATATCAAGCTATAGCGTATCCATGGACGATGGCGTAGAATCAGCATCCTGTACAGTTACCAACAAAGTCTATGGAACCAAGGAGCTTACGATCATCAAGACCTGGTCAGGTGATGACTGGGGCATTGGAACTGATAGTAATGGCACAGGGGATGTTTCATTAACGCTTAAACGTGCTGTTGATAGTGGTACTGCCAGCGAATATGCAACTATTGTATTGCAAAAACCTGACTCATCAAACGAACTGTCAGGAACAGGCACCTTTACTATAGAAGACTGCGATGATACAGAGGTCAGTGCTACAGACCTGACTTATACAATAACAAGTAATGGTAAGACCTGGACCACCGCTGCAATTACTGTTCCGGCATATACTGACGACGGAGAACAGTATGTCTACAGTATTGTCGAGACTGGAGTAGTTACGACTGTTACCTATGGAAAAGAGTATGACAAAAATATTACCGGTAAAAAAATTGAGCTTAAAGTAAATAACTACACCGGCAGTCAGACCTACATGACCAGGATAGATGTATCCAAGATATGGAATGATGACTCTGATATTTCTCAGAGAGCAGACGTACTTGTTGAGTTTGGTTATTATAGTGGCGGCACCTTTGTCCCTGTACAGAATTCAAGTACTGAAAATTATTATACTCTGACACTTTCTTCCAGTAAGGACTACGAGAACTACATTTGGATACACGGTGAAGACTTCCTTATAACGAATGATGAAAAGACTGATTTTAATGCTGCAACCACTGATGATGAAAAAAATACGCTACGTGCCAATGCCATTGCCAACCATCTGAGCATAAGAGCTTCTATATATAATGAAGCCACAGGAGCATATGACAGAGCGATAGTAAATGCCACTATTGATTCAGACGGCAACCTTACTGGAGGCGTAATACCTGCAGTAGTGGATGAGACAAATAAAATCTACAGACCTGGCTACCATGTGACTGTAGACAAGTCAGTTGATGGAACAGATTTTACTATAACAAATACCAGATTCGCCAGCAGAAGCTTTAAATTTACCAAGACCTGGACAGATTCTGGCAATATACTGGGACTTCGAGGCGACTTCCTAAGAGTAGCTCTGTTCAGAGCGGTTGGAGATACTGAAGAGGAAGTGGCTTACATTGACATTCCTACTTATTCTGATGACGAGGGCACAACTCTGACAAGTGGTGATGCTCTTACAGTAACCTTTGAATGCAATAAAGAATACAATAATGAATACTATAAAGAATACTATCCTGCATATGATGATAGTGGAAATAACTATTCTTATAGTATTAAAGAATACATATGCACTGGAACTCCTGTGACAAAAGAAACACAGTGTATTAATGGTGCAGAATCTGATACTCCAACTACAAAAGTCGAGATTGACGTTGATGCTACAAAAGATACTACAACTACAGGATACGTAGTAACCCAGGCAAGCGATACGGCTATAAAATATTCATCAATTAGCATAGATAGTTCAAGTACATCTACATCAGATAGTACTTCAACAGATACAACATCTGGTATCACCAGCCTTCTTATGACTGAGGACTTTGCCTACACCAATCAGGCATCAGGTGCAAGAAATGAAGTAACATTTTATGTTATCTGGCATGACTATGCCAAGAACGACCAGAGACCTGACCTTTACTATACCCTGTATTATTCTGTGGCTGGAACAGATACAATACAGCCTTACACTGGAGAGTATACACAGAAATGGGAGAGTGTGATATCTGGTAACAAGTACATCCAGAAAGCTGTCTATACAGGACTACCATCGGCAGATGATAACGGTAATGTATATATTTACTATGTGGCAGAGACTCTGAACAATGAGTCTTCTTCCGATGGAACATCCATTTATGTAAAAGAGCACTATACTGTTGATCTATATAAAGATAATGCACTGAATTCTGCAATAGCAGGGACTGTTGACGTAACATCGGATAATGCTACTGTTACACAGATCAAGATATTAGACGGCAGCGAGGATACAACATCAACAACTACCAGCACATCAGCCACAACCACGTCTACAGTAGAGGAGCCAGATCAGGTACAAGCTTCAGATGGAACATATCTGACAAAAGAAGGAAGTTTTACCCTTATAAGTATTGCTGATACAGTTCATATGGAAGGTAAAAAGCTCTGGACTAATGTTCCTGAGGGAATACTTGCAGCTAACCTTCCGGATGTTTCTATTTACCTGTTTAGACAAAGCGCATATGACACGACTCATAAAGCTCCTGAAGTCGCAGCAACAGCAACAACTAAAAATAAAAAAGATGCATATGACCGAAATTTTGTACCTGAAATATCATCAGGTGATGGATCTAAGTCTCCAAGGACATTAAATAGCCTTAAGTCTCTTTATGCCTATGGAACGTACAATTCGGATGGTACAGTTGCTTCCTATGCGGATTTTCCAAAATATGATGAGCTTGGATATCTCTATACTTATAGTGTAAGAGAAATTATATATAATGCTTATAATCATGAGCTTCCATCAGATATCATGCAGCCAAGCTACTCTGATAATACAGCTGATCTTACCAATGTATATCAGATTTCGTCTACAACCAATTTAAGAGATTTCCAGGTAACTAAGCAATGGGATCTGGATTCTAAAAAGGACTATCAGAGTGTATATGCCAAAGCTACATTCAGACTCTATAGAATGGAGCTTAAAAGTGATGGTAATACTTATAATGCACTTTTATATGCTGAGAATGATTCTACTACATCTGAATCATCATCAGCAACTGCTGCAGCTAATTTCGATATTGCAACAGCAGAACTTGTATATGAGACAGTAGTGACGACGGATGGTACAAATACGACATCCACCATCACCTGGGATGATTGCCCTATTTTTGCCCCAAGTGGTAAGATCTATGGCTATTTTGTACTTGAGATGACTTCAGATATGCCAGGTTACACTTCAGCAATCTACGGACCGGATGGAAAAGGTGCAACAGCAGGCAATACTGCATTATCTACTATAACTGATAGTGAAGGCAACACATTTATTGGAGTTGCTTTTGCAAATAATGGAATCACTATTGCATCAACTGCTGAGACTGATACTAATGGCAATTTAAAGACTGAAACCTTTAAGAACACATATAATTCTGGCGAGGTGAATTCTATCGTATTCTACAAGGAATGGGATAGCAAAGATAACAAAGGTAATATCATAAAGCCGGGCATCGAAGATACTGCAAAAGCACTGAATATCACTGTCAAGGCAACTGCAAGTACGCAGTCTGGAAAGGATAATGCAGATACAATCACTTTCACGGAAAACACAGATTATACATTAAGTGTAGAAAACGTAGAAAGTGATAATACCTGGAAATACACGATTACATTTACGAAGGCAGCTCCCGTATATTCTGCAAATGGTAATTTATATACCTATACAGTTTCAGAAACATTAAATTCTGATTTTGTAAAAACAAATTACAAGATTGCTACCGGATCTATAGCAGCTAAGGCAGACACAACATCATCAGATGGTGTTTTGACCATGTCTAATAAGTTAAAAAACAGCCTTAAAGGAGGCTTTACTGTCCAGAAGCGTTGGGACGACTATAGCAATGACTATGGAATGAGAGAAGGCTCTGTATTTTTCAAAGTCTATTACAGACTTGGAACCAGCGGAGATTGGACACAATTAACATATAACGGCGCAACTACTTTTGAATTAAGTAGCTCTAATAGTTGGAAAAAGACATTTAGTGCCCTTCCTGCATCTGTTGATAGTTCAGGTGCAAATGGCTCTTATTACCAATATAGAGTAGTTGAGACTTCAATTGAGCAAACTGACGGTACTACTAC
The DNA here is from genome assembly GCA_015056495.1 of Butyrivibrio sp. GTDB lineage: Bacteria > Bacillota > Clostridia > Lachnospirales > Lachnospiraceae > Butyrivibrio. The sequence continues at coordinate 51,360 of SVGC01000006.1, forward strand.
CAGCGCTATTACTGTAACTGAGCCAAGTAATCCAAATAGTGATACGCAGACTTCAACCTGGACACAGCATGGATTAACTACACCCGATAGTGATAAGTTTTATAGTCCTGTATCAGCTGGAAACTATCTGGTCTACAACCCTGCAAATATTACAGATATATCTTCATCACCTTCTGTAAAGATTGTAAATCAGCTTGATTCAGACAATGCAGTAACAAGCCTTACAGTTACCAAGAAATGGAATGATGATTCTGATAAATACTCAATCAGACCGACTTCCATAACTGTCCTGATACAGAAATCTACAGACAAGGGTGATAACTGGACTGATGTTACTTCCAGAACAATAACAAGCTCTGCTGTTTCGGAGAATGATGCAAACACATGGACTATGACCTTTAGCAATCTTCCTAAATACTATGGATCATCTGCTTCAGATCAGACCTATATGTACCGCGCTGTAGAGACCAAGATAGGAAGCACAGAGACTACTCTGACTACAGAGTCAAGCAGCACCACCTCAGTTACAACTTACAATTCTGGCTATGGTGGCTCATATTCCATCACTCACGAGTTATCAGGCGATACTTCAGCTTTTGCAGTTACTATTACCAACACATTAAGGGTAAAAGATAAAGCTATCAATGTGGCTCTTCGTTGGAATGATGATGCTTTAAGGCACGAGGATATAAATGTTGCTCTTTATAGCGCCAACTTTACTGGTGGCACTGTGTCATCAGGAGTTGTAACTGATGAATCAACTCTTAAGCGCTTGTCCTTTACAGATAATGTTCAGACACTGAATGATAGCACTACTTCTCATATATATAGCGGCCTTCCTGAATATAACAAGGACGGAGACCTCATAGTTTATTATGTAAAAGAGGATACAACAGGGACCTTTAAGACTCAGTATGTATCTGCCACGGATGACTGGCCAGCTGCTGGCTCAATTACTGATGATGCACTTCAATACTATGAGTCTGCTACCGGAGATACCGAGAAGAGCTTTTATGTTTATGTTATAAATACACCACTTATCAGCATTACAGGCAGTAAGGCGTGGTCAGATGATGAAAACGGTTTTGACCTAAGACCAACAAGACTGACCCTTACTTTGCAGAGAACTGATGTTGATTCTGAGGGCAATATTGCAGATAATGCGACCTGGGAAAATGTAACTGTTACAGAAATAAATAAGACCAATGCGAATCCTACAGGTGTTAGCGAGGCATCAGATGGTTCAGCAATCATTACTGTTTCTGATGCTAATAGCTGGACTGCCACTGTTTCATCACTACCATTATATGAGCTTGGTGATGCTACATCAAAGCAGCGTTATAGATATAGACTTGCAGAAACTACAGTTCCTAATGGTTACAGCCAGACTGGTTATACATATGGAACTACAGCAGATTCTGATAATAACCAGACAAGCAGCGTTACAAACACTCTTTCGACCAGAGAAGCAATCACTGTAGAAAAGGTATGGAATGCATCTACTTCAGAAATGGCAGATGTTAAGGTTTCACTTTTATCAAGGAACTTCTTTAGAGGCGTAGATAGTGATACAGCTGAATTGTCAGTAGTAAAAAATGGTGATCAGGCTTATACTCGTACAATTTCTGCTTCCGATAAATGGAAAACTGTATTTGAAGGCCTGCCATCTACCAATATGGATGGCAATCCGATAGTTTATTACATTGCTGAAGAAGCAGGTGACGGTTATTATACGACCTATTATGTAGATAGAAACGATACTTATGTAGAACTGTCATCTTCAAATGAAGCTAAAACAGATGGTACAGATGTAGCTGCCACATTCCGCATATTGAATACACCTTATGCAAGTGCGACAGCTACCATAAAGTGGACTGATAAAGGCAATGCTTTTGGCACAAGGCCTGAGAGCGTTTATGTGAAGCTCCAGCGAAGAGTTGAAAATACTATCGATTGGACTGATGTGACCTGGGCAGACATACCGGACAATGCTACTGCTGCGGGTAAAATTGCATATGGAAACGGAAGTGACAAGGTATTAGCCCAGCTTAATGATCAGGGTCAGTGGACCATAACCTATGACAAGTTGCCATTGTATGTAAAAGATGTTAATGGCGCCGCAGATCAGTATGAGTACAGATTCCTTGAGACTGATAGCAGCGGAACGGCTGTAATCCCTATAGGTTATAGCCTTGAAGCTAATGCATCTGAATATGTTGCGGCATATGATTGCAATGAGAGTGGATATGCTAATACATATACTTCTGGTCAGGCTCAATCAGGCACTGACAGTGCGGTTACAGGTTCATATGCTACAACAATTACTAATACTCTTATTACCAAAGAGATTACAGTTATCAAAAACTGGGAAGATGAGAGTAATGCCAGAAACAAGAGACCGGATTCACTTGTTCTGTATATAACCGAAGATACTACTGCTGCAGGAAGCACGGGAGCCTTTAATAAGCTTGCCCTTGGCGGAGTTAGTACTGATGCGCCTTATGGAGTTACTGCGCTTACTAATGATAGTCAGAGCCTGACCACTAACTTGGCTACAAGCGATGATGGAAATACATGGACTTATACTATTTCAGGTCTTCCTAAGTACGCTTACGGTAGTAGTGCGTCTACTTCATCACCTGCCGAGATGCTCTATATAGTTACAGAAGATATCAATGCAGAATATTCGGGCAGTATATTAAAGAACTACTATTCAACACAGTCAAGTACAGAGGGTGATATTACAACTATTACAAATACAGCCTATGAGAATTTTGTAAGTCTGCAGGTAGACCTGACCTGGGTAGACTCATCTGATAAATACGGCCTTAGACCGGAAGATGTAATCATTACTGTCCAGAATTCTGAAAACGGTACTACATGGAATGATTACATGACCATGCAGCCTGTAAGCAGTACGGATGTTAGTAACTCAGATTCTGATAAATGGACAGTAACCTTTAGTGACCTTCCTGAATATAAAGGAAGCGTTGAAGATGGCGTTAAATACTCTTACAGGGCTATTGTGACCAAGGTAGGAGAGGCTGACGCTGATATATCTACTGATACCTTAAGTGGACAGGGCGGTGCATATTTAGTAACTCATGCAAATGCTTTTGATGAGGATGCCAAGCTGTATACAACAAGTATCGAGAATACTCTTGAAGCAAGCTCCTCCAAGATCCATGTTAAAAAGATATGGAATGATGATCAGTCAAGCCATGAGAATATTACAATTGCACTTTATAGTGCCAATTATTATAGCGGAACTACAGCCTCCGGAATAGTTACAGATAAAAGCAAGCTGACTAAGTTGACCTTTACGGGTAGTGAAGTGACTCTTAGTGATGCTTCACTTGAGGCTGCTTTTGACAATCTGCCTGAATTTAATAAGGACGGCAATCAAATCATCTATTATGTTTTAGAAAATGCAAGCGGAGAGTATAAGACACAGTACGCTTATGCTGTAGGTAATTGGCCTGATTATACAGACCTGTCTGATGACGTATGGCATTCAGATGCCAGTGAAACTACAACAACAGGTTCAGGAAATACTTCAAGTACGGGTGATACATATATATCAATCATCAATACATCTGTGACCAGTGCTGTCGTTGATATGGCATTTGCAGATGACGACAACAGGTATGAGACAAGACCTGAAAGTGTTTATGTGAAGCTCCAGCAAAAGACAACATCAGATACCACATGGACTGATGTGACCTGGGGAGATATCCCTGATAGCACCGTTTCTGATGGCGTAACAAAAGGAGCAGCAGGCTCCAAGGTAGTATTTTCACTGGATGAAGCTAATGACTGGACAGCTTCGTTTGAGACTATACCTCTTTTCAAGACCTTTGAAGGCACAGTTTCTAAGCTGGAATACAGATTTATAGAGACTGATGAGGATGGAACGCCTGTAGTGCCGATTGGTTATACACTTACAACCGGTTCAGATACTTATGTAGAGTCCAATGATGGAACAGAGACCAATGGATATGACCATAGTTATGCCGCAGATTCAGGCTATGCAACCAGCATTACTAATACCCTTATCACCAAGGATCTGACTGTCCTCAAGATCTGGGATGATAATAATGATTCCAGAAAGATACGTCCTGATGATATTACACTGTATATCACTGAGGATACATCTGTAACAGGCACTGTAGGCGGATTTGATGAACTTGTTTTGTCCGGAGTAAGTGAAGAACACCCTTATGGACAGACACCTGTCTCCAATGTGAGTCTGGGAATATCTTATACAGCAAGTAGTGATGGAAATACCTGGACATACAATATTACAGGTCTTCCTAAGTACGCATATGGCAGTGGAGCATCCACATCACAACCTATAGAGATGGTCTACAAAGTGACTGAGGATACGGAGACTCCTAATGCTGATCTACTTATACTTAGGGATAAATATGAAACAACCTATGAGGTTAATGGTGATACTACAACAATAACCAATACTGTCTACACCAATGACGGTGTTTTGATCATCAGAAAAGAAATTGAGAAGAGAACCGATGATGAGAATATAACAAGTTATTCATTCCCATTTAAAGTAACTCTGTCCAATCCTGATGGTACAACCGGTTTATTTAATGGAACATATTACCTATATGATGCTGAAGAAGTCGCATCTCTTACAGCATCACAGCTCAGAGAGGATTCTTTCCTTGATATAGGAAGGTATAGTAGCAGAGTCAAGATGACTGCCCAAAACGGTATTGTTCGCGTGGCAGCAGGCAAAGTGGCTGTACTGGTCAATATCAATACCGGATGTACTTATGAAGTCACTGAGGATCCATCCAGCGCAGGCTATGAGGTATACAAGGTTACTAATAATTCAGAGACCTGTCAGGCTACATATCCGAAAGATGCCAATGGTTCCATTACCCTTAGTGGTGGGTCTTCCAGTACTACTGTAAAACAGGATGATACCGGAGCTTACTATGCATATGCTTCAGGCAAGATAACAGGTACTGACGCTGATCCTTGCGAGGTTACTGTTACCAACATGGTATTAGATTCCAGATCACATTATCTTGGAATTGAGAATGTTACTGTAGCAGTTACTGATATTGCAGGAAATGAGATAACTGGTGGTGAGGTTAAGACCTACAAGAAATATATTGTTGTTGATAATGAAGATAAGGTAGGAAATGACGATTATTGGTATGTAAATACCCAGACACCATATGTAGAAGCAGCTCTTGCAATAGAGTTTGAACCGGCACTGGCCCTGGGATATACCTATTCAGATAGCCTTACTGTATGCTATTGGGAAGAAGGAGAAGACTTTACTGCAGAAGCGCCTCATAAGATAGTGATCTCCGGATATGTATATACAGATGCTGAGGGCAATCAGGTTCCTTATACTGGTACCTTGACTAAAAATGATGATGGAACCATTACTTCAACTGATGGCTCAGAAGAATTTATTCAGGTATGGTCACCATTACTGGCTTCTGATACGCCTTACAAACAAATAACAGTACTTAAGGGATCTGTTGTTGTAAACCTTGCTACGGATCCGGATGATATGCCTCCAGTTACACTTATCCAGGTATCCTTCGTAGCACCAAGCTCAAGCTCAGGCTCAGGCTCCGGAAGTACACCTTCTGACAGCTCGGGCTCTGATGGTGATAGCGGAAGCAGTGATAGCACTGACAGTACTACAAGTCAGACCGATACAAAGCTTACTGCCCTTATTTCAGAAGAAGTACAAAACCTTCTTGTAGATAAGAGCCAGCTTAAAGGCGTTCGAACAGGTGATGACAACCCTATCCACCTGCTTGGAGCACTGTTTGCTTTATTTGCAGCAGCCTTTGGAGTGGTATTGATCATTCTTTTAAGAATCATGCACAAAGAGAAAAAATAAATTTATTCTTGTGACTATGAAATGAAAATGTGGATCAAGAGAAAAGTAAGAGACGATTATGGAAAAAACAAAAAGAATAAAAGTGATCTTAAAAACTTTATTGGGAATATTTGCTGCAGGCATGGTCATCACAGGTGGGATGCTACTATATTACGGCTATGGATACTGGTCTGATAGAAAGGCTAATGATGCGGTAAAAGAAGTGGCATATGATTCAGCCTCAGATGCTGATCTTTTAGAAGATGCAGACTCTGAAGATAAAAGCATTGATTTTGCTGCACTTTCTGAGATCAATCCTGAAATCATAGGCTGGGTCACTGCCTGCGCAGGCGCCATTGACGGTCCAATTGTCCAGACAGACAATAATGATTATTATCTGTCGCATCTTTTTGATAACACCACAGGCAATGCAGGATGCTTTTTTGCTGATACATATTCTGTGCCAGCCTTTGATTGCCCATTTACAGTAGTCTATGGTCACTATAAGAAGGATAAGAGCATGTTTTATTCTCTGCATTATTACAAGGACCAGGACTATTATGAGGAGAATCCTACCTTTACCATTTATACTGAAAATGGATCAAAGGTCTATCAGATCTTTTCAGTATTCTACGGTGATTACGAGGCTGATTTTGAGGATATCTATGAATATGGCATAACAAGTGAGGATGCAGACATTGATAAGGTCAAGAACATATTTGATCAGGCGGTTTCCAAATCCCTTTATGACATCCTCAGCACTTCAGCAGGCGCTGATATTGCTGATAGCTTAGACCAGATGACAGATGCAGATATTGCAGTTCTTTATACCTGCGAGTATTCAGGTGTTAATAACAGAATGCTGGTATTTGGTATTAATTTTAGTAATTAGTTTAATGTTCATAGGTAGCACATCCTGCTACCTATGAATATGAATATTATCGTACAAATCATTCTCATTATTGCATCCCATAATAAAACGTTATAAAATACACTTTGTTTTAATGGAAAGGTGTGTTTTATGATTTTATTTATTGCTCTTGTAGTCCTTATAATTGGTCTTTTTGCGGAAATATTCAGATATAACAAGGTCAAGGCCAATGCTTTCAGTAAGGAAGAAGTAAAAAAAGCTGCCGCTGAGCAGGCTCAAAAAATAAGATATAGGGATCCTATCGTTTCCTGTGATTATTGCGGTGCCAAGGTGGATACATCTACACAAAAGGTGTGTCCTCACTGTGGTGCGCCATATGACAAGGATGAGGAATGGACCAGCAGATTTGAGGTTCAGGATTCTTTTATAAATAAAAGCACTCAGGAGATCATTGCCCAGAGGGAAGAAAAGGCTAAGATCAAAGGTGATGAAATCCTGAAGCGCATCAAGATCAGGATCAGAGTTCTTGTTTTCTTGAATTTAGCTTTGATTGCCATAGGTATTTTTGCGTTGGTAGTTGAGACCGGTGTCAAAATACGTGGTAATGATGAGCTTAATGAAAGTAGTTTTGATGATTATATTCAGGCTGATTATACTATAGAAGGAGATGGCGTCCTCATAGATGAGAATGGAATAAAAGTCACCGTGGAAGGCTTTTATGTTGAAGAAGATGCCTTGGAAGAGCTTAGAGATTATCAGCATACGTCAGTAAAAGTAGCTATCAGAATAGAGAATACCACGAAAAAGAACCTTAAAGTTATTATTGATTGCAGTTCCATAAACGGTATTACCAAAGAAGTATACTATATCTATACCTATGATTATTTCAAGAAAAACAGTGTGACAGACATATATGAAAAGCTTAGTTATGTGCCATTTTCAGATATTTCTGAAATGATCTTTGATAAAATAGAAATAAGAGATGAAGATTATAATGTAGTAGCTGAAAGTGATGGGCCTGTTACGATAACTACAACAGCGGATATGCCTGAGAATATTGTGGATATCGATACTGCAGAACAGATATTTACCAATGAAAAAGTGGATATCTATGCCAAAAATGTATTTAAGTCAGAAGATAATGGCACTCAAAACGGTTATGTATTTTATATTGTAAATAAAACAAACGATACATATAGCTTTGAAAGAAGCGATTTCAAACTTAACGGTATAAAAGATATAAATGCTTATGGAGCACACGAGGCCACCATACCGGGTGGTTATACCTATGTTTCTGATAGGGCATACTCCTATGATGATGATTATAATAATCTTGGAAATAATGCATTGACAGTATCATTTTCATTTTCTACAGAAGAGCATCCGGAAAATAATTTTTCCACAGGTTACATAGATATTAGTGAATTGCGCTAAAAAAATAAAAAGTATTGACATTGTTTTTTGTTGATGATATAGTATCTGTGTTTGAAAACAAAGCAGAGTATCCACTCTCACCCTGAGGCATAGCTGTCAGGCGTTTATACTTCAAATTTCCTAAGAGGAAAAGGTATGAAATTATTAAGTGGATACGAATGTGTATCCACTTTTTTAGTGTATAGTTTGTCGGAGGTATAAAACAATTAGCGAATTATTTATTAACGAACAGATCAGAGACAAAGAAGTACGAGTAATCGGAATTGACGGTGAGCAGCTCGGTGTTATGGCAATTCAGGAAGCAAGAAAGCTTGCAGATGAAGCTGGAGTTGACCTTGTAAAGATTGCACCAAATGCTAAGCCACCAGTTTGCAGGATCGTTGATTATGGAAAGTTCAAGTATGAACAGCTCCGTAAGGAAAAAGAAGCTAAGAAGAAACAGAAAACAGTAGAGATTAAGGAAATCAGACTTTCTCCTAACATCGATACTAATGATCTGAACACAAAGGTTAATGCTGCTAAGAAGTTTTTGGAAAAAGGAAACAGAGTTAAGGTTACACTTCGTTTCCGTGGACGTGAGATGGCTCATATGGGTGCCAGCGTACATATTCTGACAGACTTTGCAGAGTCTCTTGCTGATGTAGCTGTTGTTGAGAAACAGCCTAAGGTAGAGGGAAGAAGTATGACAATGTTTTTAACTGAAAAACGTTAATAACTCTGACGTAAAGGTTAATTTAAATATTGTAAGTGATTATTACAGCACGTTTAGATTGTGCAATCGTAAAATGAAGTACAGGAGGATTTTTGCAATGCAGAAAATGAAGACAAAAAGAGCTGCTGCCAAGAGATTCAAGGTAACAGGTACAGGTAAGTTAGTAAGAAATAAAGCGTATAAGCGTCATATCTTAACAAAGAAGTCAACAAAGAGAAAGAGAAACTTAAGACAGCCTGGTCTTGTTGATGGAACACAGGTTAAGACAATGAAGAAGATTCTGCCATATTTATAATTCGTTCTGGAATATAAAATATTGAATGGTAGATTTATGTGAATATTTAGGAGGATATAAAAATGGCACGAGTTAAAGGCGCATTAAATGCTAAGAAAAAGCACAATAGAGTATTAAAGCTTGCTAAGGGTTATAGAGGAGCAAGATCAAAGCAGTATAGAGTAGCTAAGCAGTCAGTTATGAGAGCACTTACATCAGCATTCGCTGGACGTAAGCAGAAGAAGAGAGATATGAGATCTCTTTGGATCACACGTATCAACGCTGCTGCAAGACTTAACGGTCTTTCATACAGCAAGATGATGCACGGTCTCAAGCTCGCTAACGTTGATATCAACAGAAAGATGCTTGCTGAGATGGCAGTTAACGATGCTGAAGGCTTCAAGACACTTGCTGAGCTTGCAAAGTCAAAGATTGCATAATTTAATTATGATTATTAAGAGCTTCGATTTTTTCGAGGCTCTTTTTTTTATTACAGAGTTGTGAGATAATGCATAGGTGATTTTTTATACAATATTTATGTCACAAATCTTTGCTGATAGCTTTTAGTTATAGGCAAAGCTTAAAAATACATAGTTCGGAGGTAATAAAATGGCAGTATTAGAAAACTTACAGCCAAAGGAAGTATTTAACTTCTTTGAAGAAATATGCAATATCCCTCATGGATCAGGAAATCTTCAGCAGATCAGTGATTATCTGGTGAAATTTGCAAAAGACAGAAATCTTGATGTGATCCAGGATGAAGAACTTAACGTTATCATCAAAAAGCCTGGAACAGCCGGATATGAGGACAGAGAGCCTATCATCCTTCAGGGACATATGGATATGGTTGCAGTAAAAGATCCAGATGTTAACAAGGATATGACCAAGGAAGGCCTTGATGTTGAGACAGATGGCAAGTTTGTATGGGCTAAGGGAACAAGCCTTGGTGGTGATGATGGAATCGCTGTAGCTTATTGTCTTGCTCTCTTGGATAGTGACACTATTCCTCACCCACCTCTTGAGGTTGTTATTACAACCAATGAGGAGACAGGAATGGACGGTGCAAGAGCTATCGACCTTTCTTCACTTAAGGGCAAAAAGCTCCTGAACATGGATAATGAAGAAGAAGGCGTACTCCTTGTAAGCTGTGCAGGTGGTGCCAGATTCCACAGTAATATCAAGGTATCCAGAAAAGAAATGACAGGTGAGGCTTATGAAGTAGCTATCGGCGGACTTCTTGGCGGTCACTCAGGTGAGATGATCAAGAAAGAGCGTGGTAATGCCAACTACATTCTTGCAAGAACTCTTATGAATGTTGCAGATACAGTTAAATTTGGCGTATTAACAATGGAAGGCGGAGTAGCAGATAATGCCATCCCATCCCTTGCCAAGGCTACTATCATTCTTGACAGTGCAGCAGATAAGGCAGCATTTGATGCAGCTATAGCAAAGGTTGAAAAAGAAATCCATGAAGAACTCGCGGTAAAGGATCCTGGATTTAAGATTGAGACTAAAGCACTTGGAAATAAGACAGAACAGGTAGTTGATGAAGCATCCTTCAAAAAGATGGTTGGTCTTACAATTTCTCTTCCTAATGGTGTCCAGGCTAACAGTGCATCAATCGAAGGCCTCGTTGAGACTTCTCTTAACCTTGGTATCATGAAGCTTACAGCTGATGAACTTCAGCTTGAGTATTCAGTAAGAAGTAGCGTAGAGCAGTCAAAAGAGCTTCTTTTAAAGAAACTTGAGCTTATTACAGAAGCTTTTGGTGGATATCATTCAACTAACAGCTCATACCCGGGATGGGCATACAAGGAAGATTCAGAACTCAGAAAGCATATGGTAGCTGTATACAAAGAGCTTAACGGAGTTGAGCCACAGGTAGTTGCTATACATGCCGGTGTCGAGTGTGGTCTCTTTAGTGAAAAGATTGAAGACCTTGACTGTGTATCAATAGGTCCTGATATGGAAGCAATCCATTCAACAGGTGAGCGCCTCTCAGTAGAGTCAACAGCCAAGACATGGGAATTTGTTAAAGCTATCCTGAAGTAATATATTTAGTTCAAATGTCCCGTTTTATATGGAGCCCATTTCGAACTAAGTTGTCTAAGGATTGATCATAATAACCAAAATAGTATTTAGATTAAGTTACAAAAACCATAATACTATTTTGGTTATTTTTTTATTATTTATTTATATCATTTTGGACTCAATGATGATAAAATGGAAACTGTGAAAACTATATTAGTTTCTATAAATGCAGTGAGTTGAAAGGAATTGTAATGGACGAGAATCAGAAGAAAATTTTGGAAACTGTAATTGTTGAATTTAATAATAAGGGTATGAAGTTTACTATGGATGATGTTGCCAAGGACCTTCATATGAGTAAAAAAACAATTTACAAAGAGTTTGGAGATAAAGAAGATCTTTTTAACAAGATGGTAGATTACTGCTTTTCTTCTATTAAGGAAAAAGAGGCTGAAATTCTTCGGGATCCAAATTTATCAACAATAGAACGTATATCCAAACTTTTGGTATGTCTTCCTGACAATTATCAACATGTGGATTTTCGTAAAATCTATCAGGTAAAAGATAAATATCCTAATATCTATGCCAGAGTAGCTCAGAGGATCGAAAGTGACTGGGATGAGACAATTGCGCTGCTTGAAAAAGGTATGGATGAAGGCGTTATAAAGAGAATTCCTATACCAGTCATCAAGCTTGTTGTAGAGGCTTCAATTGAGAAGTTCCTTACATCTGAGACCCTCATTGAGACAGGTACTAATTATGAAGATGCATTAGGTATCATGATCGAGATGCTCATGAATGGAATTGCTACAGGCAAATAATTGGTCATTTTACGAAATCCGCAGATAATGCGGATTTTGTTTACAAAAAAACTTATTTGGAGGCTATTATGATCACTTTTCATAAGAATGCTTTTTTGATCCAGACCAGAAATACCTCTTATCTGTTTCATGTATTACCTTCTGGTCATTTGGAACATTTATATTATGGACATAATCTTTCAGGAGTTAAATCCTACGAAAGATTAGTCAGTCATGACAGAAACTGGATCACAGCCAAGGCTATAGAAGTTATGGATGCCAATATCAGAGCGATGACACCGGTCCACTCTTTTGCCAATGGTAATATGATCTCATATTCAGATGATGCTGAGTCACTGTGCTTAGAGAACAGATGTCTCGAAATGTCATCCTTTGGAAAAGGAGATATAAGAGAGCCTTTCATAGAACTGGTTTATCCGGACGGATCTTCAACCTGTGATTTCTTATATGACAGCTATGTCATAAAGGACGAGATTGAGCCATTAGAGACCCTTCCATCTGCGTATGATGAAAACGGAATATCAGAAGCAGATCATGCGCAGCAGTTGGTCATGACATTAAAGGACAAGAAACACGGTACAGTTCTTGAACTGATCTACAGTGTTTTCCCTGATTGCGATATCATTACCCGTAGTTCTAAGATCACATTTGTTGGTACAGAAGGACAGGATGATGATGCAGTCGTTACAGTACAAAGGCTCATGAGTACTCAGGTTGATTTCTATCGCACAGGAATGCGTATGACTTCTTTCCATGGAAGATGGGCAGATGAAATGCATAGGACTGATGCTGTATGTGATGGAGGCAAGGTAGTTAATGAAGAACTTGCAGCTGGTGAATCAGGTAGCAGATCCAATCCATTTGTCATGCTCAGTAATCCAGAGACTACAGAGAACTATGGAGATTGCTATGGATTCAATCTGGTTTATAGTGGAGATCACTATGAAGCCCTGTCTTGTAATTATGTGGATTCCAGCAGATTTGTAAGTGGTATCCAGCCAACAGGCTTTGCATGGCATCTGAAAAAGGGTGAGAGCTTTGAATCACCTCAGGCAGTCATGGGCTTTTCAAGAAATGGCTTTAATGGTTTGAGCCATCATATGCATGATTTCGTAAGAAAGCATATTACAAGGGGTTCCTGGAGAGATAAAGAGAGACCTACTCTCATAAACAGTTGGGAAGCATCTTACTTTAATATCAACCAGAATAGCCTTGTTAATCTGGCAAAAGCAGCCAAGCAGTGCGGAATAGAGCTCTTTGTAATGGATGATGGCTGGTTTGGCCATAGAAATGATGATAAGAGTTCACTTGGCGATTGGTATGTTAATGAGAAAAAGCTTCCAGGCGGTATAGAAGCTCTTGCCAATAAGATCACTGAACTGGGTATGTTATTTGGTCTGTGGGTAGAGCCTGAGATGATCAATGAAGACAGTGATCTCTACAGAGCGCATCCTGACTGGGCAGTGCAGATACCTGGAATGCATCATTCCAAGGGAAGAAATCAGATGATCCTCGACCTGACACGTACAGAGATTCAGGATTATGTGATATCTTCAATGAAAAAAGTATTTAGTAGTGGAAAAGTATCTTACGTAAAGTGGGATATGAACCGCATTTTCTCTGACAGATATTCTACCGCACTTTCTCCTGAGAAACAGTCAGAGTTCATGCATAGATATTATATGGGACTGTACCGTATCATGGGTGAGCTTACTAAGAGCTTTCCTGAGATATTGTTTGAAGGCTGTTCATCCGGTGGAAACAGATTTGACCTTGGTATCTTATGTTACTTCCCTCAGATCTGGGGCAGTGATGATACAGATCCTATCTGCAGACACTCAATACAAACAGGCTATAGCTATGGCTATCCTGGAATCACTGTTGGTTCACATGTTTCAGGAAGTCCAAATCATCAGACTCTGAATGTGACTAATTTAGATACAAGATTTATCATAGCTTCCTTTGGATGTCTTGGTTATGAGCTTAATCTGTGCGATCTTTCTGATAAGGAAAAGGCAGAGATCAAGGAACAGGTAGATTTTTACAAGAAGTGGCGTGGAGTATTGCAGTTTGGAGATTATTACAGACTCGGTGATGGCAGATGCATGGTTGTCAGCAAGGACAAAAAGAAAGCTGTAGGCATGGTGCTCCAGCGCGACAGATTCCCTAACAGAGATATGGATATCTTCAAGACTAAGGGATTGGATAATGATACTTTCTATCATATGACCAATTACGTTAACAAGCTGTCTCTCAAGGATTTTGGAAGTCTTATCAACACAATGACTCCGGTTCATGTCAAAGAGAATGGCATTGTTCAGAAGATTGCAGATAAGGTAGTCCGTATGTCAGGTGAGAAAGAAGACATTTCAGCTACAGGCGGTATCTTTAATGAATGTGGTGTTCACCTTAAGACCGCTTATGGCGGAACCGGCTATAGCGAAGATACAAGAGTAATGCGTACCGGTGACGCAAGACTATATGTATTTGAAGCTATGGACAGCCAATACAAGATTTAAACTAAAAGCAAAAGTGCTGCTATAGTGAGTCACTGGGGACGTATCAATTTGACTCATTGTGTACAATGAGTCAGATTGATACGTCCCCAGTGACTCATTGCATACAATGAGTTACCTTCTCGCCGAAGGATAATATTTATAACTCGATTCGGTTTCCTAGTTTAGTATTATTATCGCTGCTGAGAACAGAGGAAATACGTTCCCTTATTTGCTGCTGCGTATAGGCTATTTCAGCCCAGAAGTCTCTGGCAGAAAGAACGTTGGCGCTTCCAAGGATTATCACCTGCTCAATGGCATCGCTGGTAGCAACAGTTACTTTATGCTTTTTGCTGATCTCATGGGCAGTCCTTTCAATATACTGATCGGCAGTTTCAGCCTCCTTGGTATATACAATGTCCAGATTATGGAATCGCTCTACGTGTTCAGAACCTCCTGCGACCCTGTAGGCGTCAAATACAAGTATGACGATCTCTTTTCTGTAGCCCTGGAAATCTGATAATATATCCATCAGCTTATCTCTGGCGGCCTTTAAGTCTGTGGCTGCAAGAGCTTTAAGTTCATCGGAGGCATAGATGACATTGTAGCCATCCACCAGCAGATACTCGTCTTCATAAACAGGAGCCTTTGGGGCACGATATTTTACGCTAGGAGCTTTGGAATTATACACTCTTTTTCCTGACTCCTCGTTATTTCCAACCTTGGACTTGATAGGACCGTAGGTTCTTTCAAATATCTCTTTAAGTTCATTTTCTGTAGCTCTGTAGTCCCTGTCCTGCTCGGTAAAAGAACGCCTATCAAGGCGCTTTCTTGCCTCGTTGGCTTTATAGGCTTCAAGCAGCTGATCATCTACAGTCAGATCAGTTACGGCGCCGCCCATGCCGGCAGCATCAAACCCACTTTCTACATGCATATAATTTCTGACTTCATCCCAAGGTACAATAGTTCCGGCGCCATGAGAGCAGAAAACTGATGAGGAAGGATTATCAGTATCAAGTTCTGGATAATAATCCATCTGGCTGATCACATCCTCAGCATTGTGACAAGGCTCATAACCTTTTAGCTCGAGGGTCATACGTCCAAGACCTCCGGTATATGAGGCAATTTCGCTGGCATAATCCCCAAGCTCAGAAGCTGGAACTGTTCCTGTAATGGTAGCAGTAGTACCATTTGAGTCCGGAGCATCATTGGTACCACACATCCTCTGGATATCGCTGAGAGCTCTGCCAAGATTTGTCTGAGGTACTTCAATACGATAATTGTAAACCGGCTCAAGCAGGATATTTTCAGCCATCATGAGACCTTGCCTGATAGCCCTGTAGGTAGCCTGTCTGAAATCGCCACCTTCTGTATGCTTTTCATGGGCTCTGCCTGCAATAAGTGTGATCTTCATATCAGTAAGCTCTGATCCTGTCAGGACACCGATATGCGTTTTTTCTTCAAGGTGAGTGAGAACAAGCCTTTGACAGTTTTTGTCCAGCTCATCAACAGGACAATCTGTCTCGAAGCGCATTCCACTGCCTGGCTCTCCAGGTTCTAATAACAGATGGACTTCTGCATAGTGGCGGAGCGGCTCAAAATGGCCAACACCTTCAACGGTATTTTTGATAGTCTCTTTATATACGATATGTCCCGGTCCAAAAGATATATCCATTCCAAAACGTTCCAGTACCATATGGTGGAGGATCTCTTTTTGAACCTGTCCCATGACCTGAGCGTCAATCTCTCCGTTTTGCTCATGATAGATGATCTTGAGCATAGGCTCTTCTTCTTCAATTGTCTTAAAATCCTGATAGGCCTTAAATTTATCAACGCCCTCTGGAAGAATGATCTCACAGGTGAGGATAGGCTGAAGAACCTCGCCTGTGATACCTTCCTCTATTCCAAGCCCCATTCCTGCAATGCTTTTGGACAGACCTGTTACTGCAACTACCTGTCCAGCCATTGCTTCAGGAATAGCGGTATATTTTTCACCAGAGTAGATCCTTATCTGATCTATTTTTTCAGTTATCTCTGTTTCGTTATCTGTAAAAGAGAGCTGTTTTCTTGCTGGAAGGCTGCCACCTGTGATCTTCATCCAGGTAAGCCTGTTGCCGGTATTATCCCGCGAAATCTTAAATACTCTGGCACCAAATTCCTCCGGATACTTTTTTTCTTCAAGACAGTGTTCCAGACTGTTCAAGAAAAAGGATACTCCCTTCATTTTCAAGGCTGATCCCCAGAAACAAGGAAATAGCTTGCGCTGTAACATCAACTGTTTGATGTTTTCTATATCTATTTTTTCTCCATCCAAAAAGCTCTGGAGCAGATCATCATCACATACAGCAATTTCTTCCTGCAATGTACTATCATCAAGACAGTCCATGATAGAGACGCCGGTTTCATCATCAGGCAGCTCGTTATAATCGTGAAAAGACACGATGCCTGAATTTAGTTTGTCCTTCAGTATGGACAGGACCTTTTCCTGATCACTTCCAGGCTGATCCATTTTGTTGACAAAGACTACCACTGGTACATTGTAATGTTTCAGCAGCTTCCATAAGACACCTACCTGCCCGGTAACCCCATCAGCTGCGCTTATAACGAGGATTGCAAGATCTAGTACCTGAAGTGTCCTCTCCATTTCCGGTGAAAAGTCACTATGTCCAGGGGTGTCCAACAGTGCTATATCATAGTCACCGACAGTTAGCTGAGCCTGTTTGGAAAAAATAGTGATACCCCTCGTACGCTCAAGAGAATAATTGTCCAGAAATGCATCTCCATGATCTACGCGACCGATTTTTCGGATACTTCCTGACAGATAGAGCAGTGATTCTGATAAAGTTGTTTTACCGGCATCAACGTGAGCCAGTATTCCTATACTAAGTGGTTTCCCCATAATTGTGTTCTCCATTATTCCAGCTTTTTACCTGAAAAAAGATCAGTCAAAATAAAAATGCTGCCAAGCTATTAAGTTAGCCTGACAGCTCTTTTCCAATTATAAAAGATTTTTTGATAAGAAACAAATGACAATCATGCGTTATGGCTCTGAAGATAGTCGTTAAGTGCTACAACGATCTCTTCACCATCGATACCATGTACAGCACATGCATCTGATAATGATTCCATCTGTGAAGCAGGGCAGAAGATACACTCCATACCACATTCCATAAGGAACTGAGCAGCCATAGGGTGTTTTGCAATGATGTTACCTACAAGCTCGTCAGCTCTTACTTCTTCAAATCCAGTGCCTTCAGTACCTGCTGTTTGTGTGCTCTGTGTGTTATCTGATGCTGCAGTATCTACTGTTGCAGCCTTTTTTTCCTGTTCATCGCCAAAAAATAAATCTCTTAATGTTCCCATAATCTCACTCCTATCTGTATATAAAAAATCGATTGTTCACAATCTTTATTTAAGCATTGTATAATATCCGCATAAAATATGCAAGCTATAATCTTTTTATTAAATTTACCGATAAAAATTATAAGAACATGGATGTTTGTTTTGGTAATTATCAAGGTTGATGATTGATGGCTCACAAGGCAAAAAGGATTTTGCATGTCATCAGTTGAAGTATGAGGCTTCAGATTATGAGGATACAGCACAATACAACTTCCATGAATGCCAACAGGATGATGAAAGTAAATACTTCTTCTCTTGCAGGATCTACTGAGAAGTTGTCATCAGGCTATAAAATAAATAGAGCAGCAGATGATGCTGCAGGTCTTTCAATTTCCGAAAAGATGCGAAAACAGATGAGGGGACTTGATCGTGGTTCGACCAATTGCGATGACGGAGTCTCTTTGTGTCAGGTTGCAGACGGTGCACTTAATGAGGTTAGCGATATGCTTAACCGCATGAAGGTACTGTCTATTCAGTCTGCCAATGGCACCAATTCTCAGTCAGATAGGGCAGCCATCGACGCAGAAGTGCAGGCTCTAAAAGAGGAAGCACAGCGCATTTTCGACACAACAACTTTTAATGGAAAATATATCTGGAAGGGTGAAAATACATACGCAGACAGATATAACTATGAAGAGGTTGTGTCTCTAAGAATTAATTCTATTTCAAGAACCTATACACCAACAACTGACAACACAGGCGTATGGCCAAGTGCTGGTTTCAACGTGACTGCTGATGAAAGTAGTGGTATCAAGTTCAGTTGGACAGGACGAGATGGTACATCCTATGAGTCAGATGATATTCCATGGCCAAATCCTGAAAATAAGTCGCAGACTCTTCAACTTGAGGATTACCTTACTCATTATTATGAGGGAGGCGTGTTGCCGTCAAAATTTCAGGGCGTTAATGCAACGATAAGTTACGCAAGCACTGAATATACTAAGCTTGAGGATATTGTAAAAAATGTTAATGGTACGACATTAAATACCGATTTTTCATCATCAAATCGGGCCGCATGTTACGATGCTGCCGGAGGAAGGTTATCTTATACTACAAATGTATACCTTTCTGATGAAATACAGAGATTATCTGAAAGGGATACATCAGGAGCGTCAGATTCTGAATTTGCAGAGTGTACAGGCGTTAATATTCCGGATAGTGCAACTGATACTTCTACATTTACAATTGATTTCGCATTTAGAAATGTAGGTACGATAACTGCTACATTAAACAGCATTTCATATAGCAAAAATAGTTTTTCTGGTAATTTGGAAGCTGATCATATGACTACAGATTGTAAGTCTTATGATGAGGCTCATGGGATATCCTGCCCTGTAGGAGATGTTTCATATACATCACACATGTCCAATGATAAATGGTGGGGATATGCTCCGGCATATAGTTCTAGTGAAGGATACTTAGGGTATTATACAAAACAATCTCCAGTTATGAGTTCTAGTGGAGGTACTGGAGCTTCAATAGCTTATGCACTTACCAACTCAACTACCCTTGGAGGATTGCTGGATAATTACACTAACGATGGAGATACAAGCGATTCCGGCTATATGCAATTTTATTTTACTCTTTCAGATGGGGCTGGTAGTTTAAATTTTAGATTTCCTGTGTACGAAAGCGACACTGTAGATTCAGTTTTTGCCAAGCTAAATGAAATCGCTAGTATAGATATTTTCGCCAGCGCAGATGGTAGTGATATTCATGGAGTTTCTGGCAATGCTGGTCCTAGTAGTGTTACAGTTTACAATGCTTATAAATCCTTCACCAAGATGGCTGATGTCAAATACGAAGAATTCGTAGGACCTGGTAAAAATACTGAAGATATTCACTCTGCTGATGAAGCAGATATGACTGTAAAGATCCCTATCAATTACGACAAGCTCAATAATGAATATCTTGGGATCAAAGAGTTGAACGTTATGACTGAAAAAGCCAGTGATGAGGCTATGGGACTCATTGACAAGGCTGCAGAGATCATAACCACACAGCGATCAGTATTTGGTGCTTATCAGAACAGATTAGAGCATACTATCAAGAACATAGATAACGTAGTAGAAAACACAACTGCCGCAGAATCCCGCATCCGAGACACAGATATGGCAGAGGAAATGGTAAAACTTAGCCGATCCAACATATTGCAGCAGGCAGGCCAATCCGTACTGGCTCAGGCCAACCAGACCCCTCAGGGAGTCCTGAGCCTGTTACAATAATTAAATTACTATAAAATCATACATTTGGATATTTTATTTTGATATAATGAAGTGTAAGTATAAGGAGTGCTTTCAAAAGCACTTGTATGGTAAGTATCAAGGATGATCGTGCTGGCCGTATGGTCAGTATTGTTAGGAAAACAGGAGATTTATGGCAATATCAGGAATATCAGGAATAAGTGCATATGCTCCAATTTCATCTATAAAGCCTATGAATATGCCGCTGGAAGCACAGTCTGAGTTATCGAGTGCGTATACGGATTCTGTGAAAGGGCTGTCAAGGGCGCAGTCTGCCAATCCGGTTTCATCGGTGAGTCCGGTCCGTTATCCCAATGCTATTGAGACAGATGATGAGGACAAAGAGGACAAGGGTATAACAAGTGCGACCCTCAACAAAGCATTTAACAAGATCGCAGCAGGATTTGGCAATGCTGTTACAGGTTATAGTAGGACTGGAGCTGGCCAGGGCTATGCTCAATTGGGTACCGCTATAGATATTGGAGTATGATATTTGTAATACTTTTGCTACTGTAGAGCTAATGTAATTTGGAATGATCAGAATATGGAACATAGATATAATATTCAGGATGCAATTTTATGTGATGCCAGAGTTACTATCACTAAAGATATGGAGATCAAACAAGCTGATGCCGAGTACTATGCCTTTATAGGTGAGAAGGCAGCAGCTTTTATTTTCTCGCGTCTTGTCCATATAGACGATCTTCCTGCTTTCAGAAAATGCGTCAAATACGTTCAAAATAAAGATGAATCTACATTTCTCACATTTCGTCTTTTGCATAAGCTTGGGACCTATAGCTGGGTAGTTGCCAATATATCTGACTATAAGGGCACTATCGTCATGCATATCACAGATGTTGATATACTATTCGGATTTGATCAGAATAAAAATCCTCTGGCAGAGCACTATTCAGATCTGCTGGATATTCTTGACGGTTATATCATGCAGTACGACCTGACCACTAAAGAGCTGCTCATCACAGTTCCTGAAGTGACTAATCAGCTAAAAATCTACAATGGTCCTATTGATGGTTGGAAAGAATACATGCTATCTGATGGAGTTATTGTAAAAGATGATTTGGCAAAGTTCATTGAACTCTGCAATGAGATGACTGAAGGTGCAGAGGTCATCAAAAAGAAGATACGCTATAACAAGCTCTTTGGCATCGAGGACATAGATAGCTGCATATACAGATGCAAGACCATAACAGATAGTGATGGAAGCAGATATGTGCTTGGCATCATATTTGTGATAAAGACAAAAGAGGCTGTAGAAGAATTCCTTGTTTCAGATAATATAAATACCTCATACAAGGATTTTGGAACTGATATATTTAATAAAAGAGCTATTACGGAATACACGACAAGGCTCATCGAAAGCCAGCCGGATTATAATATTGCTATTGCTATCGTGGATATTGATGATTTTAAGATCATCAATGATACCTATGGACACCTTTTTGGAGATGATGTGATAGATCAGGTTGCCAATGTCATCAAGCGTGTAGTGGGCCATAACGGGCTATGCGGCAGGATTGGCGGAGATGAGATGTTCATTGTCATGGAAAATGTCAAAGATAAAGATGACATGAGGGGCATTTTCAGGAATATCAAAACAGATCTTAGAGAATTATATGAAGATGATGAAAAACATCCGATGCAGTTGACCTGCTCTATTGGCTGTGCCATGTATCCTGAGGACGCCTGCAACTACATGGATCTGTTCAATGTTGCAGACAAAATGCTTTATCTAGCCAAGGAAAAAGGCAAGAACCGCTACCTGATCTACAGGGATGAACTGCATCATGATTATGTCTACTCATCTTTTTCTGGAGAAAACAAGGTAATAAAATCGGTAAGATCAGAACGTATTATGGCGCTGAATGCCATGATACAGTACTATCAGACCTCCGGTAACGGTAGAAAAAGAGAACTTTTGACCAATTTATGCAATGTCTTCAATATAGATGAAATATATATTTATGACGCCATAACCCATCGATTTTACCTTATATATGGCAATGATGAGGTCAAGGTCACTGAGTACAAGTACATTGACAAAGAAAACTATCTTAACAATTTCAACAAGGATGGTATCTTTGTCATTGACAATATTGCTACCTTCGAGGGAAAATCACCTAAGATGTACAAGCTCTTTACCAATGTCCACCTGGAGCAGGCGGTTCAATATGCAATGCTCCACAATGGCATAGTAGATGTCAACACCGTTGTTTCTTTTTGCAGAAACACCAGAAGGAAAAAGTGGTCAGAGCTTGAGATCAGTTCTCTTGGAATCATGGGCTGTCTTATAGGAAACGTATATGAGCGTTATGCATCTGCTCTGAATAATTAAAGTTAAAAAACCACAGAAAGTGGCTAATTCAGCCTACTTTTCTGTGGTTTCTTTTATTTTTATGCGATATAATAATATAAGAAAGGTATTTCTGATAATCTAGGTTAATCTGACCGGTGAAAGGAGTAGGGGGATGAGTAAAAATAGCATGTTAGCGATGGTTCTGGCCGGCGGTCGCGGAAGCAGACTTAAAGATCTTACAAATAAGGTTGCCAAGCCTGCTGTTTCTTTTGGTGGTAAATATCGTATCATTGATTTCCCTTTAAGTAATTGTGCCAATAGTGGAATCGATATAGTAGGAGTGCTTACTCAGTATGAGTCTGTACTTCTTAATAGTTATGCAGCCGGAGGCCGTATCTGGGGACTTGACAGTAAGGATAGCGGTGTGTTTATCCTGCCGCCTCGTGAAAAAGCTGACGCAGGACTGGATGTATATAGAGGAACAGCGGATGCTATTTCACAGAATATTGATTTTATTGATAGCTATGATCCTGAATACCTGCTGGTTTTATCCGGAGATCATATATATAAAATGAATTATGATAAGATGCTCCAGGCTCATATAGACAAAAAAGCTGACGCTACAATAGCTGTTATTGGCGTACCTAAAAAGGAAGCCAGCAGATTTGGAATAATGAATACTGCAGAAGATGGCAGGATCATTGAATTTGAAGAAAAACCTGAGCATCCAAAGAGCAATCTTGCTTCTATGGGTATCTATATTTTTAGCTGGAAGCTCCTTAGAAAGATGCTTGTAGCTGATATGAAGAATAATGAATCCAACCATGATTTTGGTAAAGACATTATTCCTACTATGCTTAATGACGGCAAGGCTCTATATGCCTATAAGTTCAAGGGCTATTGGAAGGATGTTGGAACTATTGATTCACTTTGGGAAGCCAATATGGATCTTCTTGATAAGAGCAATGAGCTAAATCTTGCTGATCCTTCATGGAAGATATATACAGAGGATGCCATCGAACTACCTCAGTACATCGGACCGGATGCAGAAGTAAAAAATGCTTATGTCACTCAGGGATGTCGTATCGAAGGTAAAGTAGAGAATTCAGTCCTGTTTACAGGTACTACGATTGGTAAAGGTGCCAAGGTAAAAGATACTGTACTTATGCCGGGAGCTTCTGTTGCTCCGGGGGCAAAGGTTACAAGAGCACTGATTGCTGATGGCGTTAAGATTGGAAAAGGCGCTGTAGTAGGAAATGCCAAGAGTGAAAATATTCTTTTGGTAGCAAAAGATGTAAAGGGAGGAAAGTGATATGGCAAAGGCATTTGGTATAGTAGCTCCTGCTGGAGGCTACATTAAAGTAGAAGGATTACAGGACTTTAGACCTATAAACGCTTTTTCATTCCTTGGAAGATACAGAATAATAGATTTTCCTTTATCATCTTTTAGTAATAGTGGAATTGAACGTATTCAGGTGTACGCTACCAATGAAAATCCTCGTTCACTTGCTGAACATATCGGCAGCGGAAGAATATACAATATCAATTCCAAACGTGGTCTTTTACAGATGATGTTCAGTAAGGAAGATTTCCTGAATGAGGTATACAACACCGATATTAAGGCATACATGGATAACATCTCTATCATTGAGCGTATGCACCAGCCATATGTCATCATTACTCCGGGATATATGGTATTTAAGCAGGATTATGAACAGCTTTTGGAAGAACATGTTAAAACCGGTGCAGACATCACACTGTTGTACCACAAAGTTAATAATGCCAACACTTCTTACAGAAACTGCTTCACCCTTAATCTGAACAGACAAAGGGGTGTTAAGTCTATAGAGATGAACAATGGCTGCACAGCTGATAGAAATATCTTTATGGATACCTATGTTATGAGCAAGGATCTGTTCATACAGCTTCTATATGATGCCAAGGTTATCTCATCTATTTACAGAATGGTGGATATTGTTAATTCCAAATGTGAAGAGCTTGATATCAGAAGCGTGCAGCATAAAGGCTATTTTGCAGCTATCACAGATTTCAAGAGCTATTACGACTCCAACATGGAGCTTCTTGATTATGATATCTCTTCAGAGATGTTCTCAGATGAATGGCCTATCTACACAAGGACTACCGATTCATGCCCTGTTAGATATATCAACGGTTCATCTATCAAGAATTCTATGGTTGCAAACGGCTGTCTCATAGAAGGTAAAGTTGAGAATTCAGTTATAGGCCGTGGTGTTGAGATCAGAAAAGGCGCTGTGGTCAAGAACTGCATTGTTATGGGACACTCTATAATTGACGCCGGTGTCCACATTGAATATCAGGTAGTTGATAAGTGGGCTAAGATAACCAATATCAAGCAGCTGCTTGCTCCGTCTGATAAGCCTGGATATATTAAACGACTAGATACTATTTAAAAGGATTAGGATTATTAATGGATACATATAATTTTTTTGCTACACTTTCAAGAATGAAATACATTGAGAGATGGGCTCTTATGCGCAACTCAAGAGAAGAAACATTAAGTGAACACGCAGTAGATGTTGCAATGATAGCTCACGCCCTGTGCACCATAGGTAATGTAAGATATGGCAGACACCTGGATGCTGACAAGGCAGCTCTTGTTGGTTTGTATCATGATGCATCTGAGATCATCACAGGAGATATGCCTACTCCGGTAAAGTATTATAATGATGAGATCAAGACAGCATACAAGATGGTTGAAAAAGTAGCAGTTGGCAGGCTTTTGGAGCGTCTTCCTGACGATCTTAGACCTACCTATGAGAAGATTTTTAAATATGACAAGGAAGATCAGGACGAATACTACATGAGACAGCTGGTAAAGGCAGCAGACAAGCTGTCAGCCCTTATCAAGTGTATTGAAGAGGAACGTTCTGGTAATACAGAGTTTAGAACTGCCAAAGAGTCAACTCTTAGAGTAATAGGCAGTCTTAGAATGGAGCTTCCTGAAGTGCATGACTTTATGGAAGAGTTCATGCCATCTTATGGCAAGACATTGGATGAATTGTCTGAATAATAAGAACAAAGAATGTCGCTTGCGACATTCTCGCGCCGAGCGCGGTTGCATTTATGCAACATTTACCTATCGCGCGAGTGCGCATCTTAAGAGTCAGTGGGGACGTATCAAAATGACTCATTGTGCACAATGAGTCATTTTGATACGTCCCCACTGACTCTTTTTTTATACTAAAAACGTAAATGCGCATATTTAATAAACGTTTAATTGATTAATTTATAGAATGAGCCGATAATAAAATTGTCCATATATATGATTTTGGTTGCAAATTGCGGATAACCATGTTTTTTGAATAGACGGGAGGTTCTATTATGGGCTTTGTAAAAGAATTACTCAAACCAGATGCTTCTAAGATGCGTAATATGAAGGTTAATGATAAGTTAAGATCAACCTTTACTACATTTGCTGTTTTATGCGCTATTGTTGTAGCATTTCTTACTATGACTATAGTTATGGCGATGGCAAGCTATTATACCATGTATAAGAAATACTATGAGCAGGATCATCAGCAGGGTGAGATGCGTATCAATGTCCAGGCTTATGCCAAGGCTGCTTTTTGGATGTTATCTACCAAAGAGGAGGATGTATTTAAAGAGCAGTGGGGCAATGTAGATGATAAAATTGATGAGTTTTATCAGAATCTGGAGGATCTGAGAGCTGTATATGATAATGAAACTAATCTTGCAGCTGTAGAAAATGACATTAAGACTCTGGAAACTCTCACTGCCCAGCTGGATGAGTTGTGTGCCACAAATCAGATCGTTGATGGAGAGATGACCAATGGTCTTCAAATGTATGAGCTTTTAAATGGTGATATTACTACTACAATAAAAGCTTTGGCAGCAGACCTTAAAGTAATATCAACGGATTCATATGCTATTGCTTTGTCAGCATTTACTAAAGTACTGATTACAGCTATTGTTATGATCATACTGTCAGTAATAGTTATAGTTACCAGTGTATTCTTTATCAAGGATTCCAGAATGAAGCTTACAGACAGTATCCTTGAACCAGTTAATCAGATGTCAAGAGTTGCAAGTCATATGTCCAATGGTATCCTGGATGTTGATATCGACTACGAATCAGAAGATGAACTTGGCGCTATGGCTAGAGACATGCGCAAAGCAACTGAGACTCTTAAGGCAATCGTTACAGATATTGATGATACCCTTAACAGAGTATCAGATGGTGATTTTTCACATGGTACAGACAAACCTGAACTGTACATGGAAGACTATGGATCGATCAGACACTCGCTTGATAATATCACAGATAAATTGTCAGATACTATTGGAAAAGTAAGAGAATCCTCTGCACAGGTATCTCAGGGTGCTGCAAATATGTCTCAGGGAGCTACTGATCTGGCAGAAGGTGCAACCAATCAGGCATCAGCAGTTGAACAGCTTACCAATTCTGTATCAGTTGTAACAGAACAGACTAAGACCATGGCTTCTTCTGCAGAACAGGGAATCAGCATGGCTAATAAGGCGCAGGAAAGTGTTGAGATATCAGCCAGAAAGATGAAGCTTGTTACAGATGCTATGGGTAGGATCACAGATGCTTCTAATGAAATTGAGCAGGTAACAAATGAAATCGAGGCTATTGCTAAACAGACTCAGCTCCTTGCTCTTAATGCAAGTATTGAGGCAGCCAGAGCAGGAGATGCCGGTAAAGGATTTGCAGTTGTTGCAGAAGAGATCACAGCCCTTGCAAATCAGTCATCTGAAGCAGCCAAGAATACTCATCAGCTTATCAACGATACCATGGAAGAGGTTAGAAATGGTAATACCGTTGTAGATGAGACCAAGGAAGCGCTTCAGGTTGTACAGGATACTGTTAATGATGTTACCATGATGATGACTGAGTCCGGAGAAATGGCACAGCAGCAGGCTGAAGCTATGGCTCAGATCAATGAAGGTATCGAGCAGATCTCTAACGTAGTACAGAACAATTCTGCTACAGCCCAAGAGTCCAGTGCAGTATCACAGGAACTTTCTGAGCAGTCAGAAAATCTGAATGACCTTATTTCACAGTTTAATGTGAAATAAATGTTATTATAAATTCCTCTAATATAAGTAAAAGAAAAAGAACCAGTCAAGCTGCGATTGGTTCTTTTTCTTTTGCCGAGTATTTATTAAAAAAATCTCCGTTTACTGCTTTTGCAAAAACATTAAACGAACAAAGCCATGTTTCTTTGTTCTTCATCTTCCATCATTTGCTTTTGAAGTGAAATTCTTGTTGCGTCCAATGTATTCTCTGTAGCAAGTCCTGTTGTAGCTTCAGCTATATCAGCATCTTCGATGCCGCTTAGAGCAGCTGTATCGTTTTCATATTCAACATCAGCTACCGCAGAAGCATACTCAAGACCATTGGTCTGGGCGCCGTTCTGTGATCTGGCATTGTTCAGTGAAGCAACAGCACTATCAATAGAACTAAGGTCAAATTTATTAGCATTGACACCACTAGTTGCACTTGAGCTTACAAGGCTCTGTCCATTGTATGTAGTATCAGCAAGCTGGTTCATTCCCTGACTTAACTGACCTACATAATCGGAAATACTTGCTCGGTCTGATGAAGACAACGTTCCATTCTGGGATTTAACAGACTGTACGTTGATATCCTGCATGTAGTCAGACATTCCGCTATAAACAGAATCAGCAACATTGTTCTTATTGACTTGATCCTTGTAATTGTTAGAGCTTACTTTGGCTGTAGTAGCACTTTTTTGCAGTCTCTGTGCAATAGCAAGTCCTGCTGAATTGTCAGCTGCGCTATTGATCTTTTTGCCACTGGCAATCTGCTGCATATATTTAGATGCTCCATAACCATTTCCGCTCGCAATAGCAGACACGCTCATGTTCACCCCTCCTTTCCCTAGGATAAAAAGTAAACAAATCATTTGTTTACCATCACATAATTTCGTAGATGTACTATACACTAAAAATCATAAAATGTCATCCGAATTAATAAAAAGATTATAAATTTGATTTTAAAATCATATTCTCAACTCTTTATTTATTTTTAAAATATCCGATATATATCTTTAGCCTAAAAATGGAGCAAGCCAATACGGCGGGGACCGCATTGGCTCGTATGAAAAAATTGTTATGAGGGGGAGAAGCGTTTCGCTTCTTTAGGTACAATATACATTGCGAACCTAAAACGAACCTAAAAGAATTATTAAATCTGAAAAAAATTAGGCCCCTTTATATTTTTAAATCAATCCGAAATGCTTGCAGGCATTGAAAATACCATCGTCCAGGATGTCGGTGGTGATAAAGTCTGCTTCCTTCTTGGCTACATCCGTACCGTTGCCCATGACGATGCTGGTGCCGGCTATTTTGAGCATGTCGATATCATTTACGCTGTCGCCAAAAGCATAGGTATCTGCAATGTCTGTGTCAAAGAGCTCGCAGATCTTTTGGATACCTGTACCCTTGGTAAAGCCCAGCGGTACAAACTCTGCAACTTCAGGGTTGTGTACCAGGAAATGATAGTAAGGAGAGAGCTCATCAAAACATTCCTGAGTGTGATCTGATTTTGTGGCGCAGGAAAGTTTGGAGAATTCCCATTTTCCCCAGTTATTTTTTATGGACAGCAGGTTGTCGCCCATATCAGACTTTATAAATTCACCATAGGGATCATCTCCAAAATCTTCATTATCAAAATATAAGTAATCTTTGCCCTCAAGAATAGGCTTAAGACCATATTTTTTAACTGTTTCGACAGTTTTGATGGCAAGCTCATCTTCGATTTTTTTGTAAAAAATGAATTCGCCATTATATTCGATCTGAGTACCACAACCGGCAACAATGCCGTCAAAACCAATCCCAAGAAGATCTTCAGAATGTACAAAGGCTCTTGTACGACCGGTGTTGATAAAAGCAAGGTGACCGTTTTTGTGGAGCTGTCTTATAGCTGAAATTGTACTGACAGGGATGGTTCCTTTTGCATCCCATAAAGTGCCGTCGATATCAAAAAAACATATTTTTTTACTCATTTAGATTCTCCGTTCTAAATAAATCCGCTTTTAACCATAATATGGTACTTGCTCTTGACGAAAGTGTCAATTGTAGATAGCATAAAGACAAAGAGGTGACAAAAAATATGACAAAGAGATACATGGCGCTTGAAACTGCGGCTGAAGATTGCAGACTATACCATTATACTCAATGTAGTAGTATGAAGGGTATAGTTGCTGGAAAATGTATGTATGCCACGGATTCAAGCTTTTTAAATGATGTCAACGAAATTGAGTATATGCTTTCTGTTGCAGATAACGTAATAGGATATATGCTTAAACCGGAATGGTGTCAGCTGCTTCGTGAGCAGATCCATACTACAATGCAGGAGATGAGAAAAGCAGATTATTACATCATTTCTTTTTCAACTGATCCTGACAGTATCACCTTGTGGTCAGAGTTTGGAAATCAGACAGGCTATAATATCGGATTTAATGCAGGTGAACTGATCAAGCGTATTGAAAAAGAGCGTGAGATTTTTTGCCATGGCTATGTAATTTACGATAAAGAAGCACAAGAAGAGCTCATCAAATCCCTTTTATTTAAGAGAATACCGGCTAAGGTGGGAATGGATTTTGATAAGATCATGGACACCAGGATACGTGAAGGCCAGTGCAAAGAGTTTGATGACTTGTGTAAACGCTTTAGAAGCATTATTTCTATCTATGCTCTTTTCTTTAAGCAGCAGGAGTTTGAAGCTGAAAAAGAATATAGGATAGTTTTTAGAAATTGTAAAAAAGAAGAGCTGATGTTCAGAGAACGTGATGGTTTCCTGATGCCTTTCATCAGAGTAGGACATATCAATCAGGAACCTATGCCAATAACCAGCATCACAGTAGCACCTAAAAACCATGTGGACCTTGCCCGCAAAGGCGCTGAGCAGTATCTGCTCCATATGGGCTACAAAAATCCAACTGTATATTTATCCAAGCTTAAGCTTAGATACTAAAAGAGTCACTGGGGACGTATCAGATTGACTCATTGTGCACAATGAGTCATTTTGATACGTCCCCAGTGACTCATTGTGCACAATGAGTCATTTTGATACGTCCCCGGTGACTCATTTGTCTTATAAGTTTACTCTTTACCATCCCAGCAGTATGTGCAGAGCTTAGAACGGTCAATACCTACAGCATCCAGCATGTCATCAAGACGGTTGTAGTTAAGACTTGTAAAGCCAAGCTGCTTGCGGATATCCTCGATCATCTTTTTGTAACGATCAGAATCTGGGTTACAGTAATCATCAAGAACAGCGCGCTCTACATTCTGACCTTCTTCCTTGTTGATAATGCGTCTTGCGATCAGCTCCATCTCAGAAGTTGAACGTGAGAAGTTTAAGTATTTACAGCCGTACATGATAGGAGGACAGGCAGGACGTACATGGACTTCCTTGGCACCACTTCTATAGAGGAAATCAGTTGTTTCTCTAAGCTGTGTGCCTCTTACGATAGAGTCGTCTATAAGCAGGAGTTTGCGGTTCTCAATAAGCTCATGGACTGGGATCAGTTTCATGCGGGCTATCAGATCACGCTTGGACTGGATAGTTGGCATAAATGATCTTGGCCAGGTTGGAGTATATTTGATAAAAGGTCTGGAGAAAGGTACGCCAGATTCGTTGGCATAGCCTACAGCGTGGGCGGTTCCGGAATCCGGTACTCCGGCTACAATGTCTATATCATCTTTTGTCATGCCGTCACGTTTAGCCATGGCACTTCCGCAGTTGTATCTCATCTGTTCTACAGATACACCTTCATAACTGGAAGATGGATAACCATAGTATACCCATAAGAATGTACATATGCGCATGTTGCTGCCTGGCTTTGCCAGAGTAGTAACACCTTCAGGAGTCATGATGACTATCTCGCCAGGTCCAAGTTCCTTGAAATCGCGATAGCCAAGATTCAGATAAGCAAAGGCTTCGAAAGAAGCACAAAAGCCCTCATCCTTCATGCCTATTATCAGAGGTGTTCTGCCCATTTTATCCCTGGCACAATAAATACCGTTTGTTGTAAGCAGCATGAGAGTCATTGAGCCATCGATCTTATCCTGAGCATATTTGATACCGTCAATGATATTATCTTTCTGGTTGATGAGTGCAGCCACAAGCTCAGTAGCGTTGATATTTCCGCCGCTCATTTCCAAAAAGTGGCTACTGCTTGATCCGCCTATTACTTCCTCGGATAACTGCTCTAAATTATTTATTTTTCCAACAGTGGTGATTGCATAAGTGCCATGATGTGACCTGACGATCAGCGGTTGTGGCTCGTAATCAGAAATACAGCCAATACCAAGATTACCGCTCATAGAGTGAATTTCTTTTTCAAATTTTGTTCTAAATGGTGAGTTTTCGATATTATGAATGGAACGATTAAAACCATCTTTTCCAAGGACTACCATACCAGCCCTTCTGGTTCCAAGATGTGAATGATAATCAGTTCCAAAAAACAAGTCAAAAACACAGTCATTCTTTAGTGCCGTAGCAAAAAAGCCGCCCATAAATCTCCTCCTTAAAATTCAGGTAAATTCCTTTAATAGTTTGCAGTAATAAATTTTCATTGTCAATAAAAATCCTTTTATTAAATTTTAATAATTCAGAGGAGGTCAATTTATTGAGTTATATTTGACGAAATTTTATAATATATGTATTGGAATAATGCATATAGTAATGTAGTTTATTGCCATCTGGATGATTTTTATGGAAAAGGAAAAAGTCATACAAGAGGATCAGATATGAATTATTTTCTCTATACAATGCCTGATGAAGAGAAAAATATATTAGAGCACATACCCGGATATCTGGCTGTTTTTTGCTATAGTAATGGCGAATACAGCCTTATTTTAGTATCAGAATTACTTGCCAAAGTATTCGGAGGCAGCAAGGATGAGCTGCTGGCTATGTATCTGCAGCAAAAGGCTGATTTTATCCATCCTGATGATGTACCATCGGTTGCTGCAGTAATGGGGCAGGTACTCATGGAGTCTGACAATCCCTATGAGATAGCTCTTCGCGTTCAGGTACCTCCTGAAAATGAATACAAACTCTTTAAGGGCAGCGTATCAGGCAAGGCTGTAGAAAAAGGGATTGTCCTTATATACGTAAATGTCTATGAAATAACTGAGAATTTTGACTATGACAGAACTGGCAACAAGCTCACAGCACTGGATTACAACACTATACTTCTGGATCGTATTTTAAATACTACTCAGGCCATGATCTTTTGGAAGGACAAAAATAGAAGATTTTTAGGCGTCAATCAGGCGTTTTTGGACTATTATGGCTTTTCATCCCTGTCAGAGGTCATAGGCAAAAATGATGAGGACATGGGTTGGCATCCTGATCCTGAACCTTTCAGAAAAGATGAGGAAGAGGTGCTGAGCGGCAAGAGCACTTTTATGGTGCAGGGTGAATGCGTGGTCAGAGGACAGGTGCGCCAGATCAGAGCCAGCAAAGGACCGGTTTATGATAATGGGAAGATAATCGGGCTTGTAGGAAGCTTTATAGATGTTACAGATGATTTCGAGAAGAACAAACAGATCAACAAACTGAATAATGAACTTGAAAAAGCCAATAAATCAATGGTTGAATTCATTTCACGCATGAGCCACGAGATGAGGACACCTATGAATGCGGTCATAGGACTGGCGACCCTTGGACTTGATAAGACTGAGGACCCTCTGGCAAAAGAATATCTGAAAAAAATACTGTTCTCGGGGCAGTATCTGCTGGGAATAATCAATGATGTTCTTGATGTGAGAAAGATTGAAGGCGGAGAGATTGTATTAGATCACAGGCCATTTAGTTTTGGCGATGTCCTTGATGCGGTTGAGACTATCATAAGGCCGATTGCTGATGAGAAAAATATCAGTTTTATCATGGACGACAGCAAGATCAACACCTGGAATATAGTTGGTGACAAGATGAGGATCCAGCAGATATTGATCAATCTCCTTAATAATGCAGTCAAATTCACTGACAATGGCGGAAGAGTCTATCTGGATATAAACCAGCAGATCCAGGGGGACAATGTTGAGATGGAATTTGTAGTTGAAGACAATGGCTGCGGAATGAGTGAAGAATTTCTTCCTAAGCTGTTCAATAATTTTGCTCAGGAAAATAGAGATCCTTCTAAATATGGCACTGGAACCGGCCTTGGACTCGTTATTTCCAAGAAGTTTGCCAATATGATGGGAGGAGATATTTCAGTAGAGAGTAAGGAAAATGTTGGAAGCAGATTTACAGTGAAGATAGTCCTGGAGTTGGGACTTCAGGATGAGGGAATATTAGACACTGCTTCTACCTGGAAACAGCATCATGACGATTTTTCTGTCCTTAAGGGTGCAAGGATCCTTTTGGCAGAAGACAATGAAATCAATGCAGAAGTGGCACAGGGGTTGTTGGATGAAGTGGGAGCCAACGTTGATATAGCCTCAAATGGCCGTATAGCTGTGGATATGTTTAATAAATCCGAAGAGTATCACTACGATGCAATTCTTATGGATGTCAGGATGCCGGTAATGGATGGTTATGAGGCAACAGCCAGGATCAAAGCTCTCCCAAGAATGGACAGCATTGATATACCGGTAATTGCAATGACAGCAGATGTTATGGAAGAAACTATGAAAAAAGCGCGGGAATGTGGAATGGCAGGTTATGTATCCAAGCCTATAGATGTGCATGAGTTTTTCAGTACACTGGCTGGATTTGTGAGTGATCTTAGGAAAAAGAACAATGGCAAATAATGACACGTCCAATAATGTAAAAAAATTCTTCGCGGAACATAAAGCAATAATAAGGCTTTTGATTGATTTTATAATGATCATGATCGCCAGTTTTTTGATGATCAAATATAACGAATCCATTACAACAGAGACCAGCATTGATAGTCTGTTTAAATGGTTCATCTATGCCTTTAAATATGTACCACTGATGATCGTATCATCTCTTTCCGGCATAGCTTCCGGCACTATCTGTGTTATATTTTTGTTTGTCTCTAAAACTATTACAGAGAGTAGTTTTGCGTTCCTGAGTGCTATTTACCTTGGAGCTGGAATTGTCACTTATGAGATAACCAAGTACAAATGGTTCAGGAGCCTGAAAAAGACAATCCTGGGAATAATAGTCCTGTCTATTAACCTGGGATGCGTCTGGGGCGGAATGCTTGGAATCATTGCCGGAAGAGGCTTTTCTGAATTTACTCCTTATAAGATGTTCTTTTATTTTCTAAATGAGCTGTTGGAATGTACCCTGGTAATGGTCATTCTGTATCTTTTTTATAATCATGCCCCTGATTCTGTAAAAGAGTATTTCTATACAGCTCAGCTATATTCAAGTCGCATTGAGAATAATCCGGATCTGGACAATTATGAATATTCCAGACGATCTAAACTGGGCAGGGTTGTTACCAATATTATTATTTTCCAGGCAGCACTGCTTGGTCTGTTGGCGGCTTTTTTCTCTAATACTCTGATCCCTAATATGCATGCTACTCAATCTGCCATAGAGAATGGCGATTCTGTGACTATACAATCCGATTACTGGGATAGTATCACCAATGTTGTCACTCTTGAAAGAGAAGTCAGTATGTTTGTTGAAAGTAGTGCCAACAGGATAGACTACGATCTTTCCAATGCCACGCTGGCCTACGATATAGAATTATTACTTCTGATAATGATCATAGTCGTTCCATCTGCTGTTTTTGTAAATAAATACGCTGTATGGAGAATAGTAAGACCTATCAGTAATATGTCCCGAGTGGTCAAGAACTTTGCAAAATCTCAGGGTGAAGATCTCCAAATGGATCTGAACCTTGTTCATGAGTTAAAGATAGATACCGCAGATGAGATAGAGGATCTCTACAATGCCTTCAGGATAACGGTTACGACAACAGTAGGATATATCAATTATATCAAGATGCAGCGCAATCTTGAGGAAGACCTTGTTGTTGCCAAAGAAGCCAATGCGGCAAAATCAAGATTTTTGTCCAATATGTCTCACGAAATCAGGACGCCTATCAATGCTGTTCTTGGATTTGATGAGATGATCATACGTGAGAGCACGACACCTAGCATCACCGAGTACGCCAGAGAGATCCAGAATGCAGGTAAGACGCTGCTGAGCCTTATCAACGATATTCTTGATTTTTCCAAGATCGAAGCAGGTAAGATGGAGATCATTCCTGTTGAATACGAACTGTCGTCAG
Organism: Butyrivibrio sp.; assembly: GCA_015056495.1. GTDB lineage: Bacteria > Bacillota > Clostridia > Lachnospirales > Lachnospiraceae > Butyrivibrio. The sequence continues at coordinate 87,097 of SVGC01000006.1, forward strand.
TTATCAACGATCTTGCCAATATGATAAATATAAGGGCCAAGGACAAGGATCTGGAGCTCATATATAACGTAGACGAAAATATCCCTCATATCCTTGTGGGCGATGAAATGCGCATAAGGCAGTGTGCTCTTAACCTTATGACCAACGCCGTCAAGTACACCCAGCAGGGAACAATAACTGTAAAGATCGGTTATGAAAAAGTCGGCAATAATCATATCAATCTGACCTTCAGGGTAAGTGACACAGGTCAGGGTATCAAGGAAGAAGACCTTGAAAAAATGTTCTCAGCTTTTGAAAGGATAGATGAGGCCAAAAATAAGACTATTGAAGGAACCGGCCTTGGAATGAACATTGTTAAGCAGCTCCTTGACCTTATGGGATCGCAGCTGATCGTACATAGTGAATATGGTGTGGGAAGTGATTTCTCTTTTTCAGTAAGGCAAAAAGTCGTATCCTGGGAGCCTGTTGGTAAGTTTACTCAGGATTATAAAGAATCTTTGTCCAAGCTTGAAATATATGAAGAATCCTTCCATGCACCAAAGGCCGCAATACTTGTTGTTGATGATACCAAGGCCAATCTGACAGTTATCAAGGGACTTCTGAAGGAGACAGGAATTCAGATAGATACTGCAGAGAGTGGTAAGGAAGCTCTGAAAAAAGTATGTGAGAAAAAGTATGATGTCATATTCCTTGATCACAGAATGCCTGAAATGGACGGCATTGAGACTTTCCATGCCATGAAGAAGCTGGATAATACTTACAATCTGAATACCCCGGTCATTGCTCTTACAGCCAATGCCATATCTGGTGCCAGAGAAGAGTATTTCAAGGAAGGCTTTACAGATTACCTGTCCAAACCTGTTGACAGTAGCAGACTCGAAGAGATGCTCCTAATGTATCTTCCTGAGGAAAAGGTGTCCAAGAAGGGCGATGCTGATTATGTAACAGATGCCAGAAAAGAAGAAACACGAGAAGCTGAAGCTAAGGCCTATGCAAGGGTAGTCCTGGTAACCGGAATAGACATGCAGGCTGCTATCAATAACTGCGGAAGTGCAGAGCTCTTGTTAGAGGTAATGACTGATTTCTGGCTGACTATTGATGATAAGGCCAATCAGATCGAAGAAATGGAGAAAAAGGGTGATATTACCAATTTCACTATCTATGTCCATGGATTAAAGAGCGCAGCCAGGACCATAGGAGCCCTCAAGCTATCTGATATGGCAGCACATCTTGAGAGAGCAGGCAATGAGAAAAATATAGAAGAAATTGCTCAAAAAACTCCAGCGCTTCTTGAATCCTATCGCAGCTATAAGGAGCAGATAGCTCCGGCAATGGCTGATGACAAGAAAAATGATGAAAGACCTGAGATATCTATAGAAGAACTTGAAAGTGCTTTCCAGGGAATGAAAGAATTTATAGAAGCTTCATATTTTGACAGTGCAGACGATATCATGAAGATGCTGGCTGATTATAAGATACCTGATGAATATGAGGACAAATATAAAGAAATTAAAAAGTTACTCGCTGCTGTTGACAGAGATGGTCTGTTACGTATATTGTAAAAATACGAAAGGACGATAAAAGGTTTATGGATAAAAGAGTGCTATTGATAGGTAGTACCAAGAGTTTTATGGTCAGTGCTATCGCTAAGGGCCTTGAAAAAGAAGAATATGAAGTGGTTAGCTGCGAGCCTAGCAGAGCAGCTGTTGCTGCACTGGAAAACAGGCCGTCGATCTATCTGTTATACCTTGGTGATGAAGTGGCATTAAATTCTGATCTGGAATTGTATCTTTCCGAGCAGATCGATGCCGAGCAGTTTGTCCTGTATCTTATTGGAACTCAGAGAGAATTTGAAGCTGCTCTTGTACATATATCCCGTTCCAAAGTGACAGATATGTTCCTCAGACCGATCGATGTGAAGGAACTGGCTGAACAGCTTGATATTGTTGTAAGAGACAGTTCTGTGGCTGAAGAACAAAAAAAGAAGATCCTTGTCATTGATGATGATGGCACAATGCTCAGAATGATCAAGACATGGTTGTCTGTAAAGTACAGAGTATATATGGCCAGTACCGGCAAGATTGCAATGTCATTTTTACAGAATAATACTGTAGATCTTGTACTTTTGGATTATGAGATGCCTACCATGAATGGCCCGCAGGTACTCAAGCTTATCAGAGCCAACCTGCCGACTTCAGAGCTTCCTGTTATGTTCCTTACATCCAAAAGTGATAAAGAAAGTGTATTGTCGGTGGCTAATCTCAAACCTGAGAAATATCTCCTGAAGACAATGCCTAAGAACCAGCTGCTAGGTGCGATAGACGACTTTTTTACAAAAAAGAGTGGTGTATAATATAAACGAAATATTATCAGAGAGTATATTAAATAATATATTCTCTGATTTTTTTTACTATTTTATGTGACAAATTTAGATATTATGGTAATATAGGTGTAGTCGTAAAAAGGACTCTGTACGTTTAAGTACGTCAGAGTGCTAAAAAACTTGGAAAAGGAACATTACAGATGATTCAGAAATTGATTAGTGGCATAAAAAGGACTAATGCCCCGATTGTAGTAGGTCTGGACCCGAAGCTGTCCTTCATACCGGAGCGTATCACATCCAAAGCTTATGCTGAGTTTGGTGAGACCCTTGAAGGAGCGGGTGAAGCTATATGGCAGTTCAACAAGGAGATTGTTGACGCTGTGTACGATCTGATCCCAGCAGTTAAGCCTCAGATTGCCATGTACGAGCAGTTTGGCATTCCTGGACTTGTTGCATTTAAGAAAACAGTAGATTATTGTCATCAAAAAGGCCTTATTGTCATTGGAGATATTAAGAGAGGCGATATCGGTTCTACTTCAGAGTCATATGCTATTGGTCACCTTGGAAGTATTCAGGTTGGAAACAATACATATTCAGGTTTTGAAGAAGATTTCGCGACCGTTAATCCTTATCTTGGCTCTGATGGAGTAAAGCCTTTTATTAATGTTTGTAATAAGGAAGACAAAGGTATTTTTGTTCTTGTAAAAACATCAAATCCTAGCAGTGGTGAGTTCCAGGATAGAGAGATCGATGGAAGACCTCTGTACGAGCTGGTTGGTGAACAGGTTGAAAAATGGGGTCAGGAATCTATGGAAGGTGACTACAGCAATGTCGGTGCTGTTGTAGGTGCTACATATCCTGAGATGGGCAAGATCCTGAGAAAGATAATGCCTCACGCATTCATTCTCGTACCTGGCTACGGTGCTCAGGGTGGTAAAGGCAAAGATCTGGTACACTTCTTTAATGAAGATGGACTTGGAGCTATTGTCAATTCTTCAAGAGGAATCATAGCTGCATGGCAGAATGAGAATTACAGCCAGTTTGCTGATGGACAGGTAGGACCTGCAGCAAGATGTGCGGTTAATGATATGATAAAAGATATTTCAGATGCACTTACATCTAATAATTGAGGGGAGATCTGACTATGGAAAAGTACAAAGAAGATTTTATTGATTTTATGGTAGACAGCAATGTCTTAAAGTTTGGAGAGTTCACATTAAAAAGTGGACGTAAGTCTCCATTTTTCATGAATGCAGGAGCATATGTTAAGGGCTCACAGCTCAGAAAGCTTGGAGAATACTATGCAAGAGCTATCCATGATACATTTGGTCTTGAATTTGATGTTCTTTTTGGACCTGCATACAAGGGAATTCCTCTTGCTGTTATTACAGCCAGTGCTATCAGTGAATTATACGGAAGAGATGTAAAATACTGCTCAAACCGTAAAGAGATCAAGGATCATGGTGACAAGGGTATCCTTCTTGGAAGTAAGCTTCGCGATGGCGACAGAGTGCTGATCATTGAAGACGTTACAACATCCGGTAAGTCTATCGAAGAGACAATGCCTATCCTTCAGGAGCAGGCAGATGTTGACGTAGTAGGTATGATGGTATCTCTGAATCGTCAGGAAAAAGGTCTTGATACAGACATGAGTGCTCTTGATGAGATCCGTGAGAAATATGGTTTTGAGGCTCATGCAATCGTAACTATGAGTGAAGTAATTGAGCATCTGTACAACAGACCTATCGATGGCGAAGTGCTTCTTACAAAAGATATCAAGAAAGCTCTTGATGAATATTACGCTGAATATGGCGCTATATCCAAATAATAATGTATAATTAGAGTGGTGTTTTTTCTATATTATAGAAAGGTGGATTTGGATATGGAAGAAAGAACATATAAGGTTATGGGAAGATCAGGCGCTCTTAACATTGCATTTGGTGTTATTTCAATTGTAGCAGGTATGGCTGCAGGAGTACTCCTTATCATTAGTGGAGCCAAGCTTTTACAGAACCGTTCTAAAATAATGTTTTAATGTGTGAGTTATGAGAATTGATTTTTTTAACCATAAGTTTAAAAGACCTAAAATAAAGATCAGACCAAGATTTCTGTGGAACAGATATATGTTCACAGATAACAAACACCCGGATAGAGGAATCATGTCCTCTATCCTGGGTGTTATTTCTGTAGTTACAATTATTGTAGCTATTGTACTTACATATAATGCAGGTGGACAGGCTGGGATCCGTTCGGGAGCAGCCGTATTTCTGGCCACCTGTTTTTCTATTGTCGGCCTGATACTTGGTATCAAGTCACGTTTCGAGAAAGATATATTTAAGTTTTTTCCTAATTTTGGAATTTCCATAAATAGCATTGTTATCCTATTTATGATTTATATAATGGTTATTTCGTATATTTGATTTTGGAGGATTTATGATCGATCAGGAAATGCAGGAGATTTTGTCAGAACGTTTAGAACTTGCATGTGAGAGACTTGCTAATATAGATGAAGAACATCTGAAGGATGAAGCTTTTGATGACTATTTTCATACAGTCAAGGGCTTCCTTTCAGATATTATAGATACATATAATTGGAGCATCAGCGGTGGTAAGGACAGCGATAGCCTTGATAAGCTCAAAGAGAGAAATCATAAGCTTTATGAGGATATCCTTCCTGAAAATTATGATAAAAGCTATGCTAACCCGACAGTAGCTGTTGAAAGACTTGGCAAGAGCCTTGGACAGCTTCTTTCATGTCTGTATTTTGAACTTCGCTCACTTATTCCTAGTGTGTATGAAGGTTCACTTTTTGATCTTGTTATCAGACTGGAACTGTTTTTGGAGATCTACGGAGCGTTCGTTTCTGCTGATGAAGATGGACGCGCTCTTCCAAGGAACACAGAGATCAGGGATATCCTGTACTACTTTTTCTGCGACTACGCAGAGGATGAGAGACAGATCCGTTTTGAACATATCGTATATGGCGAAGAGGATTATGCAAGGGATATCGTATTAAACAGTGATCTTGAGGATATGTCTTATCTGTATCGCTACGGCGAATATGTGACAGACAACGAAGTTGCCATGGCGCAGCATCTTAATTCCCTTCCGGAATCTGTTATAAAGACTATGGCAGATACCTATACCGAAGGATATAGAATAGGTTTCGCCCTTACAGGCAAGGATATTACCAAAAAGAAGACTGTAAGCATAAAATACGTCATTGGTTTTGAACGAATGATCAGATATGCTATCCACAATTTTGAAGAAATGGGACTGCGCTCAACCTTATTCAGAGCACATCCTAGCTTGTTCCATTCAGTGAACAATTCAGTTCCTGATGGATATACAGGTGCCAGTGCCAATAAGCAGTATGAGTATGATCACAAGGATGATAACGCTCTGTTCCTTGATGGAACATACAACAACAGACGTCTTGAAGCTATCAAATCTGCTGGTGAGATGTTTAAAGACAAGGCTCACGGTTATGGCGGCCCTGCTGTTGTAAGATCTTTTGGCGAAAAGCCATTTGAACCTGTTCAGAAAGAGGATGCGGTTCACCTTACTGCCGAGCAGAAAAAGCTCATTGGAGATTACAGGATACAGGCGTCACTTGCTCAGAGTGAGTACATCATTCCTGAGGAGAGGAGCTTTACTATCATAGCTTTCCCTGTTCCTGAGATCGGACCAGAGTTTAAAGAGATATTTAATGAGACTGTACGTATTAATACATTGGATTACAAACTGTATCAGGGCATACAGCAGAAACTTATTGATGCCCTTGATAAAGCAGAGTATTGTTGCATAAAGGGTATGGGCAACAACCATACAGATATGAAGGTAATGCTTCATAAGCTTAAGGATCCGTCAAAAGAGACTAATTTTGAAAACTGCGTTGCTGACGTAAATATTCCTGTTGGAGAGGTATTTACATCTCCGATCCTCAAGGGAACAGAAGGTGTCCTTCATGTCAGCTCTGTATTCCTCAAGGGTCTGTTATACAAGAACCTTGAAGTGAAGTTTAAAGATGGCCTTATAACTGATTACAGCTGTGACAATTTTGCAGATAGTCAGGAAGGCCGCAAATATATCAATGACAATGTCTTGTACAATCATGAGACTCTTCCTCTTGGAGAGTTTGCAATCGGTACTAATACAACGGCCTATGTTATGGCCAGAAAGTATGGCATAGCAGATAAGCTGCCTATTCTGATCGCTGAAAAGACAGGCCCGCATTTTGCTGTGGGTGATACCTGCTATTCACATGAAGAAGACTTAACTACATATAATCCAGATGGCAAGAGTATTATTGCCAGAGAAAATGAAATATCAGCACTACGAAAAGAAACTCCGGAAAAGGCATATTTTGGATGCCATACAGATATAACTATTCCATATGATGAGCTTGGGGAGCTCTCAGCAGTACTACCAGATGGAAGTAAGATTACTATCATTGAGAAAGGTCGCTTCGTTCTTCAGGGAACTGAGGAGCTGAATAAGCCTTTAGATGTAACAATTTTGTAATATTTGCTATTGGCTATACCCAATATATTGTGGTATGGTTTAGATAGGAATACTAAAAGAATATTTATGTAAAAGAGGAGAAAAAAGACGTGGCACAAGTGGGAATTGTAATGGGCTCTGATTCTGATATGAAGGTCATGGCCAAAGCAGCTGATATTCTGGATCAGCTTGGAATAACATATGAGATGAACATCATCTCTGCGCATAGGGAACCAGACGAATTTTTCGAATATGCAAAAAGTGCAGAGGAAAAAGGTTTTAAGGTAATTATTGCAGGTGCAGGAATGGCAGCACATCTTCCTGGAATGTGTGCAGCAATATTTCCAATGCCGGTTATAGGTATTCCAATGCATACAACATCACTTGGTGGCCGAGATTCTTTATATAGTATCGTGCAGATGCCAACAGGTATACCTGTAGCAACCGTTGCTATCAACGGCGGAGCAAATGCAGGTATCCTTGCAGCTAAGATTCTTGCAACATCAGATTCTGAGCTTCTTGCAAAGCTTAAAGATTATACTAAGTCACTTAAAGAAAACGTTAAGGAAAAAGACGCACATTTACAGGAAGTAGGCTATAAGAACTACGAAGTCTGATGGCTAAATATGCATAGCACTCAGATTTAGTAATATATTTAAATGATCATTTAGAAGTCTAAGGAGTAGGAGTTAGGTATGGAACTGAATTACAAGAATGCTGGAGTTGACATTGAGGCAGGATATAAGTCTGTTGAACTTATAAAGAAGTATGTAGGAGAGACAATGAGACCAGAGGTTATTGGTGGTCTTGGTGGATTCTCCGGAGCTTTTTCTCTTAAAGCAATAAAAGATATGGAAGATCCGGTTCTTTTATCCGGTACAGATGGCGTTGGTACTAAGATCAAGCTTGCATTTGTTCTTGATAAGCATGACACTATTGGTATTGACGCAGTAGCTATGTGTGTAAACGACGTTGCATGTGCAGGTGGCGAGCCACTCTTTTTCCTGGATTACATTGCATGTGGTAAAAATATTCCTGAGAAGATTGCTGCAATCGTTAAGGGTGTTGCAGAAGGCTGCAAACAGTCTGACTGTGCACTTATTGGCGGTGAGACAGCTGAGCATCCTGATCTTATGCCTGTAGATGAATACGACGTAGCCGGATTTACAGTTGGCGTTGTGGATCGTAAGGATATGATCGATGGAAGCACTATCAAACCTGGTGATACACTTATCGGTGTTGCTTCAAGTGGTGTACACAGCAATGGTTTCTCACTTGTAAGAAAAGTATTTGATATGAGCAAAGAAAGCCTTGAGACATATTATGATGAACTGGGCACAACTCTTGGTGAGGCACTTCTTGCTCCTACAAGAATATATGTGAAGATGATGAAGTCTATCAAGAATGCAGGAGTTAAGGTTAAGGGCTGCAGCCACATTACAGGTGGTGGATTCTATGAAAATATTCCTAGAATGCTTCCAGATGGTGTAAAGGCTGTTGTTAAGAAGGATAGCTATGAGATCCCTGCTATCTTCAAGCTTATGCAGAAAAAAGGCAATCTTGATGAGCACATGATGTATAACACATTTAACATGGGTCTTGGTATGGTACTTGCTGTAGATCCAAGTGATGTGGATAAGACAATGGAAGCAATCAAAGCTTCTGGCGAGACTCCATACATCGTTGGTAGTGTTGAAGTAGGAGAAAAGGGAGCTGAAGTATGCTAAGGATTGCTGTTTGTGTTTCTGGTGGAGGCACTAATCTGCAGGCTATTATCGATGGTATAGCTTCAGGTCTTATTACAAATACTGAGATCGTACTTGTTTTTTCTAATAATAAAAATGCCTATGCTCTGGAAAGAGCTAAAAAGGCTGGAATACCTACAGCAGTTCGTTGTCCTAAGGACTATGCCAGCAGGGATGAATTTAATGAAGAATTCCTTAAAGCACTTAAGGAGGCTCAGCCTGACCTGGTAGTACTTGCAGGATGCCTTGTAGTCATTCCTGAGGCTGTTGTAAAAGCATTTCCAAATAGGATCATCAATATCCATCCATCACTGATACCATCATTTTGCGGCAAGGGCTACTATGGACTTCATGTTCATGAAAAAGTCCTTGAGCGTGGTGTAAAAGTATCGGGAGCAACGGTTCATTTTGTTGATGAAGGTACAGATACAGGTCCTATCATCCTTCAGAAGCCTGTTATGATCAGGCAGGATGATACACCTGAGACACTTCAGAAGAGGATAATGGAGCAGGCTGAATGGGTGATCATGCCAAAGGCCATAGACCTTATTGCCAATGGCAAGGTAACAGTAAAAGATGGTCATGTTGTCATTGATGGTTATGACGAGATGGTCTTTTGATGATGATCATAGAAAAATTGCAGTAATGATCTGATTTTTTTATAGAAGAATAAATGATTTTTTTATATAATAATTGAGCGACTTTGAAAGGGAGATTTGGTACGATGAAGGTACTTATTGTTGGTGGAGGCGGTCGTGAACACGCTATTGCTGAGGCTGTCAGCAGATCAAAGCGTGTATCAAAAATCTATTGCGCACCTGGAAATGCAGGAATTGCAGAGCTTGCAGAGTGCGTTCCGATTACTCCTATGGAATTTGATAAAATTGTTGCTTTTGCCAAGGAAAAGGCAATTGATCTGACTATTGTTGGAATGGATGATCCACTGGTTGGCGGACTTGTTGATGAACTTGAGAAAAATGGTCTGCGCGCCTTTGGACCTAGGAAAAATGCAGCTATTCTTGAAGGAAGTAAGGCTTTTTCCAAGAATCTTATGAAAAAATATGGAATTCCAACAGCGTCTTATGAGACATTTGATAATGCAAAGGCTGCGCTTGATTATCTTGAGACTGCCAAGATGCCTATCGTACTTAAGGCTGACGGACTTGCTCTGGGTAAGGGTGTTCTGATCTGTAAGGATCTTGAAGAGGCCAAGGCTGGAGTTAAAGAGATCATGGAAGATCGCAAATTTGGAGATGCAGGAAATCATCTTGTTATCGAAGAATTTATGACTGGTAGAGAAGTATCTGTTCTCTCTTTTGTTGATGGTAGCACATATAAGCTCATGACATCAGCACAGGATCATAAGAGAGCAGGAGATGGAGATACCGGACTTAACACAGGCGGTATGGGAACATTCTCACCAAGCCCATTCTATACAAGTGAAGTAGATGCATACTGTAAGGAACATATCTATGGCAAGACTGTAGAAGCTATGAAGGCAGAAGGCAGAGAGTTCAAGGGAATTATCTATTTTGGACTGATGCTGACTCCTGATGGACCAAAGGTTCTTGAGTATAATGCAAGATTTGGAGATCCGGAAGCTCAGGTAATCCTGCCTAGATTAAAGACAGATATTATCGATATCTGTGAGGCTTGTATTGATGGAAAGCTTGCTGATCAGAAAGTTGAATTTGAGGATAATGCAGCAGTATGTGTTGTACTTGCTTCAGAGGGCTATCCTGTAGCTTATGAGAAAGGCAAGAAGATCACAGGTTTTGAGAACTTTAAGGATAAAGATGGTTACTACTGCTTCCATGCAGGTACCAAATTTGATGGCGACAGTATCGTAACAAACGGAGGACGTGTTCTTGGAATAACAGCCAAGGGTGCTGACCTCAAAAGCGCCAGAGCAAATGCATATGAAGCAACTGAGTGGATTGCATTTGATAATAAATATATGCGTCATGACATTGGTAAAGCAATCGATGATGTAGACTGATAATGCAGATTGTCTGCTATTAGGTCACAAAGCGTGACTGCGGTTTTGTTTAGGAGGTATTTATATGATCAGAATGAAAAAAGGAATGTTGGCGAAGGTATGTGCTGCTGCAGTTCTAACAGGGGTGATGGCACTGGCAGTTCCGAATGTAAGCTTTGCTTATACTCAGACAACAGGTACAGTTACTAGTACCAACGTAAAGGTAAGATCAGAGGCCAGTTCATCAGCTTCTCAGATTAGTAGTCTGGATAATGGTGATGTTGTGGATATCGTTGATGAAGCAACGGATTCCAGTGGATATGTATGGTACAAGATATATGTTAACAAGTCTACTTTTGGCTATGTCAGAAGTGATCTTGTGACAAAGAGTGGTTCATCATCAACATCTACTCAGACATCAACATCAACATCAACAACTACAACTACTGATTCTTCAAGCACATCAAGTACACCGGCATCGCTTCCTGCTACAACCGTTACATCAATAGCAGAGCAGTCAGCTACAGTAGTAGCAGATAGCGCCAATGTACGTGCAGGTGCAGGTACAGCTTATGATACTGTTGGTAAAGTTGTAAAAGGTGACGTTGTTACAATTACAGGTGAAGCAACAGGAACTGATAGCAAGAAGTGGTATCAGATCACTTTCGGAAGCAGCAATAAGGTTGGATTTATCAGAAATGACCTGTTAACGATCGGTGCAGTAGCAGAGATTACAACGGAGGAGAATACTGAGACTCAGACAGATACAACTGCTGAAGGTACTGATGCTGCAACAGAGGCGTCATCTGATGTCACAGAAGCTACATCTGAAGAATATACAGAAGAGACTCAGAGTACAGAACAGACAGTTGTAAATGATGATTATTCATTAGAGTATTCAACTGATGAAGAGGGCAATGCAGTCTGGTATCTGTATGATAAGGCTAATGATACATACACATCTATCGCTGATCTCAAGAGTGCATACGAGCAGGTGCAGAATGGCGATACTGATAAATCAGAAGGTGTTGGCAAGGGTGTTGTTATAGTTCTTGCGATCATTATCATATTATTAGTTGCAGTTGTATTCCTGCTCATCTATAAGATCCGTGATCTTTCTTACTATGAGGAAGATGAAGACGAGGATGATGAGGAATTAGATGATAGAAGACCATCAAGGCGCGAAGATGAGGAAGACAGAGTAGTATCTCCAAGAGCCAGAGATGAGAAATATGCTGCTCGTGATGGCAGAGAACCTAGAGAAAGAGATCCAAGAGATAGAGAGCCAAGAGAACGTGAGCCTAGAGAAAGAAATCCACGTGAGAGAGATCCTAGGGAAAGAGATGCACGAGAAGCTCGAAATCCAAAAGAGCCTAAGGAACAAAAAGAAGGCAGAGAGTTTAGATTTAGTGATATGAATCCACTGGCTCAGAGAGCTGCTGCAGCTAAGAAAGATGCTCCTGGCAGAGACAGAGTAAATGCTGAGTCTCGTGACAGAAATAATGCAAGACCTGTTTCCCGCGATGAAGATAAAGAAGTAAGAAGTCAGGTAAGACCTTCTAGAAATACAGAAGACAGACCTAGAAGAGACGAAAGAAGAAGTTCTGAACCAGACTTTAGATCAAGCTCACAGAGAAGTGAAGCTCCAAAGACATCTGGACGCAAGGCACGCAATTTTGCCAGCGATGATGATGACTTTGAATTTGAATTCTTAGATCTTGACGGAGACGAAAGATAAGAAAAAAAGAAGCGCCCGCCGATGAAAATCGGCGGGCGTTAATTTTTGAAATAATCATCAAGGTTTGTTGATAATATTGTTAATGAGCTGAATATCAAATTTCGGGAAATCACCTTCTGTGCAGGAAATTTCCTGAAGCATTTGGATCATCTTTTGACCGGCAAATCTTGCCTCACTCATTTTTTCTGAATGATAGAGAATATCCAGTTTGTTGGCTATATCCAGCATAGTCTTTTCGAATGCAATGATCTTTTCAGAAGTAATGTAATCATCTTCAAAGACTTCAAGAGCGCCTGCAAAATCATTTAGCAGACCACCTGCTGTTACTTTAAGACCTACAAGATATTCATCTTTTTTCAGAAGAGGCTCGATTCTGTCCTGAACCTGGAAACACATAGTCATTCCGGCATATCTCTTTAGCATTTTGCCAAAATCATTAAGACTAAAGTCTTCTCCATCAATTGACAGTCTGACTTTGCCCAATGAATCAAGCCTGATATCCACATTGCCACGAGGATTTAATGAATAATCGATACCCTTTTTTGTGAGAGTATCATCATATAATCCCATACTTACATCTCTGTCGATGGTTTTGTAGGATATACCTGATATTATCTTGTACTTGAAACGTTTGATGACATCAGAAGTATTGTCATCAATGTCTGACATGAACTCAAATATGTAGCTGCCATCAATTTCTTTGGCTGTCCAAAAAACGCCATCTTCCATGACGCGATGTGACAGTTCAAATTGTCTGACAGTTCCATCTGGTTCATATACATAGATTGAATCTGGATGTTGAAAATCGTCCTTTCGTCCATGCATCTCCAACATCAACTTGTTGTTACAGTTGAGGCATACATATCCGTGACCTGTGATATGAGTAATTGCCTCATGCTTCAAACAGCATTCACATAACATAAGCAGTTCCCCCTCTAAAATACCACATATGTTTGTTGATGTACCTTTTATGATACATCAATTATAACAGATATATCGGTAATAAACAGTAAAAATATTAGGGTTTTTGTACAATTTTCTGATTTTTTTAAATTTATCAAATTTTTTATTCCTATACAGAAATATGTAAATGTTTTTACGTACACCACTAAATATAGTGAACTCTTGATTTGTATTATTCATAATACTTTCAAAGGAGAGTAGAATTAGTGAGGCAATTTTTTGAATTTATTAATCAATATATCGTTTTTATATATATTTTCACGGCCAATTTTATAGCATTTATCGGTTTCTTTTTTTAGAGTCATATTATATACTATTGAGGTAAATGTTAACGGTTTATATAGGATTCAGATTTAACAGGTTTGTGGGGGAGCCAATAGGTCCTATATGCTATTTTTATAATAGGTAGGGAGAAATGGGAAAGAAGTCAGTTAAAGAAAACAAAAATGTTTATCAGATCAGCCGTGAGAATTGTAACTTAACCAGGGATAAGGCTGCAGAAGAGATGGTCTTTGTTTCCGCTGATCGTATTGAAAAAATAGAGAATGAGCGTACAGCAGCACATCCGGAAGATATCATGGCTATGGCAAAATGCTATAAGGATCCTGGTCTGTGCAATTATTATTGCTCTCACGAATGCCCAATAGGACAGGAGTATGTACCTGAACTTAAATCAAAAGACATCACACAGATTACTCTTGAGATCCTTTCTGGACTCAATACAATGGAGCAGGAGAAGAACAGACTCATCGATATAACAGCTGACAGCAATATTGATGAGACAGAGATAGAGGATTTTGTTAAGATCAGACAGAAGCTTGAGCAGATTTCATTATCTGTAGATTCACTTCGTCTCTGGATCGATACACAGATTGCTTCTGGTAAGCTTGATTCTTCTGTATTAGATAAGAACTAAATGATTTAAAAAGAGCTGTAACAATTGAGTCACAGCTCTTTTTCTTTTCTCAGCGCCTTCGCTTCAAGGTAAAAATGTTCATGATCAGAGTGAAAACTGAAAACAGTATCAGCAGCACGGTAATGGAAAGTGTTGTAAACATAGCAGTACCATTTTTTTCCAACTTATCGTATAGAGGTAAAAAAGTCTTCACCAGTGGATCCTCATATGCTTCAGTGCCTGTAGAATGGTCTATTCCCAGAGAACGGGCATATTCCTCTAGTGTGATTTCTTCTTCACCATAGTGAAATGTGTCAAAGATCAGAGTATTACTTGGTGTCCTTGCATCAAATATGTTGTAGGCTCTTACCATAAGGTTTGGTTTTTGACCGCTTGGAACAGTTAAGGTAATAGTAAAACTCTCATCATTAGTACTGTTTAGCACATCGCTTCCGGGCCAGGTACCTAGCTCTGACCAGTTAAGACCTGCATCAAGACTATAGTCATAATATAGAAGAGGAGCGTCTGAATCACCGCCGCTTACGGTAATTGTAATATCTCCATTGTCGTAGTCTGCATCCACAAGCTCGATACTACAGTATTCCGGTGCAGTATAAGAGTTGCGGGCATAGGAGACTATAGTGTCAGCTGTGATATTAGCCAGGTTATTTTGTGCATAGCCTGAATAGTCTACGCCAAGTTCTGTGCTTTTTAGTCCCAGATACTTGGCAACTGAGGTGGCATCTGCCCTGCCAAAGGCAATGAGCTGATCTTTGGTCTCACAATAGACGCTGTCCCTTGATTCATCAACATGACAGTGTTCAATGATGCAGGCGGGAATATCAAGTGTGGTGGACTGCCTGATTATGCCATAGTAGTCCTGACCGTTATCACCGATCTTACTTTTGACTCCGCGGAGTGATAGACCCATGTCTGCCATTGTCTCCATCTGTACTGCACCGAATTGGTAGCCATATGAATGAAATGGTGCAAAGGCCGGTATCCAGACCTCTGATCCGTACAGATTGTGGTGCACAGAAGCATTGTAGTGGATACTGAAGAGAAAATCAGCCTCTTTTTCCGCAGCAAACTCAGCTCGCTCCAGTAGTGACATTTCAACATCATCTGTTCTGGTCATGTAGACAGTTACATTGTCATATTTAGAGAGCTCTTCATACATAGCAGTAGCTGTAGTCAGAGTCATTTCTTTTTCAAGATGTCCATTTTGAATTGTGCCGTAATTCTCTCCGCCGTGTCCCGGATCGATCACTATTACAGTCTCTTCCCCAAGATCCTGTATTCTGTTCCCGTCAAAACTTAGTTGTGTCATACTTCTCCCGGTTATATATTGTTTACAGATTTATTGAAAGCAGTTCAGGATGTAACGACTTCCGTCACGATATCCATAGGCCCTGTGCCTATTCTGTATATTACATCTTCAAGAGATATAAATTTCTTGTTCTGGATAAACTTAAGGTACTTTGGTGTAAGACGCATGGTGATACCCAGAGGTTCGATCTTGTTGTTGACCTTATCACGTATGGTCTCGCAGGCATCATCAGGATCATGATCCATGCTCCTCGAGAGGATGCATAATAGCGTGCCTACAGTTTGGGTAAGGCCGATCATATTGATATCAACTGATGCATCTGTTGACTGCATTGAAGATATCTCATAATTATTTATTGATCGGTATATGCCGTATTCGCAGTCTATCTCTACAAGGCGCTGGTTCTTCATATCCAGAAGCCATGCCATATTTCCCCTGACAAACATATCTGAGACTATGAAAAGAGATCCTTCAAATGGGAAGCTGACATTTTTGCAATTGGTGATAGTCAGATCAGCCTGAACCTTGTGGATAAAGGTTTCATCTTCAATGTCCTTGAGATTGGATCCATCCTCATCCACAGATTCCTCATTGGAGGTGATGTCCTGGGTTTTTTCATAGGACTCATCAACAGTACTGTTATCGTTGTCTTCTTTTGCGCCACTTTCATCTGCGCCTTTTTCACCTAATATGATCACCTTGTCAGCTGTTACCTTGGCGGTTTCAATGCGCTTACGTTCAGCCTCTTCAATAGCTTTGCCATCATATGGAGGGAAGGCTACAGTTACTCTGTCAGAGATGCCTTCTTCAAAAGGTCCGCAGAGAGGATGAATACCACGATTTCTTCCAAAGTAGTCTTCATGGAATTCAACTGGGGTACCATCAGGATTTTCAAAAAACTGTTCCGGCTCAAATGCCATGCCCAGTATATTTGATGATACAGGACAAGTCAGGTTCCTTGGCAGGTATTCGTAGAGATTGGTCTTAAGTGTATATCTGCCGTCTTTTTCCAATAGCTCAACCACAATCTTGTGCTTGTCATCAACGTATCCATACTGCTCAACATTGCAAGGCAGGGCACCATTAAAGTAAGCATTGCCGCCAGTATAAACAGGCAGATGATCATAGTAGGCATCATTGCTGCCGGTATTTTTCTTGGTATTTGGACCAAGTCCTGCAAAATAAATGTCGGCTGTAGGATAGTTGTCGTAAGGCTTGGTGCCGCAGATCATATTATTTTTGTTCAGAGTATCAGCATTGTTGGAGATGATGTACTCCATAAGATCTCTGCGCACATTTTTCTGTATAAAGATGTTGTTGTAAAATCTTGCATCACCGTGAAGGATAGTCATAAAACCGGCTATCTTAGTGCTGTGAGGAACATGGTAAGGAGTATAGCGGTCTGTAGCAAATTTGCGGCCGCCATTGTCGGTTCCGCTTCCAACATAGGTAAATGAACCCATTATCAAATTGTGAACAAGAGCAATACCCTGAGTACTGAGCCTGCAGGCAATATCTGATAACAGAAGGTTATGATCTATGAGTGTAGGACCATGGGATACTTCTACAAATATATCCTCTCCAAGGGCAAGTCCGCTGTTGATCTGAGTGTTTTTAGGCGGCACATTGTCATGAAAGAGATTCTGGGTGACTCTGGTGCCCTGAGCCTGCCAGTCAAGCCACAGACCTCTGGTACAATGATCGATATGGTTACGTCTTATGATCACGTCGATGGCTGCATGGAGCTTGATTCCGCCAATCTCTGCACCTGCAAGGTTTTGCATATTATTGATGTGATGGATGTGATTGTCCTCGATGATGGAGAAAACAGCACCCATGTGGCCTACTATACCTGTCTGGCCGCAATCGTGGATGTCACAGCGCCTGATGATATGAGAGCCTATAGTCTCCTTGCTCCAGCCATCATTGACTGCCTGGCATACAGCGTCTCTTTCTGTCTGTGTACCGTCTTTTCTCCAAAAAGTAGTCCATTTATTGTCGTTTCCGGCCTGATAGTATTTACCAAGCGAGATTCCGCTACATTTAGAATCATAGATCTCGCATTCCTCAATGATCCAGCCCTTGGACCAGTGAGGACCTATCATTCCTTCCTGATAAGCTGTTGGAGGCGCCCATCTTGTGGCAGCCTGCCTTATCTGGAAGCCTGAAACAGTAATGTAATTTATTCCTGTTTTGCTAGGATAAAAACAGTTTGGTCTGACTGTTATCTCGATGCTTTCTTCCTCAGGCTTACTCTCCTGGAAATTGGCATAGATGACTGTAAAGCCTTCCTCCTGCTGGACATACCAGGTATGGAGAGTATAGTCAGGATACCAGGAGGACATCTTTTTGACCGGATGTCTGCATTCTTCAAGGGACATGACTTCATACATGGCTTTGCCGTTTAAAAATACTTCTCCAAGATGAGCCTTAAAATCTCTGGAAAACCAGTCACCGGCTATGAGCTCATTGAATGGATTAAAGGATCCAAAGTAGCTGTTTGGAATCCTCAGGCGATAAACATTTTCTTCAAAAAGTTCCCATCCCTGTACTTCTTCGGCGCCTGTAATGATTGCACCATTTGGAGCTGAACTGATATATTCGATTCGGGCTTCTTCTGTGCCACCATGAGCAGGATCAACTGACTCGCGATAAATACCTGGTCCGACTAATATCCTGTCACCAGGCATTGCGATTTTTGCAGCCTCGGATATGGTTTTGAATGGATGAATTCGACTACCGTCACCACTTCTGACAACGTTACAAGAAACATAGATCTGCATATTACCCCTCCTAATGCGTCCACCTTGTTACTGTTAACTCGCTGACAGCTCGTTTGAGTAACTCAGCCATCACTATTTTTAATAAAATAAATAGTCATTATATTAATTCTACCATGTTCTTTGAAAAAATGATAAAATTTACTTAGATTGTGGAAAATTAGATTTTGCGTATTTCTTTTCTAAAAGATGCTTGGCAGGCATCGTATTGGAGCACAATTGAAACTGTTTTATTGTTATGAAGATAAGGAGATTTAGTATGGCGGAGAAATATTTTGGCGAAAACACTCCAAAGCTAGGGTTTGGACTTATGAGACTTCCCAGGGTTGCAGGAAAAGAAAATGAAATAGACATAGAGCAGACCAGCAAGATGGTAGATATGTTCATAGAAGCTGGGCTCACATATTTTGATACAGCTTTTGTTTATGAAGGTTCTGAAGAGGCTACAAGAAAGGCTCTTGTTGAGAGATATCCAAGAGACGCCTATACACTGGCTACCAAGCTTAATGCCGGATATTCAGGATGCAGAAACGCTGAAGATGCCAAGAAGGAACTGGAAATAAGTCTTGAGAGAACTGGTGCAGGATATTTTGACTATTATCTGCTCCATGCTCTTGGAAAAGGCAATATAGATAAATACGACAGCTATGGTATTTGGGATTTTGTAAAAGAGATGAAGGAAAAAGGTCTCATCAAGCATTGGGGATTTTCTTTCCATGATACTCCTGAGTTCCTTGACGAGCTGCTTACAAAACATCCTGATGCAGAGTTTGTACAGCTTCAGATCAACTATGCTGACTGGGACAATCCATCAGTTCAGTCCAGAGCCTGCTATGAAGTAGCAAGAAAACATGGCAAGTCAATCGTTGTTATGGAGCCTGTTAAGGGTGGAGCATTGGCTAATCCTCATCAGGCAGTTCAGGATGTCTTTAAAAAGGCTAACCCTGAGATGTCTGTAGCATCATGGGCTATCAGATTTGTTGCTTCTCTTGATGGCATACTTACTGTTTTATCAGGTATGTCCAATGTTCAGCAGATGGCAGACAACCTTTCTTATATGGCTGACTTTAAAAAGTTAACACCAGAAGAAGAGGAAGTTATCAAGAAGGCACAGGAGACTCTTAAAAATATTGATTCAATTCCATGTACAGCCTGCCACTATTGTACAAAGGGCTGTCCAATGCAGATCAATATCCCTGCTATTTTTGCTGCCAGAAATAAACAGCTTATATTTAATCTTACAGCTCAGGGACAGGGCGATTATGATCGTGCAATAAACGGCAGAGGCAAGGCTTCAGATTGTATCGCCTGCGGACAGTGCGAAGCAGCCTGCCCACAGCACATCAATATAATAGAAAGGTTACAGGAGTGTGCTTCTAATTTTGAACACTGATCTTTTATAGTTGTATTGAATATATTTGGAGCACATGAGTTTTATGGATAAATTAGAAGAATTAAAAGAGTATTTAAAAGGAATTGGAAGCATAGCCATTGCATTTTCCTCAGGAGTTGATTCCACATTTCTTCTGAAAGTGGCACACGACACACTTGGGGATAAGTGTATCGCTATTACCGGTCAGTCTCCTTCTTTTCCTGAAAGGGAGAAGCAGGAGGCAGCAGCCTTTTGTCAAAAGGAAGGAATAAAGCAGATAGCATTTGATGCCAACGAGATACAGGATGAGAATTATGCTCAGAATCCTAAAAACAGATGCTACTACTGCAAACACATTCTTTTTAGTAAGATGCTTGAGATCGCAAGGCAAAATGGCATTGAACATGTTGCCGAAGGCTCTAATATGGATGATCTTGGAGATTACAGACCGGGACTTCAGGCCATCAGCGAGCTCAAGGTCTTAAGCCCTTTAAGAGAGGTGGGACTTACCAAGGCCGAGATCAGAGAGTATTCAAGAGAGCTGGGACTTCCAACCTGGGAAAAGCAGTCTTTTGCCTGCCTTGCATCCCGATTTGTATATGGTGAGCGTATTACAGCTGACAAGCTTAAGATGGTGGAAAAGGCTGAGGAGCAATTGTCACAGCTTGGGCTAAAGCAGTACAGAGTAAGGATCCACGGCAATCTGGCAAGAATCGAGGTTGCACCATCAGATATAGCGTTACTTGTTCAGGAGGATATAAGGAACGGAATAGTCAATTCTTTTAAAGACTATGGATTTAGCTATGTTACCCTTGACCTTCAGGGCTATAGAATGGGCAGCATGAATGAAGTAATAAATAAATGATTAATGTGACTGACATATGAGCTTTTGGCTATGGTCATATTTGGAGCAGAGATAATGGAAAACGATGTAAGAGCTATGCTTGAAAAGCTTAGCAGAGGCGAAGTATCCGTTGAGGAAGCTTTGCTGGAGATAAAAAAAGAACCCTTTGAGGATATCGGTTTTGCCAAGATAGACACTCACAGACAAGTGAGAAAAGGCGTATCTGAGGTGATCTATGGAGCAGGTAAGACTGCAGATCAGATAACGGGAATTGTCAGAGCTATGAATGACAGGGGACAGAAGAGGATCCTGATCACAAGACTGGATATTGAAAAGGCCAATCTGGTCAAAAGAGGTCTGTGCGGAAGTGTGGGCTTTGGAGAGGACAGCAAGGATGCAATCCAGCTGGATTATCATGAAGACGGCAGGATAGGTATCATTGGAGGTCTTCCTGAGCCAAACGGTCTTGGCAAGATCGTGGTGGCTACAGGAGGCACAAGCGATATACCGGTTGCTGAGGAGGCGGCTCTTACAGCTGAGTTTATGGGAAATGATGTCCAGAGGCTATATGATGTGGGAGTTGCAGGACTTCATCGCATGCTTTCACATCTTGATGATATCATGGAAGCCAAGGTCATCATTGCTATTGCCGGTATGGAAGGTGCTCTCGCCAGTGTGATTGGCGGACTTGCTGATTGCCCTGTTATTGCAGTACCTACATCTGTTGGTTATGGAGCTAATTTTGGCGGATTGTCAGCTCTTTTATCTATGTTGAATTCCTGCGCAAGCGGAGTATCTGTTGTAAATATTGACAATGGCTTTGGAGCAGCATATCAGGCCAGTATGATCAATCACATAAAGTAGTTATGTTTTTGGAAATCCGCATTGACTGCGGATTTCTGTAATATAATCACAATTTTTATAGAGGACAATGAATGAAGATTTTGTATATTGATTGTGGCATGGGAGCGGCGGGTGATATGCTCACTGCAGCACTGTTGGATGCCTGCACAGATGATGAGAAAAAAGAAATACTGCAGCAGCTTAATAATATAGGTATCCCTGATGTTACATATACTCTTACAAGGAGTGTAAAATGCGGCATCACAGGCAGTCATATGGAAGTAGCTGTAGCGGGAGTCGTAGAATCTGAAGATATGTACGACCATCACCATGGCGAGCATGAGCATCATCATGGTGAGGATGGCCATCATCACGACAGCCACCACGACCATCATTATGAGCATGACCATATGCGTGACGGGCATGAAGCTCATCATCACCACCACAGCATGTCTGATATCATGGCTGTTGTAAATGGTCTCAATGTATCAGACAGAGTCAAAAAAGACGTGGAAAATGTTTATGACCTCATTGCTGAGGCAGAGAGCCACGTTCATGGAGTCAAGGTTGAGGATATCCATTTTCATGAAGTGGGAACAATGGATGCTATAGCTGATATTACTGCGGTCTGTGTCCTCTTTGAAAAAATAGCAGCAGATAAGGTAGTCGCATCCCCTGTACATGTGGGAAGCGGACAGGTCAGATGCGCCCACGGAATATTGCCGGTGCCGGCTCCTGCAACAGCTTTTATCTTAAAATCCATTCCAATATATGGAGGACAGATAAAAGGCGAGCTCTGCACTCCTACTGGTGCGGCTTTACTTAAATATTTTGTTGATGAGTTTGGCAGTATGCCTGTTATGTCAAGTGATCAGATCGGATATGGCATGGGCAAAAAAGATTTTGACAGAGCCAACTGTGTACGTGTCATAGTAGGAACAGTGGAAGAGCGTGACCAGGTTTCAGATGGCTTTTTTTCATCCAATGACAGAATAGTTGAGCTCTCCTGTAATATCGATGATATGACTGGCGAGGAAATAGGCTTTGCAGCTGATATGCTCATGCAGCAAGGTGCAAGAGACGTTTTTACCATTCCTATCTATATGAAAAAAGGCAGACCAGCTGTGCTTTTGAGAGTTATATGTCAGCCGGATGACAGAGAAAAAATCGTAAAAGCTATTTTTAAATATACAAGCACCATCGGAATCAGAGAGACTCTATGCAATAGATATATTTTAGACAGGAGCATGGAACAGCAGGAGACCGTATATGGAACAGTAAGTAAAAAGACCGTTTCCGGATATGGAGTATCCAGAGCTAAGTACGAATATGAAGATCTGGCAAGGATTGCCAGGCAGCAGGATATAAGTATCAGTGAAGTTAAAAATATGCTTAATTGACATATCTGTGCGATTTGTTATACTTAATGTATCACAGACGAACATCTCACATTGTGACATGGTGTTACGATCGTGGATGTTGTGGAGGTGGATATGTTAATACAAATTGATTTTAATAGTGATCAGGCAATCTATGTGCAGCTTTGTAATCAGATCATTCTCGGTATTGCCACCGATCAGTTCCATGAAGGCGATCAGCTGCCTAGCGTTAGACAGCTGGCGGAGACTATCGGAATCAATATGCATACCGTGAATAAGGCCTACAGCATTCTTCAGCAGGATGGATTTGTTAAGATTGACAGACGAAGAGGTGCTATAATTGCAGTAGATATCGACAAATTGCAAGCTCTTGATGAAGCTAAACAGGAGATGGCATATGTATGTGCAAGAGCCGTATGTAAGGGGCTCGGAAGAGAAGATATGCATAATCTTGTCGATACTTTATTTGATAATTACGAAAGGAATACTTTATGAGCTCACAATACACTGACAAGGCAGCCAATGCCTTAAAACTGGCCAAGAGAACAGCCAGACAGCTAAAGCTTAATTACATAGGCACTGAGCATATTCTCATGGGTCTTATCAAAGAAGACAATTGCGTAGCTTCAAGAATCCTCAGGGACAATGGAATTGATGAAAACAGACTCCTTGATATGATAAAGGATCTGATCGTTCCAGATAGTGGAGTATCTACCCTTGATAAAGGCGGTTATTCTCCTAGAGCAGAAAAGGTTCTTGAAGAAGCTGACAGAATGTCTGACAGATTCAACTCTGATAAGACAGGTACAGAACATATACTTTTATCAATCATCAAAGAAGGCGAAAATGTAGCTGTTCGTCTGCTTTCAACTATGGGAGCACCTCTTCAGAAGATCTATGCTGAGACTCTGGCTGCAATGGGTGAAGATCCTAATCTGGTCAAGGAAGACCTTGGCAGAAAAAATGCTGGCAAGAAAAAGAACAGCATGCTTGCTCAGTACAGTAGAGATCTTACAGCACTGGCAGCTGATAAAAAGCTTGATCCTGTGATCGGCAGAGACAGTGAGATCAAGCGTGTGGTACAGATCCTGAGCAGACGTACCAAGAACAATCCATGTCTTATTGGTGAGCCTGGTGTTGGTAAAACAGCAGTAGTAGAGGGACTTGCCCAGCGTATAGCTCTTGGAACTGTTCCTTTTACAGTAAGAGATAAGAGACTTCTTACTCTTGATCTTTCAGGAATGATAGCAGGATCAAAGTACAGAGGTGAATTTGAAGAGCGTATCAAGAAAGTCATCGCAGAAGTTGCAGAGGATGGTAATATCATTCTGTTTGTAGATGAGATGCATACACTTATAGGAGCCGGTGGTGCTGAAGGTGCCATTGATGCTTCCAATATCCTTAAGCCATCTTTGGCTCGTGGCGAGATCCAGATGATCGGAGCTACAACCATTACAGAATATAGAAAATATGTTGAAAAAGATGCTGCCTTAGAGCGTCGTTTTCAGCCTGTAACTGTGGAAGAGCCTACAGTTGAAGAAACTAAAGAAATTCTTAGTGGTATAGTTGGAAAATATGAAGAGCATCATCATGTAAAGATCACAGATGAAGCTATAAATGCAGCTGTTGAATTATCTTCAAGATATATCAACGACAGAAATCTGCCTGATAAGGCTATTGATGTTATTGATGAAGCAGCCTCTGCAGTCAGACTCAGAGAGATGGCTGTTCCTAGCAAGATCAAAGAGATGGAAGAAGAGATTCAGGCACTTGATGATAAGGTAGAAGAGGCTCTCAGAAGAGAAGACTTCGCTATGGCCAGTGAATACAACAAACAGCAGACTGACCTCATCAAGAAGTACAACAGGACCAAGACTAATGCAGCTATAAAGGAAAAGAACACACCTATCTTTGTTAATGAAAATGATGTGGCAGAGGTAGTTGCATTATGGACCAAGATTCCTGTAAAGAAGATTGCAGAGAAAGAATCTGATAAGCTTCTTAAACTGGAGTCAGTCCTTCATCAGAGAGTTATTGGCCAGGAAGATGCCGTAGTAGCCGTATCCAAGGCAATCAGACGAGGCAGAGTAGGACTTCAGGATCCTAACAGACCTATCGGTTCATTCCTGTTCCTTGGACCTACAGGTGTTGGTAAGACAGAGCTTTCCAAAGCACTTGCTGAGGCAATGTTCGGCTCAGAAGATGCACTTATAAGAGTTGATATGTCTGAATACATGGAAGGTCACTCCGTATCCAAGATGATCGGTTCACCGCCAGGATATGTTGGATATGATGAGGGTGGTCAGCTTAGTGAAAAAGTCAGAAGACATCCATATTCAGTTATTCTGTTTGATGAAATAGAAAAAGCTCATCCTGATATCTTCAATGTATTACTGCAGGTATTGGATGATGGACATATTACAGATGCCAAGGGTAGAAAGGTAAGCTTTAAGAACACTATCCTGATCATGACATCTAATGCGGGAGCTCAGCACATTATTGAACCAAAGAAGCTTGGTTTCGGTGCTGGAGCAGATGCCAAAAAAGATTATGAAGATATGAAATCCGGCGTAATGGAGGAAGTTAAGAGACTCTTTAAGCCTGAATTCATTAACCGTATTGATGAGATCATGGTATTCCATCCTCTTACTGAAAAAGAGATGATGGAGATAGTTACACTTCTTTCTGCAAACCTTACAAAGCGTTGCAAGAAGCAGCTTGATATCACTCTCAAGATCGCAGAACCAGTTAAGAAGTTCCTTGTTAACAAGTATTCTGATGCCAAGATGGGTGCAAGACCTCTTAAGAGAGCTATTCAGTCTGTTATTGAAGACGCAATGGCAGAAGAACTCTTGAAGGGCAATATTTCAAGAGGACAGGAAGTTACTATATCTCTTAAGGATGACAAGATCGTCTTCAAGGGAAAAGATAAAGCTCCTGTAAAGGAAGTAAAAGCTGAAAGTAAGTCTAAAGCTACAGGCAAAGCAGCATCTAAGTCCACAAAGACATCAAAGACTGCAAAGAAGCCAAAGGCTACGAAGACTACTAAAACTTCAAAGACTACTAAGTCTTCAAAGTCAGCAAAGACAGCAAAGAATACGAAGTCTTCAAAAACAAAGCATTAATTGGGTTTGAAGCAAGGGCAATAACCAACTTTGCCAAATTAAATACCAAATTTGCCAGAAAAAAATATATGAATTCCTCCTATGTAAAATGAAGTTACATAGGAGGAATTTTTATATCATAGGAAAGCAATTTCCTATGATATAAAAAGCTCCGCACGAGGCGGAGCTTCCTTAGTCATATATTCACTTTTCAATTTTAACCGGTACAGCGCCTGCTCCGGCAAGTTCAACGCTGATGCTTAATTTTCCACCAACATTTGTACTCATCTTGCCTTCGGATTTTCCTTTAACAAAAACCTTGTACTCAGTATTTTCTTCTAGTCCTACTGTTATCTGAGCGTCTTCCTGACCTTCTACAGAAAACTCAACGCCTTTGGATGATTCCTTGAAATTAGTAACGACTGTTCCTGGAACTGATTCATAAACAAAATTCTCATTTCGTTCCAACTTTGTGATGTCTTTAAATGTCTTAACCTTCAGCAGTGCACCCTTATGCTTGAATCCATCCAGTTTAGCTTTTTCTGGAAGTTCATAATTTCCGAAACTGATAGTTCCGTCTTGCTCTGCTCGCAGTAACTGTTCAACGACAGCCATCTTGTACCTCCTGAATGCTGATACATTACTTGTGTAATGCATCGGGACCAATCAATCCCTGTAATCTTATTATTATGCTTACAAATATAGTAAGCTTATTACGTACTCTTATTATAAGCTATATATTCCGAATATAAAATGAAAAAAATATAACTTTTTTTACCCTATTTACCCAATCCTGCTATTGATTTATTTTAATTCATCAAGGTAGTTTGTATTGATTCATATAATTGTATAAGTGTAAAATGGTTATAGATTGTTATTGGAGGAGTATTGTGGCTACTAAGATCAAAACAGTATATTTTTGCCAGAACTGCGGGTATGAATCATCCAAATGGATGGGACAATGCCCTGGGTGCAAAAATTGGAATACATTTGTTGAAGAAACGGTCAAGAAGACTACTGGTACTAAGGCTGCTGCAGCTAAGACCATTGCTGATGTCAGAGATATTCAGCCTATGAGCCTCTCTGCAGTGTCCACAGATGAAGAAGACCGCGATGATACACATATAACTGAGCTTAACAGAGCCCTCGGCGGAGGCCTTGTGAGAGGTTCTCTTACCCTGGTAGGTGGAGACCCTGGTATAGGTAAGTCTACCCTGATGCTGCAGGTGGCAAGAAATCTTGCTGCTGACGGAAAAAACATGTTATATATATCAGGAGAGGAATCACTGCGACAGATCAAGCTCAGAGCTAACAGATTAGGTGATTTTACTGATGATCTTAAGTTTCTATGCGAGACCAATCTTGATACAATAGAGGCTGTGATCGAGAGAGTCAAGCCTGAGATAGTGGTTATTGATTCGATCCAGACCATGTTTAGCGATGAAGTATCAGCAGCTCCTGGTAGTGTTTCTCAGGTAAGGGAGGCAACAGCTGTTCTTTTGAGAATTGCCAAGAGCCTCAATATTTCAGTATTTATCATAGGACATGTTACCAAAGAGGGCACGGTTGCCGGCCCGAGAGTATTGGAACACATGGTAGATACAGTACTTTATTTTGAAGGAGACAGACATGCGTCCTATAGAGTCCTTAGAGCTATCAAGAACAGATTTGGCTCAACTGATGAAATAGGCGTATTTGAAATGAGAGAAGAAGGTCTGGTGGAAGTACTCAATCCTTCAGAGTTTATGTTGGAAGGCAGACCAGAAAATTCAAGCGGCAATGTTGTTACCTGTTCGCTTGAAGGTACAAGACCTATACTTATTGAGGTGCAGGCTCTTGTGTGTAGAAGTAATTTTGGATTTCCAAGGCGACAGGCCACAGGAACTGATTTTAACAGGGTCAACCTCCTGATGGCTGTACTTGAAAAGAGACTGGGCCTGCAGATGGGCGACTGTGATGCTTACGTCAATCTGGCAGGTGGTATGAAGCTTAATGAACCGGCCCTTGATCTTGGTATATGCATGGCTGTTATTTCAAGCTTTAGAAATAAGCCTGTAGACAGTGATGTTATAGCATTTGGAGAAGTGGGACTAAGCGGAGAGGTAAGGGCTGTCAATATGACAGAGACCAGAATACAGGAAGCCGCCAAACTGGGATTTAATACCTGTATAGTTCCTGCAGTTTCAGTCAGCAAGCTGAACAAGAAGTTTGGCAAGATGAAGATCATTGGAGTTAAGTCAGTACAGGATGTAATGGATTATATGGCAAATTAAATAAAAAGCTGAGAGGAAAAAGGAATGGATAATTTTATTTACCACGCACCTACAGAAGTCGTTTTTGGTAAAGAAGCAGAAGATCAGACTGGTAAGATGGCTTTTAAGTACGGCGGACATAAAGTTATGCTTGTATATGGTGGCGGAAGCGTTGTCAGAAGCGGACTTCTTGATAAAGTAAAGAATTCTCTTGAAAGCGCCAAGATAAGTTTTGTTGAATTTGGCGGAGCAAAGCCAAATCCGACGGTTGAACATGCTATGGAAGGCATAAAGCTTGCGCTTGAAGAACACGTGGATATGGTAATAGGTATTGGAGGCGGCAGTTCTATTGATACAGCCAAGGCAATCGCCCATGGAACAGCCAATCCTGATTTTGAACTATGGGATATCTGGACAGGAGAGAGACCGCTTATCATGTCACTCCCTGTTGGAGCAGTTCTTACAATTCCTGCAGCAGGCAGTGAGATGAGTGATTCAGCTGTTCTTACCAATGAAAAGATTGGCAAGAAATCCGGTATAAACACTGATTTTAACAGATGTAAATTTGCCATCATGAATCCTGAGTGGTGCTTTACACTTCCTAAATATCAGCTTGGTGCCGGTATTACAGATATTTTGATGCACACTCTGGAAAGATATTTTATTCCTGATTATAACTGCATGTTGACTGATGAGATAGCAGAAGGTCTTATGCGAACTGTCATAAACAACGGTCTGAAGCTCATGAAAAATCAGGAAGATTACGACGCTATGGCTGAGATCATGTGGTGCAGCAGCCTGTCACATAATAATATTACAGGCCTTGGAAGACCAAAGGATTTCTCAGTTCATAAGCTTGGACATGCGCTTAGTGCTAAATATGACGTTACTCATGGAGCATCCCTGTCAGCTGTATGGGGCAGTTGGGCTGAGTATCTGTACAAATATGCTACAGACAGATTTGGTCAATATGCCCGCAGAGTATGGTATGTAGATAGCCTTAATGATGAACAGGCATCCCGCGAAGGAATCCTTCGTACCATAGACTTTTTTGCATCTCTTGGAATGCCGACTTCACTGTCAGACCTTGATGTAGAGATCACAAAGCGTGATATCCAGCTGCTGGCGCTTGATGCGACCAAAGATGACACTGTCAAGCTGTCTCAGATCATTCCTTTGGGAGCAAAAGAGGTTATGGATATTTATATGGCAGCAATGTAAATCATAAAATGATTCATGTGGAAAACAAGCCATGGAATGTTGCTTTTGATGGCTTGTTTTCTTTAATGTAAAAAAGTTATGCGAGGAGTTAGCAATGCTAGATTATTTTAAAAATTATCTTAAACAGCCGGGACTCAAAAGAAGAGTAGGCATAATGCTTTTGGGAGTCTTTTTGATGGGATTTTTCTTATCATTCCTGATACCGATTAATCTCGGAACAGATCCATGCACATTTATGAATGTTACTATTTCAGGGAGACTTGGAATACTTTTTGGCACTTGGCAGCTTTTGCTGAATCTTGTTCTTATCATCATTGTATTTATTTCTGAATACAGATACATTGGACCTGGAACAATTGCCAATATGGTGCTTATAGGATATATATCAGATTTCTTCAGATGGGTTTGGAGTAATATCATTCCAGACACTTGCTTTACTGATATGCCATCCAGAGCAGTGATCTTTGTTATCACACTGGCCGGATTTATTGTAAGTGCTTCATTATATATGAATGCTGACGTTGGAGTATCTCCATATGATGCTATGCCGCTTATTGTTCATGATAAGTTCCTGAAAAAAGTACCATTTAAGTTTGTACGTATAGGATACGATTTTCTTGTGATCATTATTGGATGTCTGTTTGGAGGCACACCTAACATAGGTATTATCTTAATGGCATTGGCACTTGGTCCGGTGATCACAGCTGTAGGCAAAAAGCTCAGCAGATTTCTTGGGGTAGATGTAAAATAGTATTTTAGAGTTATATTTTTTTATATTTAAAGAAAGATATATTGGGGGAATTGTTATGGGAAATAGTTTTGTATTAAGGGAATTTTTTTGCAATAAAGATGAAGTGAAGATATATACCAGAGAATACCTGCCGGAAGGAGCAGACTTAGAATCTGGAAAGTATCAGGCAATGATACTGTGCCATGGTTTCGGCGATGACTGTGATGGCATAAAGAGAGAATGTGAGCATTTTGCATCAATCGGCTATGCAGTATATAGCTTTGATTTTTGCGGAGGCAGTGCTCCTGACAGAGGCGGCAGAAGTGACGGCGCAGATATTGATATGACTATCAGATCTGAGACAGAAGACCTTCTGACTGTATTTGAGTATGTTAAGAGTCTTTCATATACAGACAATGAGCATATTACATTTATGGGCTTTAGTCAGGGCGGCTTTATTTCCAACCTTGCTGCCGCAAAATGCCCTGACGAGGTTGAAAATCTTGTTTTAGTATTTCCTGCATTGTGCATCCCGGATCATGCAAGGCTTGGATGCCTTGGCGGCGGACATTATGATCCAAACGTTACACCTGAAAAGATAGAATGTCCTAATGGTATGACCCTTGGAAAACAGTTCTTTTATCAAGCCTCATACCTTGACCCATTCAAGGAAATGGCAGCTTTTAAGGGAAGAGTATTGCTTGTTCATGGAATGGAAGACCCGGTTGTTAATTACAGCTATTCTATCAAGGCTTCCAAGAGCTTTTCGTCTGCCAAGGAATGCCATCTGGTGCTGATCAGAAATGCAGGCCATGGATTTGATGAAGAAAAGACAGAAAGCCTCTACATTGCCACAGAACATTTCCTGACCTATCGTAAAGAACTGCTGACTATACAGGTATTCGTGACCGGTCTTCAGGAAGTACCTTCAGACAATGATGAAAGTCCAGATGGTGAACTTATCAAGAAACAGGAAGTCTATTTTACCGGTTATTGTGATAACGAAATCTTCAGAGGCAGTATAAGCCCTGAAGGCGTAGATATTCAGAGAATATATAAAGATGGCAGAGTTGTATTACACGCCGATTATAGCCTTGTAGGAATTGACAAGGACAATAACAAAGCATCGCTTCACGTGATCAATGAGAAAAAGGGTGACAGATTCAAGCCGGTCATCGACACAGACAACAATAATCTGTTATTCCTTAATAAAACTGATCTTACAGCAGCCATTGAAGGCTTTAATGGTGGTCTCACCGTCCGCATCTGGGGATAAGCCTATGAGTCCCCGGTGAGTCACCGGGGACGTATCAAACTGACTCATTGTGCACAATGAGTCACCGGGGACGTATCAAATTGACTCATTTGCAGCGACAAAAAGGTATAGGAATACATACATTTTTGAACATAAAGTTCAAAAATGTTGCAACCAAGCCATTTAAAGTCGATTAACATCGAAGGGCTTGGTTGCCTCTTGTTTCACTGCCTTACGAAACCCGCAGCTAGTGCGGCTTTCTGTTTGACGTCATAGGAATACATACTATATTTCGATATATATATATCATTGAAAAAATTGTTGCACGATAGATAATTACTATGCTATAATCATTTTCGTTGAGCGCGTTATATGTGCACTCAGGGGAATCATACAATGGCTAGTATCACGGTCTCCAAAACCGTTCATGCGGGTTCGAATCCTGCTTCCCCTGCTAACTAAGAAAGCCTGTAATAATAGCTGAAAGCTAGATATTATGGGCTTTTTTCATTAATCACCATGGTATGCTATTGTCTGTTTGAGTTCATTCTAGTTCAAAAAAGAACGAAATATGTAGGGCCGTTTTAGGGTCACTATAATAACTATTAACAGGCAAACAATCTGAAAAAAATAAAGCATTTTTACCCAAAGCAATTTTGTTTGGGAATAACAAGCATAAAAATAGCCGATAGTCAAAATGATATATACCCTCTTTACTGGATGTCCAGTAAAGAGGGTACATATCATTTTGAACAAGCAGTTATTGCATACTGTAGACAAAACTAACCTCTAGAGATTAGTATCCATGCGAATTTCATGATGTCATCTATTTAAAGTACTCAAAACAACTTATGGTCAATGTTATAAGAAATGTCAAATGAGGGGGCATGAATCGGAGTGACGTGATTCGAACACGAATTACACTTCTCCGAAACCAGCGTAGAAAGGGGGCTTGACGGCACCGACTTGACCTCTGGTCAAACAACTGGTCAAACACTTTTCTATACGTATGTATTAATCATTCCTGATTGCTTACTTCTGACTCACAAAGCTCTTTGGTTATGAGCATTCGTACGCTTTCAGGTATCTCTTTGCGTTCGTCCTTAATAGTCAAAGTATCATAGATCGCTTTACTTGCATCTTTAGAAAAGATAAAATCGATTACCTCTCCACCGCCACTTTTGTTAACAGATGAATCTTCCACACGTAGAGTCATTGGAATAAACCTGTTAGGCATTGCGTTACCATTATTATCAGTCTGCTGTACTAATCCCAAAGTAAACTCCAAATTAGTAACACTCAGCTTATATGTTATAGAAAGCGTTTGCATATCTTTCAATACACATACCATAGTATTTGTAAGCTCAGGGGCTCTTTTTAAGCACGGCAGTTTCTTTCGAGCCGAGTTATAAGGGTGTTCAGAATTAAAAAAGAACTGATCACATGTTAAAGTTGCATTCTTAGCATTTTTATAAAATTCTTTACCAGACAAATAAGTTGCAACACCAGTCAGATGCAGAAATCTGTTTGTTGGAAAGTATAATTCAAAATATTCCTCCCCATACACATATAAAAAAGACCGTCCTGCAAGATTCTGACTGTACACAATAGCAGCATCCAATATATCTTGACGTATTATGTTTTTCTTTTCAGCCTTAGTCAGCATTGATTCTCCGTATACATAAAGAGGAGTGTGCGGTTAAACACACTCCTCAGACTATTTTTGTTAAGAGTTTTCTGCTGGTTGTCAGCCTCGGCACCCAGTTAAGATGCCTTAAAGGTGCAGAAATAATTAAGTCCCCTGCCTGGACTACAACATTTATCCCTGTTGCCGGGCTCGATACCTGCAAATGGTATCTTATGAGATGGAATAATTACCCTGCTCCATCCGCAGCACAACTTTTTACGATGCTCTTACATCGGAAACATTTCTGTTTCTACTTTCATTATATCGACTACAAATCAAAAATCAATGCAACTATTTCACAAAAAATGTTAAATAATTGTGATATTATTATCGCTTAAGTTTCTTTTTCTCCAATTCCTATAAAGAGGGTTAATAATCGATTATTAACCCTCTATTACAATATTCAGTTGTCAAATGTTAGAGTTACTGTACAGGAACTTCGATTGTTGTGTAGTAGTAATAGTATTCAACACCGGATACTTTTCTGTGAATGATTGTTCCGTCTTCATCTACATCTGATGAAATTTCATCAGCTGGAATTGTATACTCATCATCACCATCTGCAGATACCATGCGAGAACCAACAACATAACCATTCTCATCATAAGTAAATTCCTGACTGTAAGAAGGGTTAACTTCTGTAAGAACTGAACCAAATTCATTATACGTGTCTATTATGAGCTGACACTGTTCATGGACATCTGGAACAATGAGATTCTCTCTTACTCCCTGTCAAAGAAACGTGGTGACAGGATGACATACATGAGTGGCCTCAAAGAGATCCTTGATATCAAGGCGCAGTATCCTGAAATGGAAATGGTCCTTCATACTGACCAGGGTTCTGTTTACTCTTCAAAGAGCTTTAACGAGCTTCTGCCACTGTATAACATAGTTCATTCAATGTCTCGGGCAGGAACACCTACCGATAACGCCGCCATGGAGGCAATCAACGGCTGGATAAAGGCCGAGATGTTTAAGGACTTGCACATGAAAAGTAGTTTATTGATATCCAAATTGGAAAAAGGTTAGGCCTAACGCTGAGAAGAGTGCATGATAGGCCTTACAGTAAAAAACGCAATTTTTATTTTAGGTAAAAAATGTTATTTTACTGCAACTAAGCCTAAAAAATAAAGACCACAGAATTTATAAAATTTGTTCAACTTTTATTCTGGCAGTAATGTCATTGCTTAGAGCAAAGCTATGCCCTAAGAATTTTACAATCACACTGCCATTGCCAAAATTTTGAAGTACATATAACTCATCATCTTCTGAAATACTTGCGTATTCCCTAAGCATGTCCGAAGGACTCAGGAGCCATATGATCCTGCATTTCATTCCATCTTTTATCTTACTTAAACTGGTAATCATAGGCATTACCTCGCTATCAACATAAAACAAGAAACGAACAGACTTCTATCTACTTTTGATTATGCTCACAGACGCCATGTTGGTCAAGGCTAACCCCTATTTGATACTGTTTCAAACACCATCGCACTTGCTGCGGCTTTCATAAGAAAATGATACAAGAGGCAAATAGGCTCTGGGACGAAGTCGCCTTCGAATAGAGTAGTGGCAAAAAATATGGATTTTACTTAAAAACACGGGGAATAATCTGACAATAATAAAAATTTTCACTTTTATTTATAAAAATATAATCAAAAATAAATGTTTTTACATTGATTATATTATCGTAAAAACGGATAATAGTACTATAATTCTCATTTCATGGGGATTACAGAGCAGCTGATGTTACTATATCAAGCTACAAGCGAATGATCAGCAGCAATAGGCTTAAGTGGCAGAAAAATCAATATTATGATATTTAGCAGATGCACATAAGCGGGTTAAAATAGTAATTCGCGGCAACCTGTTAATATACTTTATAAAAGGGGCGGCAGATCCTTGACGACTGCTGCTTCTTTTTTTGATGCAGATGCTTGCATACAAACTCATTGCTTGAAAGATGAACTGATATTACATATACTATAAATGTCGGAAACGATACCGATCCGAGCAATAGAGTATTTAATCAATACATAAAGCAATATGTGATAAGGGAGTACTATGAGAAAACAGATCAGATCAATAATACCTATAGCACTTGCATGCGCAGTAGGATTAACAGCCTGTGGAAGTAAGGCTGAGCCACAAGAAAGCAGTACTATGCAGGAAAGTGAAAGCACTGAGTCAACAGCGGGTAGTAGCAATGGGGCTGATGGCACTAGCATAAATGAAGGTACTGGCATAGATGGAAGCAGTGAGGAGAGTGCTGACAGTCAGGCTTCCAGCTCAGATACAACTGCCTACCAGCCTGACTATAGCTATATTCCACAGATAATAGATGATAACTACAGGACCTGCTATGAAGTATTTGTCTATTCATTTTATGACAGTGACGGAGATGGAATAGGTGATCTTCAGGGACTTATACAGAAACTGGACTACATAAATGACGGTGATGATTCAACATACAGCGACCTTGGCTGTAACGAGATATGGCTGATGCCAATCTGCCCGTCAACTACATACCATAAGTATGATGTTACGGATTACATGGATATAGATCCTGAATACGGCACACTGGATGATTTTGATCAGCTCATAGCCGAGTGTCATGACAGAGGAATCAATGTGATCCTTGATACCGTTATCAATCACACATCATCACAGCATCCTTGGTTTGAAGCTGCTGCAGAATATTTAAAGAGTCTGCCAGCAGATGCAGATCCTGATCCTTCAGAGTGTAAGTATGTTGATTATTACAATTTTTCCAAAGAAGAGCAAGATGGATATTGCCAGCTATCAGGTACTGATTGGTACTACGAGGCAAGATTCTGGTCAGAGATGCCGGATCTGAATCTTGAAAATGAAGATGTAAGAGCAGAACTCTCTGAGATGGCCAAATTCTGGATAGACAGAGGTGCCGATGGATTTAGAATGGATGCTGTCCTGTACTACGACTATGGGAATAATGACAGTAGTATAGAAGAATTGAAATGGTTTGTTGATACTGTAAAAGAATATAAAAGTGATGCTTACGTAGTAGGTGAGGCGT
Source organism: Butyrivibrio sp. (assembly GCA_015056495.1). GTDB lineage: Bacteria > Bacillota > Clostridia > Lachnospirales > Lachnospiraceae > Butyrivibrio. The sequence continues at coordinate 123,094 of SVGC01000006.1, forward strand.
GGGCAAATCAGTCAACTTATGCAAAATACTATGAAAGCGGAATCGATTCTCTTTTTGAATTTGATTATTCAGGAAGTGAAGGAATCATATCCAAGGCAGCTCATGGAAGATACAGTGCCCTGAAGTTTGCTAGCGGACTTGAGGATATGCAGACACTGTATAGTCAGTATAATGAAGACTATATCTCAGCTCCTTTTTATACCAATCATGATATGGCAAGAAGCTCAGGCTACTACGTTGGTGAGGATTCTGAGGCTATGACCAAGTTTGCCGGAGCCCTTAATCTGATGATGAGCGGCAACGCATTTATCTATTATGGTGAAGAACTTGGAATGTATGGCTCTGGAAAAGATGAAAACAAACGAGCTCCAATGTACTGGTCTGAGGATGCAGACAGCGAAGGACTATGTGATGGTCCTTCCGGAATGGATGATATCACAATGAAATATGGCTCTCTTGAGGCTCAGGTTGGTGATGCAGATTCAATCTACAACTATTATAAACAGGCCATTGCTATAAGAAATGCATTTCCTGCAATTGCCAGAGGGGATGTAACTGTATTTGAAGAGATTTCGGATGATGATGTCTGCTTTATGGAAAAAAGCGTTGATGGCGGCGAAGTGACTAATGCAAATGGCGATACTGTGCAGGTTCAGGACATTGCCATTGCAATCAATATGTCAGAAGAGACCAAAACTGTGACTCTTGCAGGAGATGCTCTGGAATATACAGCCCTTGGGGCTCAGCTTACAGTTTCTGATGAAGCTGTTGTATATGATGGAACTGAGATCACTATGCCAGCCAGATCAATTGCGATTTTGGTAAAAGAGTAATAGCAACAACGAGGAAACAAATGAAAGTTTACGACACATATATTTTTGACTTATATGGAACATTGATAGATATCCACACAGACGAGAGCATAGACGAGCTGTGGGAAGAACTGGCTGCTGAATATGGAAAAAAGGGCGTTGTATATACACCGGCAGCTATTCATGAAAAATACCTTGAGATGGTAGGGCAGGAAGAGCAGGATCTCGCCAAGGCAACAGGCTTTAAATACCCTGAGATCAGGCTTGATAAGGTATTTGCAAGATTATATAACGAAGGTAAAAAAGGTGATCCTGTAGGAACACAAGCTGAGATATCTATGGATGATCCCTGGATACAGCAGGTAGCTCTGCAGTTTAGAGAAAACTCCAGAACTCGACTTGATGTATATGAAAACACAGTCAGCACTTTAAAGAAATTGAAAGAGCTGGGGAAAAAAGTATATCTCTTATCCAATGCACAGCGCTGCTTTACAGAGCCTGAAATGCGTCAGGTTGGTATATGGAATCTGTTTGATGACATTTTTATCTCATCAGACCATGAGAAGAAAAAGCCACAGCCTGAGTTTATGGAAGAATTGCTGAAAAAGCATCATATAGATAGAGACAGAGCAGTCATGATCGGCAATGATTTTACCAGCGATATCAGGATTGCCCTTGAATGTGATATGGAATCAATATTTCTGAACACGGACAGACATTCAGAAGCAGAGATGAAGTCTCTCCTTGCAAAGCAAAAAGCCCAGAAGCCCTCTGAAAAAGAAGTATATATTATTTCCAGCGGAGACATTAAAGAGATAGTATAAAAATCTTAAGAAAAAACGCACTTGTATATAAATATTTATTCCTCTATACTTTAAAGCATGAAATATTTTTGGATGTATATAAAACAGACACTGCGTTTCGTATTAAAGCCAATGTCTTTTTTGCCGGCAATATTCATGATGTGCCTTATATTTTCGTTTTCAGCTCAAAATTCCAATGAGAGTAGTCAGCTTAGCTATGAATTTGGAAAAGAGGTGTTAAGCATAGCTAATGAAACTTTTGATCAGGGCTGGACATCAGAGCACATCGAATATCTGACCGAGCATTTTCAGTACTATATACGAAAGGCAGCACATATAACTGAATATTTCCTACTGGCAGTATCAGTAGCTTTTCCATTGTACGTATATGGACTTAGAGGAATTCCACTTGTGCTTGTGGCAGGAACGTTCTGCGTGGGCTATGCCTGTCTGGACGAGTTTCACCAGTCATTTGTAGCAGGCAGATCACCTCAGAAAAAGGACGTATGCATAGACAGTATCGGAATTTTTGCAGGTATCATCCTGACGCGTATTGTGGGCTGGACAGGTCGTATGACCATTTTCAGGCCTCTCTCTAATTCCAGGAAAAAGAGAAAAGCTAATGAAGCTCAGTACTATCGCGAAAGAGATTATGATAGAAGATCTTCCAAAAAAAGATATCGTTCTGCATAAATATATGGCCGGCACCGGCGTGCCTGCTCATTCATGGTCATAGATGGATGAGCAGGCACACTGGTGCCGGTCTTTTTGCTGACTGAATAATATTTCCTACCCAATAAAATGCGGCTAGCCCCTATGGATGCTACAGTAAAATGTGATAGAATAGCCTCAGTGGAAAAATACTTTGTTGAAAAAGTGGAGGATTTATGAAAGTTTCATTACAAAATCTGACTAAGAAATTCCCAAACAGAAATAAAAAAATACACAGTGATGTTGTAGCTGTGGATAATTTCAATATTGAAATACCAAGCGGCAAGCTGGTAGGACTTCTTGGCCCGTCAGGATGTGGTAAGAGTACCGCACTTAACATGATCTGTGGCCTTGAAAAACCAACAGAAGGCAAGATCTTTTTTGATGAAGATGATGTAACAGGACTGCCTCCTGAAAAAAGAGGTGTCGGCATGGTGTTCCAGAACTATGCACTGTATCCGCATCTGACTGTTAAGCAGAATATTACTTTCCCTCTGGAAAACCGTAAGGGCAAGGACAAGCTCTCCAAAGAGGAAATGGATAAGATGGCTTATGAAGCTGCCAAGCTTGTGCAGATTGAAGAGCTTATGGATAGAAAACCAAAGGAAATGTCAGGTGGTCAGCAGCAGAGAGTAGCCATTGCCAGAGCACTGGTTAAAAGACCTAGAGTACTTCTTCTTGATGAGCCTCTTTCCAATCTGGATGCAAGACTTCGTCTTCAGACAAGAGAAGAGATCAGACGTATCCAGAGAGAAACAGGTATCACAACCATTTTTGTAACCCATGATCAGGAAGAGGCTATGAGTATCTCTGATGAGATCATTGTCATGAAAGCCGGCGTTATCAATCAGGTTGGTAAGCCTCAGGATGTATATGACCATCCGGTCAATCTCTTTGTTGCCAAGTTCCTGGGAACACCTGCCATAAACGTGTTTGAAGGATATGTCAAAAATGGTGGCATATATTTAGGTGTTGATGGCGATGGCGAAGACAACGAGTATATCGGCCAGGCCAAGGCAGTCAAGGATCAGAAGGTATACATCGGAATCAGGCCTGAAGGCTTTGTGCTTGATCCAGATGGACCATTTAAGGCACAGCTCCAGGGTGTAGAGATAATGGGACGTGATACCAGCGTAGTATCTACTCATAAAGCTTCACTTAATCCAACGATCAGGGCTATCATAAGCGCTGAGAACAGGGTTGATACCAGCAGCAAGACAGTCAGCTTTAGTATCAAACCGGAAAAGCTTTATATTTTTGATAAAGAGACAGAAGAAGTTATTTTGACAAATAACTGATAGTGTACATGGATATTTATTCTGATAACAATTTTTATCAAAGGGTGGATGATTATGAAAAATAACCTTAAGGGCTGGTTGTATCTTTTACCGGCGCTGCTGTTTTTAAGTGTATTTATGATATATCCTCTTATAGATGTTCTCATCTATTCCATAGAGGAAAATTACAATTTTGCTTCACAGTCCTATAGTGGAATAGGATTTTACAATTATTCATATGTCCTGCATGACCAGTTCTTTATACAGGCATTAAAAAATACTTTTATAATCGTTATAATCACAGTGCCTGTATCTACAGCACTGGCGCTTCTTATATCTATATTGCTCAGTTCTATAGGGCCTTTAAAGGAACTGTTCCAGACCATATATTTCCTGCCTTATGTAACTAATACACTGGCAGTTGGTCTTGTATTCATGATCCTTTTTAAAAAGACTGCTTATACAGATGGTATGATCAATCTTCTTATTAATTTCTTTGGCGGTTCTTCCATTGATTTCATCGATGGACCCTATGCAGCCAAGATGTTTGTAATGTGCTTTTATACTATCTGGGTAGTGCTGCCATTCAAGATCCTGATCCTTACAAGTGCAATTGCATCTGTTAATCCGGATTATTACAAGGCTGCCAAGGTTGATGGAACATCATCATTTAGAATCTTCTATAAGATCACACTTCCTATGATATCTCCAATGATCTTTTACCTGATCATTACAGGCTTTATAGGTGCATTCAAAGCCTATAGCGATGAAGTTGCTCTTTTTGGTACCAATTTGAACGCAGCTGGCATGAATACCATAGTAGGTTATGTGTACGACATGCTCTATGGTGACAACGGAGGCTACCCTTCCTATGCAGCAGCGGCTGCACTTATTCTTTTTGCCATAGTGTTTACGATAACCAGCATCAATCTGATGCTCAGCAACAAGAAGGTTGGAATTTAATATGAGTGCAAATTCAAACGAAATAAATAAAATTGAGAAATCTGAAAAAATAAAAGAGATCATAAAAAAAGTCATTATATATCTGTTTCTGGGCATCTGGGCGCTGATAGTTCTGTTCCCTTTTTACTGGATGATACTTACATCTGTTAAAAGCTACGGTTCATACAACTCAGAGTTTATACCAAAGCTCTACACCTTATCACCAACCCTCCAGAACTATTTTGATGCTTTTACAGCAGTGCCTCTGGCAAGGTACTTTTTTAACACGGTGATATTTACTGTTGTGACAACTGCAATGATGATGATCGTCATAATCCTTGCAGCTTATGCTTTTGCAAGAATAGATTTTAAGGGCAAAAACCTTGTATTTGCGTTTTTCCTTTCTCTGATGATGATACCTAATGAGCTGGTGATAATCACTAACTTTGTTACTATCACCAACCTTGATCTGAGAAACACATTTATGGGATTGATATTACCTTCAGTCACTTCGATCTTCTATATCTATCTGTTAAAAGAGAATTTTGAAGAAATACCTGAAGAGTTATATAAGGCAGCTAAAGTAGACGGAACTTCTGATTTCAGATACCTCTACAAGGTCATGCTTCCAATCTCACAGCCAACGCTTGTTACTATTACGATCTTGAAAGTCATTGAATGCTGGAATTCATACGTATGGCCAAGACTTATAACTGATGATGCCAACTATTTCCTTGTATCCAACGGTATTCAGGAGATCAGAGAAAATGGTTTCGGAAGAGAGAATATCCCGGCAATGATGGCTGCAGTTGTAGTCATTTCACTACCACTTATGATCATATTCCTCATTTTCCATAAAAAGATAATGGCTGGTGTATCAAGAGGAGGTACAAAGGGATGAGAAACAAGCGTGATATTGGAAAAAGGTTAAAGGCAGCAGTTGTTGCTACTTGTCTTTTGCCATCTCTCCTGATTACAGGATGTCACGGATCCACTGACAGAGCAGGATTTGAGATTCCGGATGAGTTTGATACATCTAAGACGTATGAGATCACCTTTTGGGCAAAAAATGATACCAATAAAGCCCAGACCAACATATACAATAAAGCGATAGAAGATTTTGAAAAGCTATATCCAAATATTGATGTGACAATAAGACTTTATACTGATTACGGCAAAATATATAATGACGTAATTACGAATATAACTACCGGAACCACGCCAAATGTATGTATTACATATCCTGATCATATTGCCACATATCTGACAGGTGAGGATATCGTAGTTCCGCTGGATGATCTGATAGCAGATGAAAAATACGGACTTGGCGGAAGCGAGCTGTTATTCGATGGACCTACATATGATGAGATGGTTGAAAAATACATGGAAGAATGTAAGCTGGGCGGTGTAACCTATGCAATTCCTTTCATGAGATCCACAGAAGCATGCTATATCAATAAGACCTACGTTGAAAAGCTTGGCTATGAATTACCGGAGACTCTTACCTGGGATTTTATCTGGGAAGTATCTGAGGCAGCCCTCGCTATGGATTCAGATGGTAACTATGCTGTTAATGGTCAAAAGACACTTATTCCGTTCATCTATAAATCAACTGATAACATGATGATCCAGATGCTGAAGCAGCTTGGCGCAGGATATTCAACAGATGACGGCACAATAGAGATATTTAATGATGATACAAGAAATATTTTAAAGACCGTTGCTGAACATGCCGGAACAGGAGCGTTTTCAACATTTGCAATTTCAAGTTATCCTGCCAACTTCCTTAACGCAGGACAGTGTATTTTTGCAATAGATTCAACAGCCGGTTCTACATGGATGGGTTCAAATGCACCTCTTAGTGATATCAGTCCGGACAAAAAAGTGGACTTTGAGACAGTTGTAATGCCTATTCCACAGTATGATACAGAAAATCCGCAGATGATCTCGCAGGGACCATCTATATGTATCTTTAACAAAGAAGATAATGGTGAAGTACTTGCGTCTTGGCTGTTTGCTCAGTTCCTTTTGACTAATGATGTGCAGGTGGCTTATGCAGAGACAGAGGGATATCTGCCTGTTACTCAAAAGGCTCACAACAGTGAAGAATATCAGGATTACCTTTCAAGAGAAGGTGAGGATGACAGCAACTATTACTCAATAAAGATACAGGCCTCCAAGCTGATCCTTGAAAATATTGATAATACCTTTGTTACACCTGTATTTAACGGTTCTACATCTCTTAGAAACGCTGCAGGTACAATGATTGAAAATGTCACAAAGGCAAAAAGGCGTAAGAAAACAGTTGATGATGCTTTCATAGATGATCTCTATGATGAAGTTTATTCGCTGTATCATCTGGATCAGACCAGTGCTGCCGGTGGCACCCAGACAAAAGACCTGGGACCGTTGCCTACAGAATCAGTTGTACTGCTTGTTACCTTGGCAGTAGTCTGGGTTATTTTAGGCATTACGTATTTCTTAAGAATAAAGAAAAATTGATACACAATATATTGTTTACAAGATAAAATGTGTGTATAATTAGCATTGCATGAAAACTTGCTTGATAACGTTTTGTTATTGGGCATAAACATTGGTAGTGTTGATCATGCGGTAACGATAACAATGATTATCTAAAAAGAGGAGAACAAAATTATGAAAAAGAATCTCGCATTAATTCTTGCAACAGGTATGGTATTCAGCCTTGTAGCTTGTTCAAGCGCTGAGACAACAACAGAAGCTCCAGCAGAGGAAGCTACAGTTGTTGAAGAGACAACAGATGCTGCTGATGTAGCTACATCAGAAGAAGTTGCAGCAGATGCAGCAAGCACAGAAGAGAGCACTGAGGAATCAGACGTAGCTGTTATGACATATGAAGAGTATGTTGCAGCTGATCTTGACACAGAAGTATGTGTTGAGACTTATGTACAGGCTAAGCAGTCATGGTGGGAAGACAAGGCAACTGTTTATACACAGACAGAAGAAGGCGCTTATTTCCTTTACAACATGGCTTGCTCAGAAGAAGATTATGCAAAGCTTGAAGTTGGTACAAAGATCAGAGTTACAGGTTACAAGTCAGAGTGGTCTGGTGAAGTTGAGATTACAGACGCTACATTCGAGTTTGTAGAAGATGGCGATACATTCGTAGCAGAGCCTACAGATGTAACAAGCCTTCTTGGAAAAGATGAACTCATCGACCTTCAGAACCAGTATGTATCATTTACAGATATGACTGTTGAAGCTAGCACAGATGCTGACGGCAACGAAGTAGCATTCCTTTACAACTGGGATGGTTCAGGTTCACAGGGTGATGACCTTTACTTCAACGTTTCTATCGATGGCAACACATATTCATTTACAGTAGAGTCATACCTTTGCGATAAGGATTCAGATGTTTACAAGACAGTTGAAGGCCTTAACGTAGGTGATGTTGTAGACCTCGAAGGATTCCTTTACTGGTATGAAGGTGTTAACCCACACATCACATCTGTTACAGTTAAATAATTATTTGTTTTTTCAGTTTTTAGTAATGACCATATAAACACGGGGCTGTCCTTCAGGACAGCCCTTTTTCATACCTTATAAAGTGGGAAAGGATAATTATAAAAAAATAATAGGTTTGTTGAATTTTTTGAAGAAAATGGTATACTTAATTTCCTTAACCTAAATTTTTGATGCGAGGTGAGAAGATGACAAAACTTCGTTTTTTTAATGGATTAAAAGAGATTGGTGGAACATTCGTAGCGGTTGAGACTGATACTACAAGGTGCATGTTTGACTTTGGTTTTGCCAATGCGGATATTATTGATAATAAGGCCAAAGTGACTGAGGGTGACTGGGCTTACAACTACGTTAATCTGGGGATCTTGACGCCTATGGACGGTATTTATGATGATAATACAGCTCATAGACTGGGATTGAAGTCCTATAGTGAAGATGATAAAGACAATTTCTTTATTATCTCTCATATGCATATTGATCATATGGGTGGTCTTGGAATGCTTGATGATGCTGTTCCTGTTTATATGAGCAGTGATTCCTGCAAATTGTACAAGCATCTTGCCCAGATGAAGGATGTGGAAGTAAAAGAGCATAAGAAATGTATCGGTGTTGATTATGGACAGAGCTTTACTGTTGGGGATATCACAGTGAAGGTTGTGCAGATCGACCATGATGTTATTGGAGCTTGTGGATATCTCATCTCAACAAAGGATGGTAATGTGTGTTACACAGGAGATTACAGATTCCATGGTTTCCATAGGGATATAACAGAGGCATTTGCAAAAGAGTGTCATGGCTGTGATGCAGTAATTACAGAGGGTGTAACAGCAAGCTTTGATGATATTGATATGCTCAGTCTTGAGGAGCCTGAGACAATGGGCAATACAGAAGCTGTTCTTCAGAACTATATGAGAGAAAAAGCTTCTACAGAGCAGGGACTTATCGTATTAAACAATTACAATAGAAATGTGGAACGTATCCATAATCTGTTAAAGACAATTTCTGAAGCAGGAAGAGTGCTTGTTCTTGAGCCTGAGCAGGCTGATTATGTACATGCTTTTTACCCTGATGACAAGCTCAGTGTGGTCATCAGATCCGGAAAAGATGATATAGATCAGTACAGACAGAGCCAGCTTGATTTTGAGTATACAGCAGTTACTCTTGATGATATAGCTAAGGCACCTGCAAAGTATGTACTTCAGCAGGATTACAGACATGTTTATGATCTTATCCCATTAAAGAATGATATTTCTATATATGTTCATGCTGATGGATCACCACTTGGAGATTATGATCCTTCTTTCAAGAAGTTCCATATGGTACTTGATACACTTGGGATCACTCATGAATACATGGGAACAGGCGGCCATTCAAGACCTTATTACATCAGATATATGTTGGATGCTATTGAACCAAAGGTACTTATACCTCTTCATAGTTTTAGACCTGAACAGGTTCAGTCAGCCAAGGCTGGCAAGCGCATATTACCTGAATATGGACAGAGTTATGAATTATCTGGCTCAGACCTGAAGCTGATCTGATGGAATAAAATATAGATAGGTGGTTATACGAATATATGAGAAAGTTAGCAATTTATTATACTTCTGATACACATGGACACATCTTTCCTGTTAATTATGGTACAGGGAAGGCTGAAAACAGTGGACTGTTAAATATTGCTGGAGAGATCAAAAAAGATGGCAATACCCTTGTCATGGATGGTGGTGACTCACTTCAGGGAACACCTCTTACACAGTATTATCTCTCTCATGCAGAGGGGTATGATTTTCATCCTGTAGCAGAAGGCTTTAATGCTATGGAATTGGACTATTTTACCCTTGGTAATCATGATTTCAATTTTGGCTATGATGTTATCAGAAATTATCTGAATGCCATGAGGGGACAGTGTGTATGTGCCAACGTTGAAGACCTTCGCGGAGAATTAAGATTCAAGAAATGGGCAGTGAAAGTCCTTGAGAATGGCATGAAAATAGGTATCTCAGGTGCTGTTACAGAGTTCGTCAATGTGTGGGAACAGAAGGAGCATCTGACTGAGCTTAAGGTAACAGATCCTTACGAAGCTGCCAGAAAAGCATTAGAAGAACTGAAAAAAGAAAATTGCGATCTCTATATTCTTATTTACCATGGCGGATTTGAAGAAGATCCTGCCACAGGCAGAAAGCTGTCTGAAACAAGAGAAAACCTTGGTTGCATGATTGGTAGAGAGCTTGGATACGATATACTCCTTACCGGTCATCAGCATATCGCTAATGAGAAATTTATGCTTGACGGTACTTTTGCAGTACAGCCACCATCAAATGCTTCCAAATATATTCACATGGATATTTGTGAAAAAGATGGTTTTGATGGAATACAGGATGAATACGAGCTTTGCGGAAAAAATGCAGAAATATATGTAAAGTCAGAGCTTAGAGTTACTGGAAGTGTTCATAAGGATGAGCCATTTGGAAGAATGACTCCTATGGAAGAGGATGTTCAGAAATGGCTTGATGAACCGATTGGTGAGCTTGTGGAAGCTATAGAGCCGGAAGCCAAGATGGATGCAGCGCTCTACGGGAGTAAAATAGCTGCAATCTTTAATCAGGTTCAGCTTGAATTTAGCGGAGCAGATTTTTCATGTACCAGTCTTGGAAATGATCCACTTGGTCTTGCCAAGCCAATTACAATAAGGGATATTTGCAGAATATATACTTTTTCAAATACAGTAATGGTCCTGGAAGTTACTGGAGCTACATTAAAGAGCTCACTGGAAAGAGTGGCTTCTTATTTCGTTCTGGACGAGAATGGTCAGCCTGCAGTATCAGAAGAATTTCTTATGCCTAAGGTTGAACATTATAACTATGATTTTTATGCCAACATGGATTATGAATTTGATCTTAGAAAGCCTGTTGGTGAAAGAGTTGTAAAGATGCAGAAACTGGATGGCAGCCCTATAGATCCTGATGCTAAATACACTCTCGTAACAAGTAACTATAGAGCAACAGGTACAGGCGGATATACAGCTATTGGTAATTCAGAAATCATTCGTAACAGTACTGAAGAAATGCCGGATCTGTTACAGGCCTTTGTAAAGAGACATACTCCGGTTCCGGAGATCAAAAACTATAAATTAAAAGTTACATGGTAATACAATATAAGCCCCAGCGCAGTGCAGATGTTAATTTCTTTACGTCGAGCACACCGCTGGGGCTTTTTTATACCTTAAAGTTAATTATTCTTATTCACTGATCAATGTTCCATATAAATGGCCGTTGAATTCTTTAAAGTAAGTTTCTTCTATCTTTTTCATGAAAACAGTAACATCTTTTTCCTGAATATAGATCTCAAAGTGTACAGAGCCTACACATTCGCTTACGATGTGCGAGCGGATGTAGAGTACGTTGGAAGAGAGCCATGTAGAGCCTGTATAACAGTTATAGTCATAGACAGGGAATACACTCTCAACCATATTGTCTATGCCAAATGGGATATTGAAGACATTTTTGCCTTCCTGCTCCAGTGTCAGTACGCCTTTCTTTTCATGAGGATTGCTTATAAGACGCATTTTGGTAAAACCAAGGTTGTTGTCCATGATCTTATAGGCAAGATTAATGCTACTTGTAGCATAGTCTTTTTCAGAAGGATTAAATGTATAGGTCTTGATTACAGGTGGCTTTATGGACAGGGTTGAGGCATACTCGAAGAGGTCTTTATATGCTGTATGCGCTGCGTCTTCGGCCTCTTTTGCACAGTCCTCATTATCCAGTGCAGGAAGGATACATTCGTAGATCGCCTTGTATATTGTCTGGTTGCCGCCAGCAAGACCCTGTGTATCAGCAGTTGTCATGATGAGCATATCCTGCTTTGGCAGACTGATCGCCAACTGACCGCCCATTCCGTACATAACGAAACCGCCTTGTTCATTCTGCCATATCTGCATGCCATAGCCCTGTTGTTCGCTCAGAATAGGACCCGTAACTATGGTGTCTGATATCTTGCTCGTGGCCTGTGAGATGAATTCAGCAGGAAATAACTGTCTCTCTACGCCGTCTTCACATTTTACAGTGCCGTTTTCTGATAATACGTACAGAACCTTTAGGATATCCATAGGTGTAGCCATTAGGCCAGAACCTCCAATAGGCACTCCAAACGGGTCTGAGACGATATATGAATCTGAACTGAAATCCAGATATTTAAGGGCACGGTCTCTTAGATAATCAAGCATCTTCATTCCTGAGAGCTTTTCTATCAATGCTCCCATTACATGTGCTGCTGAAGTGTCGTAGTGGAATATTGTTCCTGGTTTGTGAGTAGGTGGAACAGTAAAAAAGCTCTCTACCCAGTCAGTATCCATATCTACCTTGTAAGTAGCGCTGGCATGGCAGGTGCGCATCTGAAGCATGTTTCTGATGGTAGTCTCTTTGATCCATGGGTGTGTATTGTTATTTACATATTCAGGGAAATAGGTGGTGATACTTTCATCAAGATTTATTTTGCCCTCCTGATATAAAAGAGAAATGCCAAGAGCTGTAAAAGTTTTGGTTATAGAAAACATACGATGCAGCGTGTTTTCTGTGTAAGGAGCATAGTAAGTTTCAAAGGCAAGCTTGCCGTGTCTCATTATCAAAAGTGAGTGCATAGGTATCTCGTTGCACTCCAGATTTTTTATAGCTTTTAAAATTGATGAAGATGAAATTCCAACTTCATGTGGATAAGCTTTTTCAAATTTAAACATATAGTCACCCCGATATAATATAGAATTTGACACCTATCTCATTATAAATATTTATATCAGTCAAATCTATGAATATCGGTGTCGAAAAAAGGATTTTTTTGGATAAAAAATTTTGAAACCTGGAAAACACAGAGAGGTGAGTATAAAAGTTTATTGTTGTCTAAAGATTTTAATAGTTTTTTTAGATTAGTTTATAATATTAGCATTGATAAAAACACGATATTCCGATAACATTAAGATGCTTATAGTCTGTATATTACCATATTGGAGGGAAATATTATGCATGTAACAGTAGGTAAAAGTACTAATTCCGATGCTAGAAATGCCGTAGCTGAGGCCTTAAGAACAGCTGGCAAGCCAAAACTAATAATCTTTATTTCGCCATATAATATTCTGAAAGAAGTGGCCAAAATTATTAAGGAAAATTATCCTGAGGCAATTTCTATAGGAACAAGTGGTACGTCCTACTATGAAACTGTTGCATCAGATAAATGTCTGATCACTATGGCATTTGGCGATGATGGCGTTTATGCCGCAGGAATTATGCGTAATCTATCAAGTTGCCCGGTTGCAGATATAGGCCTTATGCAGGAAGCAATCAAAAAGGTTGGTCCTGAAGAAGGTAAGACCATATGTATGGAATATTGTACCGGACATGAAGAGAGACTTGTTACAACAATGAATGTTGAATTGCAGAGTAAGAAAATCCCTCTTATTGGTGGTACAGTATTTGGTGTTCCAGCAGGTCAGACTGCTTATGTTGCCTGCAATGGTGAACTGTTTGAAGATGCCTGCTGTTATGTGATAATCAAGAATAAGACAGGACATATCCGTACATATTCAGAGAATATTTACGAAGTAGTTCCTGGTTCACCAAAACATATAGCTACTAAGGTTAATCTGGAAAATAAGGAGCTTATTACTCTTGACGGAAAACCGGCAGCAGATGTATATGCTGATGAGCTTGGTATTTCAAGAGGTCAGGTAGTAGATAACGTATTACAGTGTCCACTTGGAAGAATTGTCGGAGATGAAGTATTTATTTCATCAATGTATGATATCGGAAAGAATGGTTCACTTATAAATTATAAGAGGATCAATGAAAATGATACCATCAGTATTCTAAGGTTAATGGATTACAATGATGTAAATGCAAGAACCAGAGAAAAGATCAAAAGTGAAAACGGAACGATCAATTTCGTATATTCTGTAAACTGCATTTACAGGCATATGCTCTTTGAAAATGAAGCATATTTAGGTACATTCCTTTCTAATATGAAATCACTTGGACTTCATGTTGGAATTGTAGGTGGTGGCGAGCAGTACAAGAGACAGCATGTTAATCAGACAATGGTTTGTGCAGTGTTTGAATAAATTGAACAGATCACATTTATGGAAAGGAATTACTTATGGGATTATTTAATAGAAATGTTAATAAAACAGAGAATGTTGTAAATAATGCACAGGATAACACCAAAGTTCTTAGGGATATAGAATCATTAAGAGCTGTTGGTAAATACGCCATCGAGCAGAAGAACAGACTTGAAGCTCAAGAAGCAGATACTATTGAAGGTATCAACCAAATCAATAAATCCTTTGAGACTGTTCAGGAAAAACATGAGAATATCATCCAGTCTGTAGAGAGACTTAGATCAGAATTTGATAATGTCAGAACTATCACAGATACTTTTGATGCTATCATTACCAAGCTGGTAAAAACTGCAGATGATTCCCACGATGGAATGGACAAGATCGATAGCAGTTCTGAATCTGTAAAAGATACTATCGATGCAATGCAGGAAGTATTTGATAAGTTCCAGCAGAGTTTTGATGATATCCAGGAAAAAGTTAATCAGATCAACGGTTTTGCTACCCAGACCAATCTGCTTGCTCTTAATGCTTCCATTGAGGCTGCCAGAGCAGGTGAAGCAGGAAAAGGATTTGCTGTCGTTGCTACTGAAGTAAATAAACTATCTCAGGAGATCAAGACACTTGTTGCCAACATTGGCGAGAGTATGGAAGAACTCAATACCAATAACCAGAGACTGGTTGATTCTCTGAATAATACCAAGACGGCTATTGATCAGTCACATGAGAATATTCTTCAGACTCAGGGAATAATTGATAATATCAAGACCGTTGCTGACGAAGTTGGCCAGCAGAGTGATCAGATGACTGAAGTCATCTCCAAGTGTAATGATTCTGTTGATGATGTAAATAATAATATTGATGAGTCAACAACATATTTTGTAAATGTATCTGACAGTATTGATGATATAAAGGTTAAGATAACCAAGAAGGGCTTCATGTTTGAGGATATGAACAACATTCTTGAGCAGATCAATCCTGTTATAGATAAAGCATTAAAAGAGAGATAAAAAAATAGTCAGATTAAAAGCCGGTCATGTGTGCAATCATGACCGGCTTTATAATGTGAATGGGCTTTTGACCACATCAATCTATTCATCAGTCCTGGGCTACGATTTCTTTGTAGAAGTCAGTAAAATCTTTTCTGCCATCTTTTGTAAAAGCAATAGCTGTGCGAGGGTGCTGATTTAAAATACCTGTCATAAGGTACTGAAGATCATATCCCCATACAACGCCGCTTTCTTTTAATGGCACCATATATTTTTCAATGAATTTGATAACAGGGAAAAGATTGTATTTTGGATTTCTAAGGAAACCAAGGAGATTTTCCATGTAGCAGTTTCCTGCACCTCTTCCCATTCCTGAATAAGTTGCATCCAGCCAGTCAACTCCATCACCTACAGCCTCAATTGTATTGGCAAAAGCAAGCTGCTGATTGTTATGAGCGTGGATACCAACTTTTTTGCCGTATTTCTGAGCAACACTTACATACAGGTCACAAAGTCTTGCCAGCTGTTCAGGGTACATTGAACCAAAGCTATCTACGATGTAGATGCAGTCAGCAGAAGACTGACCGATCATATCAAGAGCTACTTTGATATCACCTTCCTGAGCGTTTGAGATAGCCATGATATTGCAGCTAACTTCGTAGCCTTTGCTCTTGGCGTCTTCAATAACATCAATGGCAGCAGGGATAGTATTGATATATGTTGCTACACGGATCAGATCGATAGGACTCTCTGAACGATTTTTAATATCCTGCTTGTAATTGCATCTTCCCACATCTGCCATTACTGCCAGCTTTAAGTCTGTATCTTTATTGTCACCGATGACCTTGAGAATATAATCATCATCACAGAATTTCCATGGGCCATAATCATCTACAGAAAACATTTCCTTATCTGCTTTATAACCCAGTTCCATATAATCAACACCAGCTTTGATATTAGTTAAATAAAGCTGTTTTACAAATTCATCTGTAAATCTGAAGTCATTAACAAGACCTCCATCACGGAGAGTTGCGTCAACGACTTTGATATCTTCGCGGTAACCTAGTAATTTTGCTATTTCTTTCATAATAATACTCCTATAAATGGCTGACTTTCAGCCCACATTCTGTCTTATTTGTACAAGCATTAGATAAGTGGAAAAAAATAATACCTGTAACTTTGAACTATATTAACATACTTTTGCACTTTAAAGCAATATAATTTTATAAATAAACGCGTTGAAGCGTTAAAGCATAATTATTATCAACTAAATCATAGT